>JAGCBE010000205.1 GCA_017652345.1 Methanobrevibacter sp.
AATAATTATATATAATATAATTATTATAAAAGAGTGGTGCTACAACTATTCATTTTTCTACTCTTACTTCTAATTTTATTTCTTGTTTTATTTCTTATCTTACTACTTATAATCTTTTTAGTTTTACTTTTTATCGTTTTAATATTCATTTTTCTACTATTAAAGCTTATTTTAAAACTACTATTATTTCTACTATTAAACAATATATTATTTTAAGTAATAAACAATGGAGCGATTTATGTGCTACAAGTACTATTAAAGTTAATAAAATATAAAATATTATAAATAATATTATAATAAAATATAAAACATATATTCTGTTATCTATTAAAAATTAACACAAAGTAAATATTAAATATAATATTAAATATAATAAAGAAAGCAAAGTGATAGATAAAGAGAAGAAAATAATGTATTAGATAAAGATGAATGTGAAAGTAAAAGAGATAAAAGATATAAAGAAAATGATAACAAAAGTGAAGATAATACAATAGATAGAA
Source organism: Methanobrevibacter sp. (assembly GCA_017652345.1). The sequence goes on from JAGCBE010000205.1 coordinate 501, forward strand.
AGTAGAATAAAATAAACTGAAAGAGATAAAGCTAGAAGAAATAAAAGAGATAGAAAAAAAATAAAGATAAAAGATATAGAAAAGGTAGAATAAATAGAGTAAATAGAAGAGGAAAAAGAGAAAAATAGAAAGAATAAATGTGAGAGTGAAGCTATTTACTCAACTCCCTCCCACTTAAATAATTGAATTGACTACCCCGTCATCTTATTCCTCATTCTCAACAAACAAGTACTCCAAAAATCAAAGATTTTTCTCGTAATTCTCTTTCTCAACATAACAAGTCTTGCAATAGAAGGACTATTGCACTTTTCACTTAATTATTTACAACTATGGAATTAATGTATGCCGAGATTATTGACAACTTTGTCATAATGTGTTATCGTTTACGTGTGAGAGATGATGTATTTAAGTATCATTATCAAGCTGTTGGTATTGGACATATAGAGACTATTGTAATAGCAGATGATTGTGTTGATGCAAAAACAGCATACGAAACATTGCTATTTAACGAACCTGAAGATTAAAGTAGTAGACGAGCCACTACTATTTTTAATGTTTAACACCTTAATGTTTAAATTATGGCAACAATGAAAGATGCAGTTAGCACTCTGCTTAAAAATGGTGCTAAGAGAGTTGAAAACATTGTAGTTAACAACGTTAGAGTTACTCCTCTTGAGGAGTATACTCGTATTGCTCTTACCTTGGATAAACCTGTTGCAGGTTATGGTCTTGGTGAAGATGGCATTTACGCTCGTGGTGAGACAAATGTCATCTTTGTTTCTCTCTTTTCTATTGCAAACTTGCTCAAAGAAAGTGATGAATTTGCTTGGGCTGTTAATGCTATTGTTAACAATCCGAACTCTCTGCAAGTAATCTTGTCTAGAGCTAAAGTTACACTTCTTCAAGAAGATGTACCAGCAGGTCAAGTTCGTGTCAATCCTTTTACTGAAAAGGAAGATGAACATGTTCCTGACCATGATGCTATCTTCAATCATATTGTCGATGTCAAACTTGGCAATATGGGTGAAATTGGCTTGGAGAAGATGTTGGACAAATTGCTTGATGTATAGCAATTATTGTTCAAGGTTTCGGCAGTTGTACCTTAACAGCTGCCACTTTTTATTAACATCTAACAATTACAATTATGAAACTCTCAAAACTTCTTGAAATTAAAGCTCGATTAATAGAGCTATAGATTTATTTCCTAGAAAACCTTTTAGTGGTGATATTCAAGATGATGTACTTGCAAGTTATTCTATGGTTATTGGTGCAATAGCTTACGTTAACGCTCTCATTGATGATTGTGGAAAACAAAATTAATTACAACTATGAAAACTTGTTCAAATTGCAAACATTTCGATGTGAGTAATGCCAATGGTGACGGTTATTGTTACAAAAAGCATTGCATTGTGTGGTGTAGAACTACTGCTTGCTGTTCTTATCAAAGTAAACCTATACACAAAACAACTTAATACATTCTGAACTTCCTACTGATTGGCGATGGGTTGAAATTTAATATATTAGAGGGAGTGGGCTTAGTCCTGCTCCTTCTTTTCTTTCTTACCTTCTCATTCTCAACAAAACAAGTCTTGCTCATCCTCAACAAAACAAGTTCTGCATTACTTCTTATTTCATCATATTTAAGTGTTCTAGTATTTCTAGACATTTAAGTGTTAATGGTTATCTTAGAAGTATTGTAGATTTAAATGTTCTTACATAAACTAATACAAACTAAAATAAACTATAGCTATGAAAAAATTTAAATCAGTTTTAGCAATAATGCTAATAGTTATATTATGTATGCTTCCAGCAATAAGTTTACTATTAGTATTAACACTAACTTATGACATTTGTTTTGTGTTAACTGTTTTGATAATAAGTTCTATGTTTAGTACTTATTGTATAATGAGTATCACAAAGAACTGTTGGAAAAAGCTAAAATAATAAAAAAGAGAAGTAGTAAGAGATAGTATTCGATATTATTCGTACCATAAACCTAGTATTTGCCATAATATTAGCACTAAGCGTAGTGCTTTGAATATGAAGAAGAATAATAGTATATCATATTTCAGTTTAGTTGATATAAAGGTTAATAAATTCGGGTTATTTGTTTAGTAATATGATGAATAATACTATAAGTAGAAGTATGTGGAGCACTATCTCCTCCACTTCTTTTTCTTCTTTTCTCTTACTACTTTCTCTTTATAATATAATAATTACTGTTCTATTTAGCTCTTTATTATCAAAATCAAATCATCACTTGTTTATTCAAGTTGACTCACAGCATAATCTATACCATTAGTAAAACTATAAAACATACCGTTTATTACTGCGTATAAATATTTGCTATTGTTTACTTTACTTTAATATTATTTATAACATTTATATTTATACTATAACTATTTATTACTATTATGTATAATTATAATTCTAAGTGTTAGAATGTGTATAAATGTATACATTAGTTTATAGTTATTGTCTATTATAAATTTAATATTAAAATAAAAATAATAAATAATATAAACAAAACAAACATATATAAAATAACTCTTTAAAAATTTATTAAATTATGAAACCTTTTAATTTAGAACTTGCAAAACAAGGTCATCCAGTTTGTACAAGAGATGGGAAACCTGCTAGAATAATTTGTTTTGATGCTAAACACCCTATTTATCCTATAATAGCATTAATAGAAAACGGCGGTAGCGAAGAACCGTATGCTTTTTCTATTGATGGTATATATTATGTAGAAAGTATTATAAAAGACAAAGATTTAATGATGGCTTCTGTAAAACATGAAAGCTGGATTAATATTTATAGAAACGAAAATGGTGTAATTACTCCAGGTAGAATTTACGAAAGTAAAAAAGAAGCAATAAAATGTAGAATGCCTGATACAATTGATACTATTAAAATAGAATGGGAAGAATAAACTACATAAGATAATTATGGAAAATATTGAAAATAGTATCTTTGTATTAGGAGTTGTATTATCTATTGAAGCTATAGGTATTATAACAGCTTTAGTAGGTATTATCTTTCAACTTTTTAATATTACTACAGTTTTAAGAATATTAGATTCTTCTTTAAGAGACGTTAAAGAATTAAACAATAAAGAGAATTATACTGTATATTCATAAAACATTTTAGGTGCTAAACCTAATATTAATAATTTTATTAACACTTAATTTATTTTAATTATGGAATCAAAAGAAATTATTGCTCAGTTGCTGAAACAAGGAGCGAAGAAAGTTGACAATCTTGTTATTCGTAGTGTAACAGTTACACCACAACAAGAGTATGTACGTTTAGGTATAACTCTTGATTCACCTGTTGATGGTTATCAGCAAAATCATGAAACCTTGGAGTATGAATCTGCTAAAGTAAATGTTATCTTTGTATCTGCTTTTAGTGTTGCTGCACGTTTAAGAGATATGGAAGAAGTAGCATTTGCTGCAAATCATTTGCTTTCTAATCCTGAAGGTCTTGGTATTATTCTTAGTCGAGCTAAGATTAATATTATTCAAGAGCATGTAGCAAAAGGTACTGAATACAGTAATCCATTCTCTTCAGATAATAGTGTAACAAAGACATTTGACCATGATGCTATTATTAATCATATAGTTTCTATAACTCTTAGTGAGTTTGGTCTTAAACGTCTTGATAAACTTGCTGATAAGATGATGGGATTCTAGTAAATAGAACTAATCATTATTCAGTTCCTCTACGGGGGAACGATAGTCAAACTATATTAAAAATTGTTAAAATAGTTGATTATTGCTCCCCTTTAAGAAGGAGATATTGTTATTATTATTATCTTTGTATCATAATTTGTAATTTAATTTAACTTATATGTGTTACTCTGATACTGATAATTTCGATGATTATTCTATTGAAATAAATACTGCTTTAATTTTTGAAGATATTGATATTGTTGAAGAACAACAAATTGAAGAAGAAAATAGTAAAACTAAAGAATCTAATATTCTTTTTGAATAATTTACTTTAATTTATTTAATAACTTAAACTTATTACATTATGTCTACAAATGTTTCTAAAACTAAAGTTAATAATGATTCTAACTCTAGTTGTATTTCTGGTAGCAGTTCTTCTTTAATGAAGAAAACTAAAAATCAACTTGTTGAAATTATTTTCCGTAAGGATGCTGTTGAAAAAACACAACAAGATGATTATAATGAACTTAACAAAAGTTATAAAAAAATATGTGCTGAAAATGATAAACTGACTAAAGAAGTTTCTCATGTTAGAGCTGAAAATGATAAACTTACAGGTATAATCAACAATCTAAATAATCAGCATAACAATGATAAAGTACAATCAATTAAGTATTCAAATCAAAATAAAGAACTCAATAAAACTTGTAATGATTTAAGAAGTGAACTTGATGAAAATGCAAGTGTTATTGCTGAACTTAAACAAAAATGTAATCGTTGGAAGGAATCTTGTATTACTTGCGCTGCTATATCAATTATTCTTATTATTGTTATAGCTTTAACTAAGATTATATAATTCATAGTGTAATTAGTATAGTTGTTAATTATGAAATAGGTGTTTATTATAGTAATACAGTAAGCACCTATTATTTATTTTTATATTTACACTACACAATAACACTTATTTTTCTGTTCCTTTTTGCTTGTAAGCGTTTAAAATATATTTTGTGTATAATTATATGTATTTTAAATTTTAACGACTTAAAACGAATTTTAAAAAATTAAATAAACTATAATATTACAATTATGAAAGTTTTTAGTATTAAACCACATAAAGAATATAGTGGTGGTATAGCATTAATTGCTGCTAATACACAAGAAGAAGCTAAAAATCTTTATATAAGTGCTGATGAGTTTAATGAATGTTTATATGATGAATATAATTGTGATACTCAGCTTGTAGAAGGTTTATATTATGAAAGTAATGAAGTATTTATATTAGATACAATTTATGTAGAATGATACAAAAGCGTTATCAACATTATAATAAAGATAATAAAATTGTTTGGACTGATTGGTTTAATATTTTAACTGATGATAAAAATATTGAACAATTAAGAAAAGAACAATATTGGCAACTTAAAGGTAAACTTAAAAATGAATTTAGAATTGTGTAAACCTAATAATAAAATATATGAAACCAACGGAAAAGCAAATTCAAGTTATTGATGTTATTCTTTCTATAATTAAGACTTGGAAGAACACTAATGACATAAATAGTCCAACACATACCGTAGATATACATGAGTTCTTGTATGCAGATTTGGAAATTGAAGATTTAATTTATTCTGCGGAAACTGAAGAGTTGGAAAATTCATTATGTAATTTACTTTATACAATACAAACGATATGACACCCCAAGAAAAATTGAATAAAATTAGACAACTTGCCGATGCTATGTATGAAGCTGCACAAATGATGTCAACCGATGCTTCAAGGTTAAGGAAGGCAATGCAAGATTATAGACAATTTGTTATTAGTGAACTTAAAGAAGATTGAATTATGAAACTTGAAAATTTTATAGATTATGAAAAAATTATTATTTTTATTATTAGTATTTACATCTTGTAAATCAAATGTATATAATTTTAATGATGTTGTATATGAACCTTGTAAAGTTACATATTCTACTGTAACTTCATATAATAATATGTATAGATATAGACTTGAAGTATGTGATGCAAAAGGTACAACTCATATAATTTTTACTAATAGTTTTCTGCCTGTTGGTAGTATTTATCTTATAAAGAAAAATAATTAAGTTAATTGTTGCCTTGATGGTGGAATTGGTAGACACGACAGACTTAAAATCTGTTGAACATTTAAAGTTCGTGTGGGTTCGAGTCCCATTCTAGGCACTAAAGTAGGTGTTCATTTTTGCAAGGTTATTGAACTTAATAGAGGAACCTCAGCTGCTCTGCCTACTTATTTTAATTTTATTGTTTAATTTATTAAAATTTGTTGTAAAATGAAAAAGCATGATGAAAACAAAGATTTAAAACTTTTTTCTAAAGTTGGAAAAGTTGAAACTGGAACTAAAACTCTTAAACTTTCTACTTCTGCTACAGTAGGAATTCGTATGTGGGGAAGAATTGATTATTTAACACATTATTGCGGTTATGTTCTTATTTTTAATAATTTTGCTGGTGTAGGTATTAATACACCAGCACCTTCAGATTATTATACTTATAAGAAAACTAAGAAAGATTATCAAGATACTTATAAAACTAAACGTAATAATAAAAGAAGTCAATTATGAATAAAACTTTTTTTACAGGTTTTACTTTTAAACCTGTTATAAATAAAAGAAAAAACACAAATAAGACTAGTTTTAAAGAACTAGTCTATTGTGTTTGTATTGAAGAAAAACCTCATACATTTATAGCTTATGTTAATCCAAAGGAAAATGTAAAATTTCTTAAAAATTATAAAATTCCTTTTACTAATAAAAGTTATAGTTTATTAGGAAGAGTTAAAGTTTTTGATGTTAGAAAAACTAAAAGTAAAAAACCTATTATTTATATTAGAGACAAGTATGATGCAATTCATCATCCAGGTACTTCAGCTGAATATACACCGTTTTGTCATAATTATGTATATTCTGGATATATAATAAGATATGATGATGGTTATAAATTTGATATTGTTGAAGTTATTGATTATATTGATAGGTGTAAACATCTTGTATCTAATATAGATTTTAATGATAAATAACACTTAAAATATGAATATAATTCCAACAGCTCAAATAAATGGAAAAACTCCTGTTAGTATATTAGATTTTACTAATGATCAAAAAATTGCTTATAATAGTTTGATTGAATTTATAAATTCTGATTATAACGAAAATGATTATAAAAGAGCTCTTATCGGTCCTGCTGGAACTGGTAAAACTTATTTAGTAAAAGCTCTTATTAAGAATTGTAATCTTTCTTATTATGTTATAGGTCTTGCTGCTCCTACGCATAAGGCGTGTCGAGTATTAGCGGAAAGTATTCAATTATCTCACGTTAAAATAAATACTTTACAATCAGATTTAGGTCTTAAAATTAATTTTGATGTAGAAAAATTTGATATTACCAACCCTCCTTTTGATCCTAAAGGTCGAATTAAAATTGGTGACTATCAAGTGTATATAGTAGATGAAGCTTCTATGATAAATAGAGGACTTACTATGTTTCTTGAAAAAACATGTAAATCTAACAAATGTAAGATAATATACATTGGTGATGGTTCTCAATTATGTCCTATTAATGAAAATTATAGTTCTGCTTTTAAAAACATTAAAAGTTATAAATTAAATCAAATAGTAAGGCAAGAAGAAGATAATGCTATTTCTTATCTTCTTAAATTACTTAGATATGATATAGAACATAAAAGTTTTACATTTTTAGAATATATTTCTAGAAACAGAGAACATTTTGATTCGAATAATACTAAAGGTTATAAAGTTTGTTCTACTAAAGAATTTGAAACTATAGTATATAATAATTTTAATGATGAAGAGTTAACACGTAATATAGATTTTGCAAAAATTATAGCATATACTAATACAGCTGTTTCTAATTGGAATAAGTTTATTAGAAATATTGTAATAAAAAATGCAGATAAATCTGTTATTACTAAAAACGATTTAATTATTAGTTATATAACTATAGTTGATAATTTTAATAGTCCTATTATTAAAAATTCTGAAGAGTATATTATAAAGGATATTGTTAATTATACACATCCTACATACGAACTTAAAGGATTTCTTGTAAGATTTCAAGCTATACATGGTGGACAAATAACATCTCCGCTTTTTATATTAGACCATAAGGATATTCATACAATGCAACAGTATGTTAATATTTCTAATTCTATGATTGAAAGTGCTAAAAGTGCTAGTACTAATACACGCAGTCAAAAATGGAGAGATTATTATGCTTTTAAAGAAGGCTGTCTATTATTAACAAATATTATAAACAAAAACAATAAACTTTTATATAGTAGAGATTTGGATTATGGTTTTGCTTTAACTTCACATAAAAGTCAAGGTTCTACTTTTGATACAAGTCTTGTAGATGTAAACGATATAGTTTATGATAGATTTGGTCATCCTTATGCTAATATTGAAGAAATTAATCGTAGACTTTATGTAGCTTGTTCTAGAACTAAATCAAAATTATATTTAAAATATGGATAATACTGATAAACTTAAACTTGCAGGTATTACAGTAAAGCCTGTTGAAGCTACCACTCAGAAAAAGGGTAAATGTTGTGGTAAAACCCTTCCTATTGAAGATTTTCCAATATATGGAAAAGGTCATAGAAATACTTGTATTTCTTGCCTTAGAAATGAATCTGGTGCAACCGAAAAATTCAAACAATATCAATCTGTTGAACTTATAGATGAACTTCGAGCTAGAGGTTATCGTGGTAAATTAGAAAAAGTAATTGTAAAATCATTTAATTTATAATATTATGGAATACAATAAAAGTTTAAGTGCTAGAATTAAGCGTCGTAATAAAGCTGGTTTTAAAGGTGTTGGAAATCATAGTAAAAATCCTAAACTAGTAACTGTGTCTATAAATGATGATTTTATTAATTATAAATATGAAGATAAACAAATAAATTCTTATCAAAGAAGTCTTATTAATTTTGCCAAAAAGCATGGTTATTCAAAACACGCTGGTAGTAAATTTTTAGGACAACTTAGACATTATCTTTGATGACTAATTGGTGTAAAGATTGTGCTATTAGACTATTTAATACAAAGCACTATAATCTACAAGGTATTGGTAATTGTTGGTGTAGCCGATGTATTATTTTACCTAATGTAGATTATAGTGCTTATAAGTATGGGGATATGTCTTTTAGTACACAGGTTGAAATAATTAAAGATATTCTTCCCTCCTTTACGGGGGAGCTAGAATCAGACTTATATCTTTTACCTATGATTCGTTGTAATGAAACAATTAGTTGTAAACTTGATAAAGAATCATATAATAGATGTCTTAATTATTTTGCTAGAGATGTACATAAATATCAATTTAAAGATATTCTTCTATTAGGTAGTGCTGCAACAAGATTTTTAAATATTGATATAACATCTTGGTTAAATACAGTTTTTATATCTAGTAATAATAGAAGATATGTTGTAAATTATTCTCCTCTTGTTAGCTATATAGATTCTGATAAATTTGAAACATTCAAACAAAATCTTATTAAATGGTATAATTCTTCAATTAACAATAATTTTGAACTTTATGAAATTAAGAAATTATGATTGATAGTAAAGCAATGGATGTAGAATGTCTTATAAATCTATTTAGTATAACTTTTATAGATTTAAAAGATTATTTTAATAAATTTGCAGATTGTATAGATGATAAAGGTAAACCTATAGCATTAACTGAAAAACTTCCTGTTGCTGAAATTAAAAAACGTCTTGATGAAGTTAAGAATGATGTGTTTTGTATAACAGATACTAATGATACACAGCTTCTTGAACTTGTTAGTTATATAAATAGTATGGAAGCTCATTATATAACTAAACTTGATGAAGATGGTAACGTATATCAAGTACCTTTTAGAACTGATTTGTTTGGTTTTAATAATAGTGGATATGATGATTTAATGGTTAAAGCATTTCTTATGTATTTTAATCGTTTTGATAAAACTAAATATCTTATTGAAAAGTTAAAAGAAGTAAATGATAAATATTTTAGGCTTCAAAATGATAAAGATGCTTTTTATGGCGATAAAGAACTTGAACTCATTCGTAAATATAGATTGCCTTATGCTACTGTAGATTTACAACAAGTATTCGCTTTACATTCTGCTGGTGTAAATATAGACAAAAATACAGGTGAAAGAGTTAAATTTGGTAAATCACTTAAACAAACTTCTATAAATCTTAAATGGTATGAATTATTAGATTTTAAACTTCCTCCTATAGATAGTGAAGAATATAATCTTTATTGGTCTAAAAAAGAAACATATAAAAAACTTACATTAGAACAATTAAATAAAACAAATATAGAAGATTTTGATAGATATGTTCTTCCTAAATATGTAAAACCTCTATTATATTATAATAAAAACGATGTTTTTATTGTATGTGAAATGGCTCGTCAAAAGCCAGATGAAATTAAACTTAGATATAGTATAGGTGCAGCATTTAATATAAATGTATTATCTAGTTCTAGAGCTAATATTGCAGATAAACTTACTGTTAAGTTTTATTCAGACATGAGTGGATTAAAACCTGATAAATTTATTAAACTTAGAACTGAAAGAACTCGTATGAGTTTTAATAAAATTATATTTCCTCATATAAGATTTAAAACACCACAACTTCAAGAATTACTTGAAGATATGAAAAAAGTATATGTTTATCATACTAATAAAGATGATTTTTGTAGAGAAATCACTTTTTATGGCACAACATATACTTTAGCTTGTGGAGGAATTCATACGCAAGATGTTCCTGTAATATTAGAATCTAACGATAATTTTATTTATAAACATTTCGATTAACTTATAGTTGAAATAAAACAGGGAGAATTGCTGGAAAACCCTTAGAGATTATTACACCAAATAATTATAGTAATATAAATTATGGCATTAGTAATGATAATGGTATGGTAAAAGTTAATAATATTGGGCAATCAGCAGCCGAGCGTCTTATATTTATATAGATATTTATATATATATGTATATGTATATATATAAGATGAAGGTTCAACGACTAGTCAAAAGACGTAAATTTAGAATAATTAACTAAATTGAAGCACCCTGCATTTTGCTATTATCCAAAAAGATATTATCTTTGCACTGATATTCTTAATGTTTAATTTAATATAATACAACTATGAATAATAAAACTCTAAATTTTGTAGTTAACATTAAACCTGTACAAAAAAATAGAAGTGCAACTCCTGATGGTTTTAACGGATATGGTAAATATCGTCCTTTTTCTAATTTACCTTATGGATATTTAAATAAATATCAAAAGAAAGCTGGAATTTATTATATAAAGAATAAAATAACAAATATGATTTATATAGGTTCTAGTAATAATATAGGTTCTCGAATTAGTAAACATTTTAGTCAACTTAAAAAACAAAATCATCCAAATAAACTTTTAACTGCTGATTATAATAAATATGGAATTGAAAGTTTTGATTTTGGTGTATTTGAATTTGCTGATAGTGATTTGCTAATTAAAGAAAAAAATTATCAACTTCAATATGATAAAAATATTTTGTATAATCTTCAAGTTAAAGATGTTTATAGAAGTGATGCTCAACGTTTAGCTATGAAAACTCAAGATAAAACATCTTTGCAAACTGATGAATTTAGAAATAAAATAAGAAAAATTAAACAGAATAAAATAGGACAATTTGATAAAATTATAGGTAATCTTATTTTTATTTTTAATAATAGTGACGAAGTTTGTGCAAAATATCCTATAGCAAAAAGTACTTTATTAGGAGCTTGTAACGGTTCTAAAAAAAGTGCTGGAGGATATTTATGGAGATATTTAGATAGCAATAATAATATTATTGCTGAAGGTAGAGGAAAAAATAGAACTATTTTAAAGCAGAATGAAGATATAGTCTAATCTAACTAGAAATAGTTAGGAGTATATTAATAGAAGTAATTAATCTATTATAAAAAGATATACTCACAAATGTATAATAGTTATTATCCGAGTATTGTTGTATCTTATGAAGTATCTCCTGAACATTTAAATAAAACTATTTTTGTTAAAATGGTTAAATATTTTAAAGATACTAGAGTAAAATGTAAACATACTAAAGATAGTGAAGAATTAATTATTCCTGGTGTTCCTAATAAAATATCAGCAGAAGCTCTTAAAATTGTTATTAATTCTATATATGGAAAATTTGGCTCAGAACTCTTTTTTCTATATGATAGAATAGCACAATTAAAAGTTACTATAAATGGTCAACTTATGACTATGACATTAGTAGAAGAACTTGAACTTAATGGTATTCATGTTATTTCAGCCAATACTGATGGTATTATTATTAAACTTCCTAAAAATAAAATGGAAATATTTAATGATATTACTAAAAGATGGAATGAAACTAATAAAATGGGTGCCGATAGTGAAGATTATAAAGCTTATTATGCTCGTGATGTAAATAATTATTTTGCTGTATGGGAAGATGAAGAAATTGATGCTAAAGGTTCTTTAGATACTAAACAATATATAAAAGATCTTAAGAAAGGTTATGATATGCCTATTGTTGCTTTAGCTGTATTTAATTATTTATATCATCATATACCTGTAATGGAAACTTTGCGTAATCATAAAGACATTCTTAATTTTTGTAAAACACAAAATGTAGGTAAACAATTTAATGTTGTTTACTTTACTGTTGTAGATGGTGTTAAACAAAAAATTTATAGTCAACGTCATGTTAGATTTTATGTTTCCACAAGTGGTATAGTTTTAAATAAAGAACACAATGTTACTAAACAATTAAGTAGATTAGCATCAGGACTTCCTGTGCAAGTTCTTAATTCTCTTGATGATAAACCTATTGAACTTAGAAATATAAATTATAAATATTATTATGATGAAGCATATAAAATTATAAATCCTATTAAATTAGGAATATCTCCTAACCAAAAAGCTAATACTAGAAATGGAAGTATTAGTGGTAAATCTCTTATTAAAAAATATTCACATCAATATCAAACATTATTTGATAATGAACAAGAAGAATAAATTATGAAAACAGCAGATGCTCTTTTTGAAAATGCTATTTCTAATTGGAGGTCTAATTTATGTGTTGGTTCTTGTATAATACCTAGTCCTTTAAATGATAAAATTATTATTTTAGGAATACTTCAACGTATTTATAATAAATCTCCCAATGTGAAAATTACTATATATGTTAATACATTTAGCGAAAGGATAAATCTTATTGAATTTTTAACAAAACAAGAAAATGAAGAAAATAATAATCAATTTAAACAACTATTAAATAATAAACATATTGTTATATTATCTATTGACTATTTGGAACGTAATGGTTCTTCTATGTCACCTTATGTTTGCATTGTGTATCATTGTGAACGTATAGAAAAACATTTAGAAGAGCAACTTATTCGTTCTAAATTTAAATTAGTAGTTTTAAATAAACTCATGCCAACTGAAGATATGGCTAAACTATATTCTGTTTGTCCTCTTTTAGATAGTTTTAAACAAGCAGAAATAGATGAGGTTCGTTTAAGCACCCCCGTAAGGGAGAGATGGATTGGTGTAACTATACCTGAAGATACTGAAGAATATAAACTTTTAAAATATTATGATGAATATATAACAACATCTATTAGTATTTTTGGAGGTTTAAGCGCTATAGATGAAGCTAGAGAAGGTAATGCAGCTCTTAATATTTCTTCAAATCAGATATGTTACAAAATCGCTACTGATAATGGTTGGAATCCACATTTGGATATGTCTGTTGAAATAAATGTTCAATTAGATGAATTATATAATCCAATAAGTCTTAAAGAAAGAGCTTCTCAAACTTATGAAATGATAAGAAATAGAAGTAAACTTTTATCAGATTATGAAGGTAAACTAGAAGAAATTCTTAAAATTGTTGAAAATAATAAAGATAAAAAGATACTTATAATTAATAAGCGTGGTGAATTTGCAAATAAAGTTACAGATTATATAAATAAATATTCTGAAACTATAATTTGTGGAAATTATCACGATAAAGTTGAAGCTATTCCTGCTGTAGATATTAACGGTAATCCTATATATTACAAAAGTGGCACTAAAAAAGGTGAACGTAAGTATATGTATGCTCAAGCACAAAAAACTCAAAACGAAGAACTTTTTAATATGGGTAAATTAAAGATATTATCTACTAATAATGCTCCAGATAAAACTTTAAGCGTTGATGTAGATGTTATAATTATAACATCTCCTCAATGTGATAATATTAAAAATTATATGTATAGATTAAGTAATGTTTATTATCCTAATAATGTTATAAATTTATACAGTATCTTTGTAAAAAATTCTATTGAAGAAACGAAAATACAAAATAAAGACGTTAAAAATAATCACGAAATAATAAATAAGAATGATATTTTTACCATTAACGAAAATAATTCTGATTTTATTATTGTGGATTAAAAAAATTATTGTATATTTGCAGTGTTAAACAATTAAAGGCTCTTTGATATAATGGACAAACAACAAGAAAGTATTAACGACACTAGTAGTCAAGCTTTAATTAAAAAGAGTGATGATGTTAATACTGGTCTTAGTGCTATTAATCTTTTTGATGATACTCAACTTGTAAAAGCTGAAGCATTTCTTAAAAGAATAATAGCAAGTGAAAAAGGAGGTATTAAAACGCTTAATGACGGTTTTGCTATTCTTATGCGTGCTCAAGATTTGCAACTTCCTTTTTCAACGTGTATTGAACATATTCACGTTATAAATGGTAAGACTGGTATTGATGTTCATATTATAAAGTCGTTATTGTCGAGGGCAGGAGTAACTTGGAAATGCACTAAAGATTATACTCCTCAGTATCAATATACTGACGGCAATACGATTTATAATGAAACACAACTTCCTAATTATTGTGTTAAATGTCGTACTGCTAAAGAAGCTGAATCTAAAACAACTGATGACATTGTTGGTGTATATCCAGTTAAATGGTATGTTGATTTAAAAAATAATATTTATAATGAGTTTCAAGTTTCAGATAAATGTGTTGTTGCTATTAACAAACAACATGCTATAAAATTAGCAAATGAAGGCAAATATCCTATTATTAGAATTGCTGCACAAGCTGTTGATTTTGTAACTGAATACGAATTTACTCGTTATAAAATGATAAATGGTAAGGAACGAATTATTACTTGTACTAGTAGATTTAGTTATAGTGAAGCCCAAACTGCTGAATTATTTACTAAAGATACTTATAAGAAATATGCTCGTATACTTATAGGACATCGCGCTTTTACTCTTGGTGCTCGTGATATTGCAGCAGATGCGCTCATGGGTTGTCAAGAAACAAGCGAACTTAAAATAGTTGAAGGAATTGACCTTAATCCTTCTGACTATGAAATTGCTGAAGAAATTAAATAATTTCTTTTAGGTCAAAATTTTACAACTAATCGTTGTTTTAAACAACATATTTTATTTATTTATTCATTCATTTATTAACTTATTAAACTTTACAATTATGAAGTTAGTTAACAAAATTTCATTTGGTGTTATAGCTATTCAAGCTGGTCAGAAGTCTTCAACTGTTAATGCTGAGCCTCGTCTCATTGCTAATTCTACTCCTGGTAAGTTTGTAATTACCGCTCCTGTTAGTAAGGCAATGAACATTGCTGTTGGTGAAAACATTCAGTTTGGTAATAATATCGCTGGTGTTGAGAATGCTATTTCTCAGCGTGTAGAGGATATTGTTAATTGGGCTTCTGAGAATGGTGTTGATTTGAATACTCGTGAAGGTCAGGATGCTGCTCTCAAGGAGTTTACTGTTTGGTTCATCTTTAAGGGTGTTCCTCAGTATGATAGTAAGGGTAATCCTTTGATGACTTCAGAGCGTTATACAAAGGAGGACAAGCAGGAATATATTAACAATAATGCTGCTACTATTCTTGCTGAAAATCGTGACCTTCTGATTGAACGTAATGGTGGTCAGGATGCTGATGATGAAACTCTTATCGCTCTTATTAGTGTAGACGATATTGAAAGTCCTAAGCGTCAGTCTATCAGTGGTGCTAAGACTGCTACTACTGCCGCTACTACTGGTGTTGGTTGTCAGTTGAACTTTACTGATAGTTCTATTTGGAATACTCTTAAGTCTGACTTAGGTGAGAACAAGAGTAAGAAGAATCGTATTTATAAGGTTCTTCTTGATGAAGTAGTTAACATTGATGTTCCTAATGGTAAGGAAAATGTAACAGTTCCTGCTTATCCTATTGAGTTCCTTTCTGATGAAGCTCCTATTGTTCGTGAGAAGGCTTAAATAGTTGTTTGTCCTAAAAGTTAACTAGATGGCAGAATAATCATAATTTCTAGTGATTGTTCTGCCATCTTTTTTATCTAATTTTAAAACTTAATTAAGTTATTATGGTAAAGTCTAAAGAAAATCAAGCTGGAGCACCTGCAGAAGCTCCTGCTAAGAAACTTCGTAGAGGCATTAATAATGAAACTAAAGCTGTTGCTAATCTTAAATTTCATGAAAAGGATGCAGCACAAAATGGTTTATTTATTGGTCACCTTGAAGAAGTAACTGTTGATTGGAGTACAAATGCTGATAGTAAATCATTTACGGGACTTCGTGTTCCTCGTCTTACTTATCATTTTGAGTCTAATCATACTAATGTAAATGAACGACGTCATGTATATCAAACACTTTTCCCTGTCGAAAGTAGTGTTGATACAATTCCTAACGGAAAAGAAGAATGGAAAGTTAATAATGTTCTTAATTGGATTAAACATCTTCTTGATGTATTCTATCTTAAAGGTCGTCAGTTAACACAAGAAGAAGAAAACCTTCTTGCTCTTCCTTTTAATGATTTTGATGAAAATGGGGAATATGTACCTATTGACCCTCAAGAAGTTGCAAACGGTTATGGAGCTTTATTTACAAATGTTGTATCTCTTATGAATGGCAGCTTTAATCTTGCTGATGGCGAAACAGCTCATCCTTGTTATAAAGATGCTAATGGTAAGGCTTATAGCATTTGGATGAAACTTCTTCGTCATAAGCGTCGTAAGAATGATTGGGTTAATATAGTACAGAATGGTGATCTTGGTTTTGACCAATTTATCGGTTCTGGTGCTATTGAAATTCAAAAGCCTAATACTCCTCCTGCTATTCTTCGTTTAGACTTGGCTAAAGAAAGTATTACACCTAAAGAAACTAAGAAA
Organism: Methanobrevibacter sp.; assembly: GCA_017652345.1. Next base: position 17,455 of record JAGCBE010000205.1, read on the forward strand.
CAGCCTACTATAGGTATGCCAGGTAGTACTATGGGTAGTGTTATTGCAGGTATGCCTACAGACGGAATTATGAACGGTGGTGTAAATACTGCTTATAATGAAGCTGGTTCTGAAGATATGCCGTTTTAAGTAATAACTAATATTATTAAACTATTGGTTTAACATTCTTTGACAGTATTAGAGTTATATCTAATACTGTCATTTTTTTATTATATGAAAAGAAGTGTTGCAACAAGTACCCTATCTAAAACTTATATTGAATCTAAAATAAGTCAAGAAACAATTATGTCTAAATATTTGGACATTCCTGTTTCTGTTATTATTGATTGTATAAACAATAACACTCTTATAAAATCTGTTTTTAGAGATGATGATAAGAATGGAAGTATGGGTTTTACTTTCAATAAAAAAGGAAGATTAAAAGTTAGAGATTTTGGAGGTTTTGGCTTTTTTGGTGATGTGTATGATGTTGTAGCACATGTATTAAGCCTTGTATATAATAGAAAAATAGAACCTAATAATAAACAAGATTTTTATTTCATACTTAAACATATTGCTGAAACTTTTAGTAATATAATAGATGGAAAAGAAATAGATGAAAATATAGATTCTATAATACAAGACGCACTTAGAAAAGGTCAAAAGCATAAAGCTATTATTGAATTTCTTCCAAGAAGTTGGAATAAACAAGATAAAAATATATGGGAACATTGGGGTATTAACCTTCAATACCTTAATACTCACTTTGTTTTTGCTGTTGACCAATATTATGTAAATAGAGGTATTAATAGTGAACCTGTATATAAATATAATATTAAAGATCCTTGTTATGCTTATATGCTTGGTCAAAATAGAGCTGGAATTTATCTTATTAAACTTTATTTTCCTTTAAGAGATAGAAATAAACGAGAACAAAAATTTATTACTAATTGTAATGTAATAGAAGGTTTATTAAATTTAGAACTTGATAATTATGATTATATACTTATTACTAAAAGCAGCAAAGATAGACTTAGTATAGGTTCACATTTAGCTAACCATCTTCTTTACGGGGGAGCTGGAAATAAACTTAATATAGGAGTTGTAAACCTTCCTAGTGAAAGTTATAAACTTACACAACAAGAATATGATTATTTACTCAATAAACTTACGCCTAGTGGTATAATATTAAGTTTATTAGATTTTGATAAAGCTGGTAGACATGGTGCTAAGTACTTACAAGAAACTTACAATATACCATATCTTTTTATAACTAGAGGAGAATTTGGTTTATATAATTATAAAGCTAAAGACTTTGCAGACTTACACGATATATATTCAATAGATGTTATTAATCAATTTATTAAAGAAACTTTAATTTATGTTAGAATCAAGTATGAAACCAATGACGATTATTCCTATGCCAATTACGAAGGATTACTATATGTTGAATAAAAGATTAGCGCCTAATAAAACTACTATTGCTACTTTTATGACATATATTACTGAAGAGGAAGAACACGAATTGGATAATAATAAAACATTAAATCTTGAAAGAGGTGATATGAGTTTTACAATAGAACCTATTAATGTTTATTGTTATGGTGTAGTAGATTTTAATACTGATAGCAGTGATTATAATATAATAGAAGACTTTGATTTTCTAAATTATCTTAGTTCTTCTGGAATTTCTATACCTTCTGATTATAATTTTAAAACGCATCAATGTAAATCTCCTAGCAATAGAATTCGTTGGACAGAAACCTTTAATTCTGCTGAACTTGCACAATACGCTTATGCTAGTATAGATAAGCCTGAAAGAATTGTACTTTTTAAACATATTTTTTTAAAAATAAACTATGACTATACCAGAACAATTAAAATGTCTTAGTAGGTATATCGAAGAACCAGATAATTTTATGATTAATTATATTCCTCATGAAATTAGCAGACTAGGATTAGATAAATTTCTTCATTTAAGTATTGCTTCATTAAATGCAAGTAAAGTTTGGGAAGATGGTTTAAGACCAATTCAAACAATAAGTTATATTTATGTTAGGGCTATCACAGAAATAGTTTATACAATCAATACTTATGTAGATGAATCTGATAGGGATACATGGTTTAATAATCTTCTTACTCAACACAAGGCTAATTTAGAATTTGAAAAGACTACTCCTCCTGTAGATTATGATGCATGTAAACCAAAAGCTAAAAGTAAGTCTGGAACTACAAAACAATCAACCCCCCGTAGGGAGAAGAATAATATTGAACCTACTGCTAAAGAGATTAAACTTGCTAATAAAGTTGCTAAACTTAATTTACTTAAATTTAATATTAAATAATTATGATACCTGTAACATTATATAAAAGAGATGCTAGAAATAATATTCTTCGTTGGCAAATTAATCAACTAGATGATGGTACTATTTCTATCGCACATGGTATATTTGCTCATAAACCTCATGTAGAATTTATTAATCCTACAATGAAAAAAGCAAATGAAGTACAATCTAGAATTAATGCTAAACGAAAAGAAGGATACAAAGCAATAGAAGATTTATGGGATAATTCTCCTGATAAAATATTTGATGACCAATATACTTATACATATCTAAAAACTTATTTGCCTAAATATAATACGACTTCCGAAGGGTTTGTGCTTCCAATGCTTGCTAAAACATTAGAAGATAATAAACCTTTCGAGAAGTGTGGTACTATGCTTGGACAATATAAAATTAATGGTCTTCGTTGTATAGTTGGTGCAGAAAAAATTGTTGGAGATTTATTCAATAATTTTCGCTTAACTTATACATCTAGAGAAGGTACTCGTTGGAATCTTGAATGGATGGATGAAATTATTACTTCTCAATTGTCTGATGATATGATTAATATGATGATTGAGGAAGGTGTATGTTTAGACGGAGAATTGTATCTTCCAGGATATTCTGTTAATGATATTAACTCTTTTGTTAAAAATAATACTCTTCTTCAGCATTATCAACTCCAATATTGGTGTTACGATTTAACAATGGAAGCAATAACAGCTTATACACGAAATGAAGAACTTGAAAAAGCTATTAAAGGTGGAACCACAGGATTTGTTACGAAAGCTCAACATTTGGATAATAAGAAACAATTTCTTGTTATTCCATCATATAATATTGACAATATTACTACTGCTACTGACCGTAGAAATCTATTTATTGACTTGGGTTTTGAAGGTTTAATTGTTCGTAATCCAGAAGCAGAATATGCTTTTGGTAAACGAAATAGTAGTATGTTCAAATATAAAAAGAAACTTGATGGTAAATTTATAATCATAGATATACAAGAAGATAAACGTGGTCTTCCTATTTATACTCTTATAAATGATATAAATGATGAAACATTTGAATGTACTATTAATCTCCCTCAAGAAGAACAAAAGAAACAATTAAACATGAAACAATATTTAATAGGTAAAATGGGATTAGTAGAGTACAGAGAGAGGAGTGGTAAGAAAGAAGTCCCGTTTCACGCCAAATTATTGAAAATATTTATTTAGCAATGGATGATTTTATTAATATAAAAGGTTTTGAAGGGTTGTATGCAATTAATACTAAAGGAGAAATTAAATCTTTATCTAGAAGTGTTATTTGTTCTAATGGTGATGTAAAACCTATAAAGGAGAAATTTATTTCTCCTGGAGATAATGGTAGTGGTTATAAATTTGTATATTTATGGAAAAATAATAAACCTACTAGAAAATATGTTCATCGTTTAGTTGCTGAAACTTTTATTCCAAATCCAAATAATTTACTGGAAGTAAATCATATAGATGGTAATAAGAAAAATAATTCTTTAGGTAATTTAGAATGGTGTACTAGACTATATAATGAACGTCATAAGAAAAAACATATTTCTGGTTATAAACCTATTCAAATTAAAAAGATAAATAAGAATGGAGATTGTATAGAAATATATGATTCAATTAGTGATTTTTGTAGAAAGAATCATAAAGCTAGTAATACATTTTATAAATATGTTAATACTGGACATTTTATTAAAATATTAGGTGATTATGCTAAAATAGAATATGTAAAGAAATATAATGCTTTAAAAGTATATAATAGATATAATGATAAATTAAATAGATTAAAATGTAATATAAAATAATGAATCTTAGTGCTTATGATACTATTCCTAAAATAGATAAAAATACTACTTGGACAAATATCAAACGTAATGAATTATTATCTAGAGAAATTAAATTCAGACTTTATTATACAATAGGTAAAAGATTTAATACAGAAACTCAAGAATTTGACTATTATATAGCCATGCTTGATAATAAACAAGATGCTGCTGTAACATATAAAACAAAATATGATACTTATGGCAGAATTAAAATAAGTCTTAAATGGATATGGGATGAAACATATTTAAGTTCACTAGATAAAGATATTAATATAACTATTAATCATATTGAACATTTTGATGATGGTGATGTATATAAATTAGATTTATAGTCGAATTTCGACGTTTAGCAATTTGGAGCAGAGAATAATGAGTATTAAAATCTCATTTTCTCTGTTTCTTTTTGTTGTAAGCGATTTTATATGCTTAAGTGAATAATTGTCTATCAAAGAAATTTTAGGCTCTTAAATCAATTTTCAAAAAATTAAATAAAATTTGGTACTGTAACAAATAATTTGTATATTTGCAAGTAATTATGGAACATTGTTATATATTTGATTTTACTTCTGCATCTATATATCACATTAAACTACCTGAAGATGTAGAAGATATTGAATCATATCTTTGTGAAACTTATGGACTTAAAAGTAATCAATTAAGTTTTATGGTTACTGATGAAAAATTAACTATTGAAGATTTATAAATTATGATACAAGTTAAAGTATGTCCTGTGCAATATAGAATTAAAGGAATTAAAACTTTTAAAAAAGGTATTCAGATAATAAATCGTAAAGCTAATATTACAAGATTTATAGATGTTAAAACTATGAAAGATGTAAATATTGCTCCTGGTAATCTTGATTATTATGTAACTCTTGAATCTAGCGAAGGTAATATTTTATTTAACTTAAACGAAAGATAATTATGGAACTTATAAGACCATCATTTGAAATATGGGAACAAAAATATGATAATCCCGTAGAAGATATGTATAAACATATTGCTCGTTGTACTCGTGTTTGTTATCAATCTGAAAAGAAAGATAATAAGGAAACTGATGAAGATTTTGTAAAAAGAGTTATTCTTCGTAAAGAACCTTGGTCTAGTGAAGCTAATCATTTATCTGTACTTGAAAATGGAACGGTTTATTTATATCTCGAAGTTAATCCAGAGAATGCATTTAAATCATTTAATTATCCTTCAGCGCTATTTACTGCACATTATAATTGGTCAGATGTTGTAGGACATATTGCTGCAAAATACAGAACAAATAATTATTCTAAAGCAATAACAATTATTACAAAAGATAATAAAGCCGTTCGTAGAACTTATATAACTACTAATTTTAGAGTAATAATAGAAAATAATTGGCTTGATGATATTCAATTCATTTGTGCTCCAACTGTTTATCATATCAAACGTATTACTGTATCTTTTATTACTAATATAGGAGTTTCTCGTGAATTTAATCGTCATAGAGTTGATTCTATTGCAGAAGAGAGTACAAGATATTGTAATTATAATAAAAGGAATGATGGTCAACTTAAAATAGGACTTCCTGCTTGGTTTTTAGACGAAGAACATCTTCCTTATTTAGAAGGACATACTTATGATACTGTTGGTGACTATGCTCAAGGTATTTTATCTCAAGAAGATAATGAAATTGTTAATACGTGGTGTGATATGGATTTCTATCTTTGTTCTATTACTTTTTCTCAATGGTGTTATAATATGCTTATTGCTAAAGGCTGGACTGCACAAATGGCTAGAGAGGTTCTTCCTCTTGCAACAAAATCTCAACTAATTCATACTGCATTTGAAGATGATTGGAAGCATTTCTTTAAACTTCGTTCAGAAGGAGTAAGCGGTGCTCCTCATCCAAATGCAAAACTTGTAGCAGATAAATTACTTAAAGAATTTAATATTTTTCTAAAAAATATGCAACAATGAGAATATCTAAAAAATACGGAGTAAATCCTTCTATACTTGTTTGTCCTATTTGTAAAGATACAGCTATTGCTTTACTTGGAGCTAATGGTGGAAAAGAAGCACCCAGGCAAATGTATGGAGAACTATGTGATGAATGTAAAAAAGAATATATTACAATTTTAGAAATTAAAGATAATAAGCCTACAGGAAATAGAGGATTTATAAAAAGAGAATATATTAATGTAAAAGTAAAAGATTTTGCTTATATGGAATCAAGCGAATTTAATAATTTATTTAAAAACTCTTGTTAATATGGGTACAAATATAATAGGTATTAATCAACCTAAACTTGTAAGATGTTACGATAATGATTGGAATTATATTACTACTTATACAAGTCTAAGAACTTGTGCAAGATGTTGTAAAATTCCTGTTACTACTCTTCATAAGGCAATACTTGCTAAAAAACTTATAAAAAACCATTATTTTAGTTATGACAAAAAATAAAACAAAGGTAACTAGATTACCTACAAGAGTTTATACTGCACAAGTTAAACTTAATCCTAAAGATAAGTTTAAAAAACTACTTATTCTTGAAAATGACAATGGTACTCTTTTTGTAGATGGAGAGTTTTTTGTTATTTCTTTTTTACCTGGTCAAACAATACCTGTTGTTGTTAAAGATAGAGTACAACATAATTTTATATTCCTATGAACATTTATCAAATTCAACAATCCCTTATTTCTATTTTTGATGAAATAGAAGAAAATGGTGGAGAATTAACTCCTGAACTTGAACGTCTTTTACAAATCACTGAAGCTGATTTTAAAGATAAAGTCAAATCTTATGCTGAAGTTATAAAACTTTTAGAATCTGATATTGATGCTATTAAACAAGAACAAAAACGTCTTAAAGATTTAGCTGATAGAAAGCAAAAAGTTATAGAAAATCTTAATAATATTTTAATTTCAGCTATTGAACAATTTGGAGATATTAAGAAAACTGGAGTTAAATATTTAGATTATGGTACTGGTATAGTATCTATAAGACAAACTAAAGCTGTTTCTGTAAACGATGAAGTACTTAAAAGTATAGCTTGTGCTATTGATGATACTATATTGTATAATAAAGAAAATAATCAACTTGATGCTATAGATAGATTAAATATAGATGATATTACTAGCATTCTTGAAGGTATAGCAATAGACGATGATGTTCTTCATACTAAACTAGAAGTAAATGTTAGAATACCTGTATCTGATATTGTTAAAAGTAATGGATACAATGTAGTAAGAGAACTTGCTAAATATACTGATAATTTTAGTTTAACTCCTGTAGTATCTAAATCTGAGATTAAGAAAGAGCTTGAAGAAAATGGTGCTTGTGCACCCAATCTTGCTCATATTACAATTAACAAATCAATTCAAATAAAATGAGTAAATATACAGTTAACGGCTTTCCTTGGAGTCACGGTATTGGTGTAGATGTTTCAGATTGTACTACATCTAAAGAAGTTATGGAAAAAGCAGGCCTTAATTTTACTGTTGAAAAATGCGAATTATATGCAAAAATGCCATTTAATCTTAATGGTAGTAATATAATTGATACAAGAAACGGAGAATTTGCACAAAGCGGTAATATTTATAGACCTTGTCCTAACGGGTATGCTACTTATCGTACAGACGAAAATATACCTTTAGGCGTTGTTAAAGATAAATATGAAGTTGTTCAAAATGTAGATGCTTTTAATTTCTTTAATGATGCAATTGGACCTGATAAAGCTATTTGGCAATATGCTGGAATGTTTGGTTATGGTCAACGTATATTTGTTTCTGCAAAAATTCCTGTATCTTTTGATGTGAATCATGATCCTGTTGATAATTATCTTGTATTTAGCAATTCTCATGATGGTAGTTGCAGCATAAACATATTATTTACACCTGTTAGAGTATTTTGTACTAATTGTTTAAATGCTGCTTTTAACAAAGCAGATTCTTATATTAGACTTCGTCATACAAAGACAATTAAAGAAAGATTACAACAAGGTAGTGAAATCCTTAAAATAGCTTGTAATTATGCTGAAGATGCTAAACAACTTTATGAAGCTCTTGCTAATATAAAAGTTTCTGATGAACAAGTTATGAAGTATCTTGCTGATTTAAATCTTACTGAAGCTGAAATTACACAGCTTAATCTATTTGATGAAAAAAATGGATATAAAAAACTATATGCAAGAGATTATCTTACAATGGAACGCACTGGTATAAGTACTCGTAAGATAAATCAAATTGTAAATATGTTTGAATATTATATGGATGGTGTTGGTCAAAAAGAAATAGCTGGTACTTCTTGGGGTGCTTATAATGCTGTTACAGGTTTTTATTCTAATGTTGCTAATCTATCAGGAACTAAACGTATGGATAGTATATTATATGGTAATGCTAATAATGTTATGAATAAAGCCTTAAATCAAGCTTATGAACTTATAAATGCTGCTTAATATCAATAATATAGTAAAAGTCATATATCACTATCTCCTCTTACGGGGGATTGAGAGCAAAACTTTATTAATGTAATACAAGATATTGTTTATTAAAACACCCCCGTAAAGGAGATAGATATATTCTAACTTATCTTAATACATATAAAATTGATATTATTAAATATGGTGTTATTAGACTTTGCTATAACCTTTATATTAGACTTTTATGTGGTTGGTTTACAATTAGTTATAAGGCTTATTTTTTGTCTATTTACTAATTTTTTACTAAAAATTTGGTGTATTCACTAAAAATGCGTATCTTTGTCTTATGTAATAAAATAATTGATAAATGTATGAAATATACACCTATTTATACGATAAACGTAAAAAGAGGTAAAAGAATTAATTGTAATTTATTTCTAAAAAGAGTTACATTTATAGATGAAGATGATGAAGGAACTCAATATCGTAAAACTATTAAATATATGCCTAACAGTATAACTATTGGAACTAAACTTCTATCATTTCTTGAAACCCAACCTAAATATGTTAGACAAGTTGTAACTTATATTACAGAACATCTTGTTTACAATCAAACAGTTATCGAACTTATAAATAAAGATATTTCTCAAGAAACTGGTGTATTTCCAGGAGATGTTACAAAAGCCATTAATATTCTTTGTTTTAAAGATGAAATAGATGCTGCAAAGACAGAAGAAGAAAAAGAACAAATATCGCTTAACGCAATACTTCGTCGTATGTGTACAATTAAAGGTTATGAAAATGATACAATGTTTAGTAAATATGAATATTTTGTAAATCCTGCTTATATGTATAATGGTAGTATAAACTATTTAATTAAAACAAATAAAAATGATTGTTAAAATTAAAAAACTTAATGAAAATGCAGTAATTCCTTCTTATGCTAAAAAAGGTGATGCTGGAATGGATTTAACTGCTACTTCTTACGAATATGACGAAAATCATAAAAATCACATTTATGGTACAGGTCTTGCTATTGAAATTCCTGAAGGATATGTAGGACTTGTTTTTCCTCGTAGTAGTAATCGTAAAACTTCTGCTTATCTTACTAATCATGTAGGTATAATTGATAGCGGATATCGTGGTGAAATCATGCTTACATTTAAAGATAGAGATGCTCTTATGATTGATATGCAGCCTTATGCTATTGGAGACCGTATTGGTCAAATTATGATTCTTCCTTATCCTCAAATAGTATTTACTGAAGTAGAAACATTATCTTCTAGTGAACGTGGTACAGGTGGTCATGGCTCAACAGGTTCTTGATGATAAAGATTTTCATTGTGATGATTGTAAGGAATTGTGTTTATCAAATAAAATCCAAAATATCATCCTGATGATGAACAAAAATATAATACTAGAATGTTAAATAGATAAATATAAATAATATAGATATAACAAGAGAAGTTCCTGCTATTAAAGGACTAAGACAAAAAATTGATAATGTTATTCAAGATGTTAAGGAGTTGGATTCTTGTAAAGAAGTTGATATTTGTATTATAAAACTTCAAGAAGCTGTTATGTGGCTTGGTATGGATTTAAAGAGACTTAATCAACCTAATCCTTATCCTAGTTCTAAAGATCCCTCTACAGGTACAACTATTGAACCTACTGTTGATAATCTAAAGTTATAATAATAATTCTAAAACCATTTAAATTAAACTATTATGGAAAATGTTGTTAAATGTATGATTGAAGAACATGCTCAACTTGTTGTTCGCACTCAAGCTTTACACGATTATGTTTATAGTGAAAAGAGTGATAATGATAATAAAGTTGAATTTGCTAATAAATGTATTCAGCTTACTGCTATGAAAAAGTATGAAGAAGCTCTTCGTGCTCGTCTTGAAAATCAAGGTATCGAAATTACTGATGACGGTGAATATTATGAAAAAGTAGCATCTATTGCTAAAGTTGTAACTTCAAGTGAAAGTGTAAAACAAGACAACACGCATCCAATTAAAGAAGATGAATAAAATATATACAATTACAACTGAAGGTTGTGAAAGTTGTTATAGATTAGAAAAACTTATAAATGCCGCGTTAGGTCTTACTAAAAAAGAAGTTGAAGTTGTTTTTGAAGATGTTAAATCTGTTGATAAAAATTGGCTTAAACGTAATAATGTTACAGATTTTCCAACAACATTTTTAATTAAAGACAATTCAATTAAATTTAAGTTTATAGGAACTAGACCCGCTATTATTATTGCAAGATGGATTGATGTACGGTTGTAATATAATTTTCATGATTTTTGTTTAATTATTGGTAATTACTTTGATTGTTAATCATTGTATTATGTTAATAACTCTTAGTTGTGAAACTGGGAGTTATTTTATTTTGTTTAATATTTTATTTTAATTCTTCGATAAAATAATGATTATTCCTGTGTTATTTATAAATCTTATTTTTCTGTTCCTTTTGCTTTGTATTGCCTTAAAACTATAAAGTAATATAATAAGCAAGGAATCAGAAAATAAGGTCTTAGAATTAAAATTTAAATATTAAATAAAATACTATTATATATGTTTTAAGTTATGTGTGTTGGTACAACTTATCTGCGAAGATAGGTTGTATCTCTTTTTTTTATCCTTATTACTAGCGCCACATTCGATACATAAACAAAAATAAGAGCCTATCTCACGACAGACTCTTATAAATATATTATGAATTGTTATAATTATAAATTATTATTTATCCTCTACACCTTTAATAAGATTAGACCAATGATTTACAGGAAGTATGCCAAGCATATTATCTCCCATTTTGTAATATGAATTACTATCTACAATATCAATAAATCCAGTCTTAATGCCTCTCCAAATTGGAATACGACGTTGAACATATACACTTAACTTATGTTCTCCAGCAAATCGTCCACTATGATAATAAGGGTCAAAATCTTCTCCTTCAATAATCATTTTAGACAGAAGTCCACAACTTTGTATAATATCTTGTAATCCGCTTTGAGCAGCAATAGGAGTACTCCAAAGTTTCTTTGCTTCACTATACATACCAAGAGGATTAAATTGGAAACTTTCAGATGCAAGTCTATCAGCTTCATAAAGACCTAGATTGAATAAGATGCTATCTTCATCATCGTCATCCATCATAGCACGAAGTGCAATAGCCATAAATAATGCGCTTAGAACACCACATACATCACCAAGACATCTACGAATATTAGCTCTTTCATGTTCAGGAAGAAGATTCCAATTAAGTTGAATGTTTGTAACAAAATCAACTATTTCTCCAAGAAGATTTTGAGTTCCTTCCATAGTTTCAACTTGAGCATCATTCATACCAAGTTTTTCTTTATATTGTTGCCAAGGAGTTGCAAGGAAGTCCATAAGAGCTATATAACAACCTTTTTCAATAGTACCTCTTTCTTCATTATAAGAACCTTCTCTTCTCCAACGTTTAAGTATTCCTGTATACATGTGTTTATGATATTGCATAACTAAACTACCATACCATAGTTTTTCAAGTTGTGCTTGACCAAGTCTATCATAAATACCATGTATCTTTTTGTTTACAGAAATAACTCTTCCTCTAAAGTTTGCAAGAAGTTTATAAGCTTCACTAGGTTCACCATTTTGATTAGGAATATCATATTCTGCAAGTTTGCTATCTTTCTTGAAACTTAATTGTTGGTCATCACCAAGAGCAAATTGGTCAATTAATCTAGGATGAGCTTCATCATTATAAAACTCTTGTTTATATTCAACTTGACGAGCCTTACGTTTAGTAACATATTCTTGTTGTTGTGCTTTAGTAAGATATTGTTTAGCAAATTGAGTTATAAAATCTTTTCTTCGCCAAGCATAATCTTTCATCTTATTGGCATCTTCTTTAATATTTTTAATGAAATCATTAAATCTTTCCTCTAAGGGGGAATCTTTAATAACATCTCTAAGAGCTTGAATTTCTGCATCCCGCATAGCTTCATGTTCATTCTTAAAGACAATAGTCTTTTCATGAGTTTCAGGGTCTTCTATTTCATATAGACGATGACTCATCATCATACTAAACATAGCACCATTTTGCATGAAGTTTTCACCAATATTTTGAGGACTATACATAGCACCTGTAAATCTCCTCATTCCTTCACTAACAGGATTCTCTATAATTCTAGATTTACCAGTAAGTTCATCAAAGTCAACTACATTAAAGAATTTAATAATAGCGTCTGCAACACTAGTAGAAATTGGTTTATGTGCATTAGCAAAATAACTTGGAATACCAGCCATCCAATATGATTTACCTGCAAGCCAATCTTTTGTTCCAAAGTATTCTTTAGCAAAAGCTTCAGCAAGAATGTTAGTTTCACCTAAAGTAACATTAGCAATACCACCTCTAATATTCATCATCATGTATTGAGCAGATGTTATACTTTGAAGTCTAGAAGCCCATTTAGTAAACATTCCATTAGACTCTTTCCACTGGTCATAAACTATTCTACGAATCCAATTTTCATATTGTTTAAGAAGATTTTCATCTTTACGCTTGATATATTCAGTTGTAGTATCATCAGAATTTATATAGTCTTTCTTATAATCTCCAAAGAAACCATATCTTCTTTGATAAACACCCATATTCTCAAGCATAGACTTTCCATAGAATAGCATATATTTGTTATCTTGAACTGCATTGAAATGAGAAGCTTGAAGAATAAAATCTTTTATAACTTCTTCCCAATTTCTATCAATAGCATCCTGATGTGCTTTCATATTATTTTCTTTAAGTTCTGCAACATCTTTATTATACTTATCTACAGCAGCTGCATACTCAGCGTCAGTATTATATTCTTCTCGTTTTGGTTCTTTTATATTTAAACTTTCAAGAGTTTTTTGACCAATAAGAGAAAGCATAGGCATTGAAATAGTTTTATCTCTAGCATAATCTAAATCCTCATAGAAAGGTTCTTCACCAGAATGTCCTTCAACCCAACCGATAGTTTTAAGAAGTTCTTTTCCCCAAAACTTAGCATCATGCTCTTCTGCTTTACGTCTAACAGGAAGATAACCTTTATCAATAAATCTTCTTCCAAATTTAGTTTTAACAAGGTCAGAAAGAAGTTTTTGCATTTCTAGTTTAAGTTCATTTTCAAATTCATTTGCATCGTTTATTCTAGAATTATCATATCCACTACCTTTCTTATAATTAAGAGCATTACCTACTTCAGGTTTATAATTAGGATTAATATATTCTTGTTTTGCTTTTCTAGTTCTTTTACTCATTGCAGCTTCCCATTTACCTACAGCAGAAGAAGTATCTCTGAATGTTCTTTTAGTCCAACAACGAAGAGGTTCATAAGTATGAGTATATGGATTATAAATATGATTTTCATGATACCATTTATCATAAGCTTCTTTGCCTTGTTGTTTAACTTCTTGAACTTTTTGATAATAGTATTCCGTAGGTACTGTAGTATAAATTTTATTAATAAGTTGAAGAGCTTCAGTCTTTTTCTTATCTAAATACTTTTCTTTAATTTCTGCTTTAGGTGTAGTGTAACCATAAATATAATGATTTGGAACAGCTTCATCATCAACTATTTCCATATTAGCTTTAACCCAGAAACTATAATATAGTTTACCTTTTTCTTCAGCAAGACTTTTTTGTTTATTAAATTCATCTTTATCGATGTTAAAATCAACGTTCTTTTCAATAAATTGTGCAATTTCTTTACCATTATCTCCATCAACTGTTTTCTTAATTTCGGCTAAATCCTTATAAAGTTGTTCAAGTTTAGTATAAACAGCTCTGCCCTCGTCAGTGTTTGGTATAAGGTCAAATCTAATAGTTTTAGTACCATTATCATAGTATGGAGCAAGAAGTTCATTTATTTCATGTACTTTTTTAATCCATTCTGGATTAGAAGTACCATTAGAAGTCATACCTTTGTAGAACTCAGATGTATATATCTCCCCCGTAGGAGAAGCATTGCTTATAAGTCCCTTATCCGAGAATGGAGCATCTTCTCTGAAACTATATGCTGCTTGTTGGTCAGCTTTGATAGCTTTTATATCGTCATCTGTAAACTTTGTACCGTCTATTACACCACGATTATCATAAGCATTTCTGTCTTTAGCTTTTCTAGCTATAACAAGACCATAAGAATTTTCTTTAGTATTATCACTTCTTCTTAATACATTATAAGCCTCATTAAGTTTTCTAGCAAGTTCTGAATCATCAGCAAGAGATACAACAAATCTAGCGTTAGAAGCAAGCCATTCTTTAGCACGAACATACTCATCATTTTCCATAAGTAAGTTCATAGGAGTACTAATGTTTCCATTAGCATCACGCTTCTCATAGCTTTCAACTATATGAAGATTTCTCTGAAGTTCCTCTTCAAAACCAAATTCTACATCATAACCATAATATTCAGTATTAAGTTCTCTTACATCTTTTATGTATTTAGCGATAGCTCTTTGACTAGCAGCAGAATATAGAAGTTTTTGTCGTTTTTCTTCTTCGGTACCAGAAACAGGATTTAAATATTTATCATATTCTGTACGACTAATAAGATCACCAGTAACAGGATCATGATAAAGTTGATTAGTTAAATCATTTATTTTACTATTAACTTCATCTAATTGTTGTTTCCAATAATCATCAAGAACTCCATTTACTACATGACTTAAAATATCTCTACGTCTAGCTTCAAGTTTCTTATATTCAGTGAATACTATTGGATAACCTCCACTAAGTTCTTCACTTTCAACAACCATTCCAGTTCTTTCATCTATGTAAGAAGTTCTTACACCATGAAGCATAGCTTCATCAAGTTCTATTCTCTTACGATAATAGTCATCTTCAAGTTCTTGATTGATATGTTCAAGTTTCCACTTATTGTATTTAAGTTGAGCTTCAAGGTGTTCAATACTTCCTTCTCCATAAGTAGCTTTAGCTGATGCAATAGCATCACGCATTTGATTCATATCATCTACTAAAGATTGAGTATATTCTTGAATAAATCTACCGTCTTCATCAATGATATTATCCCAATTTATAGTTTTACCTGCTGCAGCAGCTTTAGCTTTAATTCCTTTTACAAATGATTGCCAAGCACGAACTCTACGAACAGCTTCAAATTCTTTAGCTCTAATATCAGCGATTACTTGTTTACTTAAAACTTGAATAAACGGATTAGTTGTTTCTTGTAAGTCATTAACCCAAGCAGTAAATGAATTTGTAGAATGATAACCATCAAGAATGTTAAGAATATCTTGTTGAATAAGAGGGTCACTACTTAGCTTTGCAAGATAATTATTTGCAAATAATTCTTTAGCACCACGAATTAAAGCATTATTTTGTAAATCATTGACACACTCTTTAATCTTATTAAGATATCTTTGAAGTTCAGGGTCTTGAGATTTAATATCAAGTTCATTTATAGTCTTAAAATTACTTACAATAGCCTCAGCATCAAGAATAATCTTTAGGAACTTTCTTATAAGAGCAGGATCGTTTTTAATTAAATCAATTACACCAGGGTCTGTTACAGATAAATACCCATTACCATTTGGGTCTTCAGCAAAATACTTAAGGCCATTAACAGTTTTTTCTGTTACAGTTGCAACATATTCAGCAGTTGTTCTAATTACTTCATCAATATGATTAGCAACAGAATTCTTATCAGTTGTAATACCTTTATCTCTAAGTCTTTGATTAGCGTTAATTGCAGCTTCATCTTCAACAGATGATAATCTACGATTTATAGCTTTATAAGCAGTAGTACCAGTTTCAACAAGACTAGACCTACGTAAACCATCATCTTCAATAGCAGCAGGTCTTACTACAAAAACAGTTGGATGATTTTTAGAAATATTAACAATACCATTATCTCTAAAGAATTTTATTATATTAGTATATTTTTCATCGCCTTTACTAATTTGTTTACCTGTATTTTTATCAAGATACCTATTTGCAAGTCTTTCAAGAATACTATACTCTAAACCATAAACATTAAGTCTTACAACTCTTTCATTAGCAGTTCCTTTGTTAATTGTAAATAATTTAGTAGTACCATTAGCATAACCAGGATGAGTTATAGCATTATGTAAACCTGCATTTATAATATATAGAGGATTATTAAGTTCTTCATCGCCAAAATGTCTTTGTACATCTTTCTTAAGTTTATCAACAGCACCTATCATATTATCTGCTGGATGTTCAAGACTAAATTCTTTAGCAGCATGACTGATTTTAACTTTTTCTTCTTTTGGTGCTTTAAATTCTTCAACATCATATTTATCTGCTATTTCTCTAAATTTACTAGCATCAAAATCATAGAATTGAGATTCATACTCATTAATAATTCTAAGATAATAATCTTCTTTTGGATATACATTATTTCCTACATTAGAACTAAATTCTCCATGTTCATTCTCTTCAAGATTATTAAGAGGATATAAGTAATATGAATTATTTCTTTCATCTATTTTATACAGAGCAGTTCTTTTGCCGAATGTTAATCTAACATAAGCATTTGCCGTAGGAGCTTCGTTTTGTCCTCGTCTATAAACAATCCTATACTTTTCAGCTATAGCAATACTATCGTCATCTTTTCCGAGTTGAATAATACCATTGCTTCTTGAAACAAGTTCATATCCTTTACCTTTAGGTTTTTGAACTTTAATAGATGGAATTTGATACATATTATGACCTCTAATATAATCTTCTTGAATCTTTTCTATATCATCAGCCAATATTTTACCAATATTACGAACTTTTCCATCTAATTCTTGAACAATTCCTGTTCCATATATTCCGAAGTCATTATAAAGAACACTATTTGGAATCATTTTGCTAACACCATTTCTCTTAAGTTTATAACCTTCAACAGCAAATGCATATTTAATAACATCATAAGCAGTTAAAGCTACCAAAGGATTAGTACTAGAAAAGGCATTAACAAAAGCTTGATATACATCTTCAACATTTACTAATGTATCAATAAATTCAATAGTTTGACCACTAGCTCCAGTTCTTCTAGCTGCACGCTCATTAAATAAATTTGTACGAATATAATTAAATACACCGGCACTAGAAAAATGTCCTTGAATGTATGCAACTTTTTGAGCAGGAGTTAACTTTGCAAAAGCATTAACTTCATCTTGAGTAGGCTCATGTACATTAGCAACTTCAAGTTTTATTTCTGGAGAAGCACCATATCCAAATATACGACGACGTTCTTCATCAAACATTTGTTGCTGAGAAAGACTATTTTCATTCTCTAACGCAATAGGTACAAACCCAATATCCCCATTGACCGCGAAAGTAAGAGGACGCATAATACTTTGACAAGTATTATAAAGATGACCAATGATGTATTTCTCAATGTCTTTATATTGTTTCTCTGTAAGTTTACCATTATCACTTAAAAGTCTTTCTATGCTACGAACAGCATTAATAAATTCAGGAGATTGTGTAGTAAACAAACTTCTATTAATTTTAATACTTGTAGCAGTAGCATATTTTAAGAAATTATAAAGAGAAGGATAAGCAGATTCTTTTCTAGGAGCTGTAATAAAATCATCAAGAGTTTTATCTACATCAGGATAAATAGCTTCAAGGAAATTTGTTCTTTTAACTTCAAGAGGAATAGGATTATCACTATTAAGTATATCTTTTATGTCATCAAAGATTTTATTTGTTGCAAAGATTGTTTGTTTTGCACCAAACTTATCAGGATTACAAACTCTAGTAAGAGCAGTAATAGAATTTCCAAAATGACTAAGTTTAGAATATTGAAGTATAACTCCTAAATCAAAAAGAAGTTTATCCTTTCCCCTACGGGGGGTTAATATTTCATCTTGAAGTTGTTCTCCATCTATAGCAGTTTGAGCAATCTTATCATCATTAAGAGTTATTTCTGCATCTTTTCCAAATATTTTAGCAAAATCAGCACCAAATCTTTTTTGTAGAGCAGATATAACATCTAATATATTGGAAACTCCAGAAATATTCATTCCTAATTCTCTAGCTATATCACGAATAGCTTTGTTGATATAATTTCCTCTACTTTCTTGATAAATAGAATTAGTAGAATTATAAGCATCAACAATTCTACGAACACCGTCTTGCATCATAAATGCAACAGCAGTATCATAGTCAATACCTAAATCTGGGAATATTTTAAATACTGCAAAAGTAAGTTCATTTACATTTGGTACAGCACCTTCTTTGATAGCATCGAGAATATGAGCAGTAGTTTGAGAAGAATAAGCTGTTAAAATCTTACCTACAACATTTTTATTATCATTAGTCCAACCTAATCTATCATGTGTAATAACAATTTTATCATCACCTTGTTTTTCAACATTTTCTTTTCCAAATCTTTCAACAGCTTTGTTATAAGAAATCATATCAGTTGAATAAACAACTTTAACTTGATGCTGCTTAGAAATAGTAGGTCTAACAGTATTACAAATAGAACAGAATGTATCACGAGTAACACTATAGCCTTTAAGTCTAGCACCACTCATGGCATCTTCTTGATATGCTGCTTGGTCTAAGAAATTATAAGCACTACGATTTTCTCTTTCTAATTTAGCTTTAGCACTCATATTTTTGATAATAGCATTAGTTATATCATCAAAATTAGAACGAGAAAGATTTTCTTCAAGAGCTTCATTACTGCCAAGAATATCAAGCATACATTGAAGAATTCCATTATTTCTAGAAGCACGAGAATTTAATTCATCAATATCTTCTTTAGAATATTCTTCAAAACTTTTAAGTCCTTTTTCTTCAGCAATATCTTCTAATACACCAAATAATGCTTCAGTAGAATATTGTTTTAATTCAGCAATAAACTTTTCTCTATTGAAATAATTAGTATCTTCATCTTTATTTCTATTCTTTATTTCATTTATTACTGCTTCTCCTGCTTTTGCGTCTTCAAAAGCTTTAATTCTTTCTTCTTTAGTAAGATGTTTTAGAACATAGGATTTATATAATATTTCTAAATCATCTATTTTTTCTGTTTTTCTTATATGTCCTTCTTTGTCAATATAAGTTTCAAACTGAATACCATATACAGAGTCAATATCAAAGTCAGAACCTGTTTGAGTAACCCAATCATTAGGAACAACTATTGTAGAGCCATAAGCATCATCAATAAAGCCTACAACTTTCATTCTACAAACAGATTGTTTACCTTCAGTAGGAATACGATAACCTATAATTTCATCAAGACCTGCATCTTGAAGTTCTTTAAGAAGTTCTTCTTTTGTCTTAAGAGTTTCATCTTCGTTAGTTCTCTTAAATCCAAAAGCAGAAGCAGGAAGCATTATTTCTACATAAGGAACATACTTTCCATTTTCATCTTGATGATATTTTAATTCTTTAGAATAAGAAACTTGTTCTTTAGACGAAGCAAGAGCTTTAAATCCTACATTAGTAATCTGAGCAGCATGGAAACCTGGAAGTTTTTGTCTTGTAATTCTACTATTAAACAAACTTTGAGCAATACTTTCAAGTTTTTGAGAAACCATACTCATATAGTTTGGCATAATAGTATTAAAACCATTTTCTGCCATCCTAGTTGCATCAAGAGTTACATAATCAAGCATATTGCTATCAAGACCTAAACGCATACATTCTTCTTTAAGTCTTTGACAAAATAACTCAACATTTAAACCTTTAATAGTTTTATTTCCATCTGCATCTTCTTCAAGAACTAAATTACCATTTTCATCAACTTCAAGATTCAATTCTTGCATAAGATTTTGGAAACTATCTCTGATATTTGCAGAATAAAGTCTAAAGAATCTTTGTTTAGTTTCCCAAAGTTTACTATCAGGAGTACTATTATCAAGTATTTTCTTCATTATTTGAATACCAGCTTTATTCTCAGTATTAACATGTTGGGGAGTTTCTTGCTGAGTATACAAATAATTGTAACTAAATAATTCAGAAGCAGCAGTAGCTTTTTTACCAAAACTACTTATACCCTTGCCATTTACTTCATCAATAATGTCTTGTTTAACTTCTCCTGTTTTAGCATCAAATATTTCAAGAATATCAGTTTTACCTGCCTTAGTTGTTTCTACAGTATTAAGTTGGTCGATGTCATACTTATTCATTATAGCAGCCACAGCTTCAAGTTCTGTACCTTTAATAAGTTGAGGAATAAGTACAAATTCAGCATTCTTAATTTGACGAGGAACTAAAACTCCAGCATTCTTATCATAATATTGGTCATAATAGAAGTTCTTTTGAACTTGAACAAACTCTGAAAGTTCTTCAGCATTAAGTTCTTCTTCATTAAGAATTTTATCTATAAGAGGTTTATATCTCATAAGTTGACCACGAGCAGCAATTCGTCTAATCCATTCATCAAAAGTAATATAAGACTGAGCATCATTAACTTTTGTTCCTTGAGTATAACCTGCAAGTAATCCATCTGCATCTTCTTCAGATAATTTACAATCTTTAATAAGTTTATTTCTTAAAGTTTTAATAGCTGATTCATTTGTCATAATTGTATTGACAACAGTTACAGCACTAAACTTATTATATTGTTTTACTTTATATCCATTAGCAAACACAGTGCCAGTAAGAATACTTCTTGTAACTTCAGTTTTATCAGCTCCAAGATTAGCATTGTATTCTACAAGACCATAAGGTACACCACTACCTTGTACTTCTTTAGCACGCTTTAAGAAATCTCTACTAGTACCATAAAACTTTGTATCACCTTCAAACAAGTCATTGAAGTTGATATACATCATGTGATAGTTTAATAAAAATTCGGCAGCAGTATTATGAGTTAATTCAGTACCTTTTAAAGAACCTTCAACATTAGATAATCTATTGAAACCTTGTTCTATATAATTAACAATAAATTCTTCAATTTTGTTGTCAACCGCTTCTTGTTGAGTATCAGTAAGATTTACTCTTTTTACGCTACCATCTGCATTTTTAGTAAAATGCAAATAAGTATTATCATCCCCCCCGTAGAGGAGAGAAAATACTTCTTCTAGTAACTCTTCTCCATAATTTCTTACTTCATTATCATTTTTATCAAATATAACAAATCTATCACTATGGAAAACATTACCAACTAATGTTTCTTTACCTTCTTTCTTTTCAACAATTTTTCCTTTTTTATGATGATAATTTTCATAGGCTCCAGATACTTCTCTTCCATTTTTAGAAACACCATCTTTCCATTTAATAGCCTTTTCTTCTACACCAAGCATTTTGGCTTCGTTTTCAGAATATCTTTGAACAAGACCATCATCATTAGTTACAAAAAATTTATTTATACCAACAGCAGCATCAAGAAGTTCTTGTTTGAAAGCATTTCTAAATTGTTTAAAAAGAGAATGATTTCTATTTATTGCATATTTAATAATACCTTGTCTTTCTAGAGTTCTATCAGTATATCTATCGAAGGCGTCAGATAATTCAGAAGAGAAATTATTTCCAATAACGCCTAAGAAAGTACCATTAACAATTCTTCCATTTTCGACAGTACCTCTTATAAGATAAACATCTCGGTTATCTTCAGCATTATCAGATTTATACTTAAACTTAACAGTTATTTCTTCACCTTCTTTATAATTTTTATTTCCTTTTACAAAGTCAGGAAGTTTAACAGATACTTCTCCAGCATCTGATGTCATATGACGAATAGCTTGATCACTATAATAAATATCAAATGGTTTATCATTTACTCCCCAGTCTATTGCGTCTTCAACAAGACCTTTTTCTGTAACCTTTTTACGAATAGCAGATTTAGCAGCAGTTACTTCAGATTGATTAGCAATACTGAATAATCCTGCTATTGAATATCTTGGAGCTTTAATTGAAAAATTTCTTGGAGCATCAGAAGGAACTCGCATAAAATAGTTAGCAGTGGTTTTATCTTCTGCGTTAAAGAAATTAATAAAACCTGTACCAATATAATCACCTTGACTCATTTGATTATAAGCTACATTGGTATCAGTATCTAAATTAGAAGCTCCATTGAAAAGATTAATCTTGAGAAGGTCTTTAGCATATTCTGTTTGAACTAGTTCTCCATCATCATTATATCTAAACAAACCTTTATTAACAACAACACCATCTTCAACATGTTCAATCATTATTCTACTGAAATCATATTGATGAGAGTTTGCTCTATATTTACCATAATTTGCAAGAGATGTATCATTTTGTAAAGTTTTGAGAATATTGGTAATATAGCTATTATTTATAACATCAGAAGATTGATTACCATGTATAGTTCTAGAATTATTTTCTACTCTAACTAAACTATAATCAACTAAAGCTTTAGCTAATTCTAAAGCTGTGCCTTTTTGTTCTTTTGTTATATAAGGTTTGGCATATAATGGAGCTAAATCAATAAACGCAGAAGCAGGAACATAAGCATTTGTTTCTAATTGTTTTCTTTCTAAACTTCTATTATGATTATAAGCTTCATTTATATCTAATTGTCTATTTTCATATTCTATTTTAGTTCCTTCAGAATATTTTATAGTATTTTCTAAAATAGTTATAAGATTTCCAAAGTTTTTATCAACATCTACAGTAATGCCATTTTCCTTATGATTATTAATATAATTTTCTACAGCATAATCAGAAATAGTAGGATAATATCTTCTAAGTTGTTTAGCAAGTTCAGCAATAGCAGCTTTTCTAAATTTATTATCAAGAGATTTAAGAATTTCTTGTTTAGTAGTTTTTAATCTATCTCTTAAATTAGCAAGTTCATCTGTAGCAAAATCTAAATCAGTATCAATAGCTGTAGTTTTGACAGAATTCATAAACTCAAAACCTAACGCTTCAAGTTTATTACTACGATTATTACTTATTCTAGTTCTTGTTATCGAACCCTTTACAGTAGTTTCAACTTTGGAAATAATTGTTTTACCAAAAGTAGTATAAAACTGATAAGCAATATCACTATCAGCTTCAAGGTCTTTAGCCAACTGATGAAAAGCAGCAAATCCAGGAATATTATTAGCAATAGCTTTAATAGATTCTATCATAGAATCTACATTGTCATAGTTGCCATAATGATAAAGTATTGTTACACATTCATCAGTGTTCATTGTGTCAGCAATACCAAGAGGATTATTTAAATCCAAATCTGGTTGATTTTTATCTAGACCAACACCACTATTTAATTTCTTAAGACTACTTAAATATGCTCTAATACCACCATCAACATGCATCATAGCACTAGTATATGTACCAGTATGGTCATACATTGAAATAGTAGTATTCAGAAAATCTTCATTATCTTCATCAGCCTCATTTTCAGGATTATTTTCTCCTTCTGCATCAGGCTGATTATTGTCATCAAACTCATCATCTTTATTAAATATTTTATAAAGTCTACTATCTCTAGACACTTCTTCTACAAATGAAGCAGGAGAAGTTTGAAATTCATAAACTACTGCAATAAGATTAGAATTTTCTACAGAAATATTTTTACCCCCTAAAGCATCTTCTACATACTTTCTATTACCATCTTCTATAATATCCAAAATATTATCTATGTCATCATCTGATGGATTGCTTATACCTTGTGCTTTAAGTATTCTTATAGCTAATTCTTCTCTAAGTTTATCAAAGGCAATATTAAAATAAAAAGTTTTAGCACCTTGTTCTTTTATTGCATCTTGTATATCTTTATATACTTGAGGGTCTTTTATAAGTATATATCTATTCTTTTTATAAGCATCTAATACATAATTTGCTGTAATTCTTTTACAAAAATCTCTAGAAGACGGAGAAGTATAACCATATGTGGAAAGTATTTGAGCGGTTGCTCCATCTCTATAAGTACTTTCAACATCTCCTTTTATTTCTTTAAAATATCTAATAATTCTATCTCTCATTTGAGAACCAGTACCAGCATTAAAATTAGGTTCATTTTTAAAACGCTGTTTCCACCATTCTACAAAATGAGCAGAAGGAACAAGACTGCCATCAGCAGCTTGTTCCTTTACTACAGAATTAATATACGTTAAAAATTGTTCACTATTTTCACCACAATAATCTTTAAGAGCTTGTAGTGCTTTAGACTTTGAAATGTCTACAGAAAAAATACAATCCATAATACTTATAATTTATAATCATCTACAACTTGTTTGAATTTCACCTTTATCTAGTTTATCTATAACTTCAGCTTGTTGATTAAAAGGTAATTTATTAATAAAAGAACTAGTATTTGCAAAGGTATTTGATTGACTTTCTTGAATAGAACTATACAATTTAGAGAAATTACTCCTTCTTCTTCTATTTTCTTTCTTTTCTTCAGTAGGTGTTTCTTTTATTTCTTCTTCTTGTTCTATTTTTTTCTCAGTAACAGGTTCATCAAAATTAAATTCTAGTTGAGTAGCAGTTTGTGTACCAGTAGTAATATCTTCTCCAGTTTTAGTTTCTTCAAAGAAATTTCTAAGAACATTAAATTCTTTTTCATAAAGACTACCTTCTTTTATATTCCAACCGAATATATTAGCAAGGCGTTCCATAATCTTTTGAAGAAGACTCTTTTTAATAGGTTTATTATCTACTATTTCTTCTACTTGAATACTATTTAATTCTTCAGCAAGTTCTTTAGAAGTTAAAGTTTCAACTAAGAACTCTTCAAAACCTTCTTCATTGAGTTTACCATCAGTCCGATATCTAGCTTCTTGTTCAGCAGTATCATTAAACTTGTACTTATTAAGATTTTCATTTGTACTTTTAGCAACAAATTCATTGAATATATCTCTTATTTGTTCAATATATTTTTCGTTTCCGTTACTGTGTAGTATTAAATGTAATCTTTCATGAACAAGTTTTCTAACAGCTTCTTCTCTTTGAGCAATAGTTCCATTAAGAAGATTAAACCATTCTCTGCCAACAACAACTTGTCCTGGTTGAATTATTATACTAGAACCATTTCCTAGAGGAATTGCTTTATTTCTAATATTTGTTATAGCATTATATCCAATATTTTCATCTACAAAGATAAGATTTTGCGGGAATAAATCCAAAATTTTATTGTTAATTTTAAGATTTTTAACCTTATTCCCAAGAATAAGTTTAGCAATTCTTCTACCTGTAGTAGTACTATTTTTACTATTAGCAAGAATATCTAAAACTTTAGCAACAGTGGTTTGTGTAGCAGAAGGAGGTTCATTATTACCTTCCTCTACGAGGGTGGATGTGTCAACTTTTAGTTTTACTTTCAATACTTGATTAGCAGCTTGATTACCGACACTAGCACCTTTTCTATAATTAGTTCCGTCAGGAGCAGGTCTAGTTGTTAAAGATATTAAATTATTATCAATAACAAAACTATTAAAAGAATCAAAAGTAAATTTTCCTTGATTGGGAATTTCTATAATAAATTCTCCAGTATCTTTATCTCTATATGCTAAACTATTAAATTGTAATGATGTATTATTGTCTGAATTGATAAAATTAAAGCCTATATTAAATACAGCCCGTTTTTTAATAAAATCTTCTAAAGCATTAATTGATTCCTTTGTATTATCAGAAATATGAGTTCCATCAACAAAAGCTGTTAATCCAGACCTTTTATAAATCTTACCATCTTTTCTACCTTTATTTGTTATAGTTACAATATGTTTTACTACTGAACCATCTTTATTTCTTTTCTTATAAACAATACTAAAACCTAATTTTTCTCCAGTAGCTCTATCTCTATAAATAGAAATTCCTTCTCCTAGAACTCTAAATAAAGGAGTATTTGCATTACGAGGTTTATTTAGTAAATAAGTAATAAATTTTTCTAAATTATCATATATTTCGTCTACTGTTCCTTCTTCTCCAATTCTATCTATTTCAGCAAAGACAGCAGCAACTATCTCTTTTATTTTTGGAGTAAATTGACTAGATGAAATAGGTTGAGGAAAAGCGTGAACATATCCGTGATTTCCACTTCTAGAAGGAATTACAACTATACTATTTCCATATCCAATACCACCAGCAATACCTATATAATCTAAAGATATTTGACCATTTATTCCTTTTCCTGCAACAGATAATTTACCTATTTTTTCTGCAGCAGCTATTTTAATTTGTCCTTTATGTTTTTCACCTATTGCATCAAATACTGGTATAGCATC
This sequence comes from Methanobrevibacter sp., assembly GCA_017652345.1. Next base: position 44,172 of record JAGCBE010000205.1, read on the forward strand.
TTTTTCATCGTCAATTCTAATAAGTTCTCCTTCACTTATTTTTCCAACTATAACTTCTCCGTTATCTTTTGCAGCAAGAGCCTCAGCCATATCAAAACTTGGAGCAACTTCATCATCAAACCATTTGTCTACACTAAGTTCTCTAAGTTCAGTAGTTTCTTCTTTAGTAAGACCATTAGCTTGACGAGTATATCCCCAAAGTTTAGCAAGACCATTTAATAATATATAAGATTCAGCAGTATCTGAAACAAATCCTGCTTTTTTGGCTTTAAGAAATTCTTTATTCTTTAAAAGTTGTTTTGCAAGATTGTTTAAATCTGATTGTTCAAGTTTATCAAAAGCAGCCTGAATAACAATATCGTTTAATTCTTGAATGTCAACGTTATTATCAGGATTTAAAATCCATTTTTTAAACAAATCTTTGAGAGCACTTACTTTAGTTCCTTTAACATCAAGAATATCAGTTTTCCAACCGTCATTATATTGCCAATGTTCTCCTTTACTACCTATTTTAGGAATAGGTAAAGAACCAATCATAACATCATTTACTGTAAATCGTATACCCGAAGGAGTAGTAGTAAATGCTATTTTATCTCCTAAATTAAGATTATTAACAACATCTAAAACTTTCTTTAAATCATCACCAACAAGAGTTGAAACAAAGCCTTCAAAGTTTATGCCATAAAGTCCATTTCTAGTACTTAATTGATTTATTCTTGTACGAGCAGATTGATTAGCTTTATTTATAGCATCTGATAAATTTCCATCAATAACAATATATTTATCAGAAGAATTCATATATTCAACAAGATTATTAAATAATAGTTGAGCAGTAGTTTGAGTTTCAGTTGCATTATTACAATAACGAAGTAAATCTTCTACTCTAACATAATATTTACCATCACTCTTGTCAGCAGCAACATCTTTTATATATTTCTCAACAAGTTTATCTATAGCTTTATAAAAATCGTCAAGCAATGCTTTATTAGTTCTAGTTTTCTCAGTAATAGAACTATTCATAACTAAAGCATCATCAACAACATTAGATTTATTACTTATTTTGCGTTCATATATTCCTTTCCAAGAACGAATAGCAGTATCAATTAATCTTTCAGTATCTGCTTTATCTTCTGCTGATGGCAGATATTTATTCATCATTCGTTCTCTTAAATTATTCCAATCAATAGCACTACCTTTCTTAAGAGCGTCTCGTACTTCAGCTCCAATTTCATTAGCAGCATTACCAGAAACAACATCTGCATTAGATTGAGTTTGATTAGAAACATATTCATTAGTAGCAGCAACATTAGTAGCTACAGGAATAGGAGCAATAGGTATTTCAGTTTGCACAACACCCCCCGTAGAGGAAGGAGATGCAGCCTCAGCTTCAGCTTGAGCAACTTGTTTTTCTTCTTCTTTAGCAATATTATCTTCACTAGCTTTAATAATCAATCCTTTCCTTACGGGGGTCAGAGAGCCATCTTTATTTCTTCTAACTACAGGCTTTTCACTAATAATGTAATCTTCAGTAAGACTAACGCCGTCTTTTGTATAAAAATCTTCATTATTTAAATAGGCAAGACTAGAAGGATTGTTATTAAGTATATTTAATGTATAAGATCCATCTATATCAGAATTAGGAATAAGAGTAGCATATTCTACTCCATTTTCTTTAAGAGTAATAACTCCATTTTGGCTCGTTTGTGATTGTTTTTGTAAAGGTGTTTCACTTTGTGGAATAGTGGGTTTTATCTGTTCCTTTTGCTTTGTGTCACTTTCAACTTGCTCTGATAATGTATTGTCCGCTTGCTCAGTTTGAGTGGCTGAAATTGTTTCTTCAGATGTGGAAGAATTTTCTCCTTGTGCAGCACTAATAGCATCTTGTAATTTAAGTAATTCATCAATATAACCAAAAAGATTTCTATTGGCAGCAGAATCAAGATTAAGAATATCTAAAGCATCATTAAACGTTCTTGCATCTGATATAGCTTTACCTTCTGTACCAAAATAATCTTCTTTTACAGTATTATTTTGATATCTATCATAAAGAGCTTGACGAACAACATCGCTGCCATAAGTTTTAGCTAAACCAGCAAGTGTTGCATTTGCATCATCGATGGCTTTTTTACGAGCTTCATTTAAAAAATTATGAATAGCACTTACTTCATTTAATACTTCATCTTCAGTAAGTTTAATTTGATTTCTTTCTAATGCGATAGCTGTTTGTAAATCAGCAATCCTAAAGAATGTATCATGTAAATCTTGAGATATTTTAGTAAGACCGCGGTTATCATCATAAGCTCTTCGAATATTATCATCTAGAAGTTTATGACGCATAATATCATTTTTGCCTACACCAGCAAGTCTTGGGTCTAATTCTGCAAGATATTTATCAATTCTTTCAATGGTAGCAGCATCTTCTGTATTTTCTAATTCAATAATATTAGTTCTGAAAGTAAGATAATCAGCATTTGTCCAATTATGTCTTGCAACACCAGTATCATCTTTCTCATAAGCTAAAGCATTTTGAATTGTAAAAAGAAGATTACCAACAGCGTTATCAGGCTCGAGATTATAAATCATATCTCGAATTGCTTCAATCTGATTATTAAGAAAATCTAATTCTTGTTGACCAGAAACACTATTAATAAATTTCTTATCAGCAAGAAGTTTTCTTTTTTGATTTTCTAGTTCTCCAAGTTGATTACTAAGAAATACAAGTCTTACTGCAGATTTATAATTAACATTTGGGTCAAGTTTATCTCTAAATTGTTCTTGTTGTTCATTTCCTTCAATCTCCCAAGCAGCAAGTTGAGCTTCCCAATCTTTAATTTGAAGTTGATGCTCAATATTATTTCTTGCAATAAGTTGAATATATTCTACAGGAATTGGTTCTTTTCTATTAGTATTAAGTTTTTTGGTAAGATTATTGAGAGTTATAACATTAGCATCATATTGTTTCTCAATAGCTTCCATGTTTTTAATAGCATCTTGTTGGTATCTAGTAGCATCACTAGCAGAAACAGCTCCAGAATTAATTATAACTTGTTTGATTTCATCTGAAGAAAGATACTCTTTGAGTAAATCAAAATTACCACTATCTAATGCTCTAAGAGTCATTTTATTAAGCATATCAGTATATGCTTTTTCTTTGAGCATTTGTTTCTCGTTATTAGAAATGCCTCTAGCTTGACCATTTTCATCAGTTTCATATGGATTAAGAGATTTATTTTCAATCATATCAAGTTTATTAAGAAAATCTTGTAAATCTCCATTTCTAGCTTCAACATCTCCAATACGACGTTTCAGTTCAGGAGTTTGCCAAAGTTCTTTCCAAGTAGGTTTCTCTACTTTTTCTTTAGTTTTAGCATCCTCTTTATACTTTTTTCTATCATTATATTTAGCAATAGCATTCTGTGCTCTATTAAAACCACTACCTAACTCTTGGAAAACAATACCTCCAAGAGTTCCCCAAAATGCACTTTCCCAAAGTCCAGGAGCTTTAGCATACTCAGCAAGTCTACGAGCAAATGTATTATCTTCAATTTCACCCAACATAACATGACCAAGATTCATGCCCTCTTGTTGAGCAACATAGTTAACAGCTTCTTCAACACCTTCACTAAGTTGAGCTCCTACAGCTAATCTACCGCCATAAAACCAATCGCCAAGTTTATCTTTAGATTTTTCAAGAAAACTCATTTCTGCTCTTTTAGCAGCAATTTCAGCATCATCCATACCAGCATATTTAATACTGTTAAGATGTTTTCTGCGAATAGAAGCTCTAGAAGGCTGATTTCTAAAACCTTTAAAAGTCATATTACGAAGAGCATAAAGCTGAAGAATATCAAAACCAATATTAGCAAAATCCATTGCAAAGGTTTTATCAGCAGACTCTTTTGCAACAGCTTTTGCTACTTCATCTTTATTATTAGTATCAACACCTTCTAGGAAATACGCATTTCTACGAAGAAAATTATCATATTCTTCAGGCTTCATTTTATTTATAGCATCAGAAGCATGTTCATACATATCATCGTATGTTTGACGAGCTTCTTGATAATTTTCCATAGTACGACTTAAAAGAGCAGTAACACCATTTTCAGCCATAACTCCAAGAGTTGCTTTTGTACCACTACTTAATTCTGTTAAATTTCTAAGTCCAGCATAAGCTTTTTGAGCAGCAGCGGATTTACTTAATCTAGTTGCTCTAGCAGCCCATTTTGCAGAACTAGCTGTTATTCTTCCAAGTTTAGATGCACCTTGACCAACTTTAGCAAGTTTTCCAAGATAACTAACACCTTTAACAACCCCCGTAGAAGGGATTAATAATGTTAGTGATGACATAACACTTGGAATATTACTTGCCCACCAACCAGCATCAAGTAATCCTCCATTACTAATATCAACACCAGGAGTAGTATAAATAGGAGCTATATCATTATTAAAAGTTTCTTGCCATTCTTCTAATTTACGACTAACAGGATTAGAATAATCGTGGTCAGAAGCTCCAATAGCTTGACCTATACCATCAATTAAATCAGATATACCTTTTAATGTACCTATACCAACTTCAGAAACAATAGCTTGCTCCAAGGCGTGCATAAATTTAGAACTAGCAGACTGTGATTCTGCTAGTTGTCTATCAAGACTGCCATTGGCAGCATCTCTAGGATTCCAATTTAAACCATAATTGCGATATTTTTCTACTTCACTTGATGTAACACTATATTGATTAAATCCAGATTCTTTCGCTAATTCAACAGCAGCATTAGGTCTAGTATGTATACTAGGTACTGTTATATAAGGAGGTTCTATGTTATTTTTAGACTTAGGCTTATAATTTGGATTAGGAACTTGTATTGTTCCACTATTATTTAAAAAACTAAATATATCCATAGTTTATTTATAATAAATTAAATCACTCATTATTTTATCATACATTGAATATATATCCTTCAGTATTATATTTGTTTGCCAATCTACAACACTTGTATCTATATTTTTATTAAATATATCAAATATTGTAAAATTATTACCATTTATAGCAAAATTATCACCTGTATTATCAGTTTGTATAACTTGTCCGTTATATAAATCTGCCGCAATAGCTAATGATGAATATTTAGCTTGTCGTTCATAAGCATCAAGATTTATAAGTTGTCCGTTGTTATTAGTATATTTAAGTTTCATTCCTCTACTTAAATCTCTCATCGCCATATCACGATTTATGTCCCTAATTGCTTCAGTTTTAGTTATTAATTCGCCATTACGAGAAAATCCATCAACAACAGGTTTTAATATAGTACCGTCTTGACATTTATATTCATAGCCCCAATCATTCATACTATTAGCTTCTTGTGTAGCTCTAGACGAAGTATCTTTATTAATTCTTTCTTGGAGAACATCTGTAAGACCTTTTAATCCAGTAATAAAAAATTGTTGTCGCTCTTGTATTAAATCACCGTCTTTATCATATTTTGCATTAACTCCAACAAGAAGACCAATTTTTCCATTAGAAACCATAGTATTAAGTGTCATGTCACTCGGTTTAGCTCCACTAAGAATATTTGCTGCTACATTTCTATCAGCATTATCTAAAGGAATCAGTAATTCATCTCCTTCTTTATTATTTATATTGCTATAAATTTCACAATTTGCAGAATTAAAATTTTTAATAGCATTAAATATTTCTGGAGCAGCAAACATAGCTTTAGTATTATACTCTTCTTCAGGTAAACCTTGAGCATTAAGTTCGTCTAAAAATGGACTAACTCCCGCAATAACAGTAGAAGAATAATTACGTTCATCTACATTTACTTTTTTAAAAGCAGCATCTTTGGCATCTTTAGCGTTATTTATTATATCTTTAAATCCGCTAAAACTTGTAATATATTCTTTATCTGCACGCCTATTTCCATTTTCATCATATGGTACAACAGAAGGTTGATAATTATGTCCAGCAAGAACCCCTAGTGTAAACAAACTTCTAGCCGCAGGAGTACGACCATATTCTCTATTTACACCTTCATAAAAATCAGGAACAGCATACATTATTTTATTTGCAAGAGGATGATTTTTATCAAATTTAATTTCAGTATTTCCGTCTTGTTCTATAACTTGTATACCAGAATTTCTAAGTTCTTCTTTTGAAATACCAAGATTTTCATAAAATACTTCAACATTCCATGGATTATCTCTAGCTATAAAATCTACACCAAGAAATCTTCTTTCTTTTGGTTTAAATACAATTCCTATGGTATTTACTTTTTTAAGATTATCATTCCTATAACTATCTGATGTATTGTTTCCCTCGTGATAGCTACCAATATAATCTTTTAAATCTATAAGTTCTTTAGCATACCTATTATAATTTCCAGCAGATATATCAAATGTATTAAGTTTTTCAAGACCTCCATCTTCAAAAACTGTACTTGCTAATTCAACTTGAGCTAAATCATCCTTATTTGTTATTCTACTGTAAATGGCAGAAAGTTGTCTACCTGTACGACGTAAGGTTTCAATATTACTTCTAAAAGCATCTTGCTTACTTATATCTGTTGGAATAAACTTTTCTGCATAATCTGCAGCTTCATCATATCTACGATGAGCTATTAAATCTTTATATTTAGCAGCATCAAAAGCATATTGCTGGTAACTAGGATTAGTACCAGCAATATAGGTATTTCTATCTTTTGAATTAGCATCAAAATATTCGTAACTATCAAATTGTATTCTCATAATAATATAATTTTATTTAATACCTGAAACTTGTAAAGCTTTTAAAATACCATCACTAGCCGCAACATTTTCACTTTCTATTTCTTCTGCATTAGTTTTTTGTTGAGTCATAGGAGCTTCAAACATTTGAGTTCTTGAATTGTAGACAGCACCAGGAAAATAAGTAGAAGAACTTCCATAGGTACCACCAGTATTTCGATTATTTGTACTACTTAAAGAATATGAACTAGTATTACCACTAGATGTATTTCGCCAATCATAAGCAAGATTTTGTGCAAAAAGATTATCTGTTATAACTTTTGCAAAATAATCATCATAGGTTGTTTCTGAACCATTCTTAAATAAAAGGTCTTTACGTTTTTCTAATTGTTGTCCAAGTCGCTTAGTTTCTTCACTATAAGGGTCTGCATTATAAGCTTCTTCGTATTGTTTTACAAAATCATTAAATTTGTCTAAAGCTACCGCATATTCTTGTTCAATTTGTTCTATACCACCAGGTGTAAGAGCAATTATTTCTTGCATATTGGCAATAAGATCATCCTTAGATATTTTTTCAAAAGAAGTAGACCTATGACCTGATTTATTAATAGCTTCCCCAGGTTTATAAGTTTCACCGCCTCTAGTTAAAACTCCAGTTGTATTATTATGAACTGTTGTTGAACCGTCTGTAGATGTACTACCTTTTTGAGGTTTAATCATATTTACTGCAGCAACAGCAAGACCAGGAATATTTAATTGACTATACAAATTAGTAAATTTCTGTTCATAACCGCTTACAACATTTCCTGCTGCATCATATTTATCTTCATAATTATATTCATTTTGTTTAAGCCACCAATTAAAAGCATCTTGTGATACTTCTTTTCTTGCTACTCTATCTTTTTGTTTTTTAATTTCTTCTTGATATTTAGCGTTTGCTTCAATTCTTCCAATAATTCTACTATCAGAAGCTACATCTCCAGCTAGTTTTGTAGCTTTTCTTATAGCTGAACCAAAATTACCTGCATCAATATCTCCTTGAATTTGATTTTTAATATCTTGTTTATATCCTGCAAACCATTCTCTTTCAGCAGGATTAAGTTGACTTTCAACTTTAGCTAAAGCAACATCAACCGCTGTTTGCTGTTCAGCAGCTCTATTCATTCTAGCTTCAATTTTATCAAGAGATTGTGCAATAGGTGTTACATCTAAAGGTTTAAAATTCATAGAAAACCCTTGATAAACTCCAGGAGCATAATTTACTGGAATTTGTGCAAGATTATATTGTTTACTAGGCATATTTGTAACAATTAAATATTAATAAACGTTTATTTGTTTTAGATTAAAACGTCTAGCAGAACCACCATTTTTAGATTTAGTTCTACCAAATAATCTAAAATTAAACTTATCTAAAACATCAGAATCTGCACCTAATGCAGCACCATATAAATTAGTCATAGTGCCAATACTGCTTTGTAAAGCATTATTCCAAGTATTAGCAATATTACTAGCCATAGAAGCTCTAGAATTAGCATTTGCTTGTAATGTACTAGCTTGAACACCAGTTTTATTTAGTAAAGCACTAGTTTCTGCATCAGCAGCTCCCATTATATTTTCATTAACTATATCATTATTATATCTAGCAAGATTAAGTCTAGCTTCACTTCTTGCTTGTCTACTTCTTTGTGCTAATTCAGCATTTTGTGCAGACATTTGATTAAGCATTTGAGCATTAGATTGTTTAATCTGTTCAGACTCATTAGCTAATTGTTGGTATATATTACTTCTTAAAGCATTATATTTATCAGCGATTTTATCTCTTAAAATATTACGTTTAGCAGAACTTAAAGTACCTCTTGTAGCTAAATTTAATTCATTTCGTTCTTGTCTATTTAAACCTTCTAATTCTGCATTTTTATTAACTCTTGCTGTTCTAATAACCGCTACAGCTGGATCATAACGATAATCATCATCTGATATTATAGATTCATCAATACCTTTTCTATTCCTCCAAGCAGCAGCCATTTGAGAACCAGCAGTATCATAAGCTTGTCCTAAAATATCAGCAGCTTCATTATTAGCACTAGTAATCCACTTATTTCCGAGAATATTAGCTACAGTTCCTCCAATAGCTCCTAAAGTATTAGCACCTAAACTAGTCCAACCTAATTGTTTAATTCCTTTTCCATCGATAGCTTTAGTTCTTTTTATACTACAACCTCGTCTAGCTTTCATAACATTAGTTCTAGACAAATCTGTAGAATTAAATTGTCCATTTAATATATTATAACCACCATTTACTATATCTTCATTATTTGGCATACCTAAAAGTTTAGTTCTTTGTTGAACTGTATCTGTAGTTATACCAGGTTGTTGGTCATAAATATTTCCTCCGTATGCTGCAATAAAAACTTTATTAGAATTATTACCATTTTTTAATGATTCTTGAACATTAAAAGCTTTAACTGGATGCATACCTCTCATAACAGCATTTGTAGGATTAAAACCTTTAATAGAATGTTTAGAAATAAAAAGTGCGTCATCAGGTGTAACTAATACTAGCTCCCCCGTAGAAGAACGTTGATTACCTTCGCCTTCAACTGTTCCACCATTAGCAAACTTAAAACCTACACCAGACTTATATTTACCACCTCTAGTTTTATGATAATGTTCATGGTCGTTTCCTACAATTTCATATAAATCATAACCTTCAGGAGTTGTAGCAATAGGAATAACTCCGCCACCGTCAGTAACAATAAAAGGCATATTATTCCCTTCTACGGGGGAGCTTTTAGCACTTCTAAGTTTACGTCTTACACTACCACCATGTTTAACTATTAGTTTAGCAGCTTCTCTTCTAGTTTCAGTATTTTGTCGACCTTGTTCCATAGCCATATTTAAATTCATATCTCTAAGAACATTTGTTTGGTCTTCAAAATTTTCTTTATTAGCTTCAATTATTTTCTGTTGAAGAGCGTTATTATTTTCATTTTGCTGAGCCATAGCTCTAGTTTGAGCTTGAGCTTGTCTATCTATAGCATCAGCTTGAAGTCTTGCATTTTGTGTAGTAGTTCTAGCATTTTGTTTTGCTTGCTGAACATTAAGAATTGTATTTGCAGTATCATTTGCTGTCTGCAATGCAATAGCAGCAGCCATTAAAGCACCATCTGCACCAAGAAGAGCTTTCGGTCTTTGACTTCTAAGTTTACGTTTAATTATTGCCATAATTATTATTTATATTAATTGTCAAATTTTCAAATTTAAAGTTTACATCAACATCAAAAATAAATCTAAATACAAAGTATTTACCATATATAAGACTATTATTATCTGACCTACCAAAATTTCTATTTGCTTCAGCCATACTTATATCTTTATTATTAAGTATGTTTCTGAAGTAATTAAAACTCCATTTTCCAAGATTGTATCTAGGATATTTATAAGAAGTAGAAATAGCAGTTGTTTCATCACGACTTGTATTCTTAGGAGATATATCATCTTGTTTAACATCTGTCCAATTATTATCAATAAGTCTTTTATAAAAAGGATAATCATTAGAAGATTTAATAATTTCTAATAATTCAGAAGCACAAGTATCAGTATATATCATAAGTTGTGTACCAGGATATGTTCTGTCAAGGGCTTCTTCTGCTAAGAATAAATAGCCGTTGTTATTAGGAACAATATGTAAACTATCTATTTCACTGCAAATCCAACTAATAGAATCAAGAGTTTTAATAAATTCATAATCATTATTATAAATAATATCTATTACTGCACAAGGTTTAGTAGGTTTAGTATTAATTTTAAATGTAGGATAAATATTATCTACTGTAAGCAAATCTCCATATCCTGCATAATTATTGTTTTCACCTTCTATAAGTTTATATAGTTTTCGTTTATCATTTATAATTTGTGTAAAATATGTATTGGTTTTTGTGTTAAATGTTTTTTCAAAACTAAAATCGTGGAGACTTACAAACGATTTAGCTTTAATATTATAACTTAAAATAACTTTAGGATAATTATATCCAATAATAACATTATCTTCAATAATTGCTTGTTTATAAGTTATTTGAATAAAAAATCTATCATTATAATAATCTTCACAGAAATTAATAGTTTCTATTGGAAAATATTTAAGAAGTTTATTAATTGGGTCAGATATTGGAGCCATTTGACCTTCACCGGTATAGGCATAAATAACATTAACATCTGCATCCCAAAACATATAACCAAATTGAGATAATAAAGAATGATGTTTATTTTTTAATCCTGCAAAACCATATTTAGAACCAACAACTTCTTGAACACCAGTATCAAAAATATCACTTTCTACTGTTTGTACATTTGTATCAGCAGAACTTAATGCAACTTTACCTGTAAACTTGTAAATACTATCTTGTGTGTGAACTAAAACAGCATCACCAACACTTATAAGATTTGTTATTATACCTTTATCAGTAGGAATGTTATAAGTAACTTCTGCTAAAAATTTATATACAAAAGTTTTTTCTTCATCACCTTCGAGTTCAGAAGCTCTTAATGTATTATTATATACTACAATGCTTTCTTTATCGTATACACTATAATATCTTCTAGTATAATTTTTAAACATAGAAGGGAATGTATATAAATCAGAAAGAGTTAAAGAATCAAAACAGGAAGTAAGTTGACGACCAGCTTCAGAAACAACTTTTTGATTATTCTCATCTGTAACATATACAGGATCTCCTGTTTCAGAATCATAATAATTTATTTCATATTCTGTATATCTTCTTACAAGTCTCTTAATATCATTAGTTAATTCAAGAAAATTAAGATTAAAATTAGAATAAATTTTTATTGTATCATTATGTCTGTATGGCATTTTGCTTTCTATTTCAGACAAAGTTATAGTATAATTATTAGAATTTATTTGCGCTTTATCTTTGTCATAATAGTCAGTAGAGCTAATGAATGTACTATATTCATCTTCAACTTTTTTAGAAATAGTACAAATATAATCCTGTAAATTAGCAAAATAATCTATAATTTCTAATTTATTATTTTGTATAGAATCTGCAATTTTAAAATATTTAGTACATTTAATTAATTCAAGATTATCTGTATTAGCTTGAGTAGGAAGAATTATATACCATTTATAACTATCTGGTATGTCACCACCTTCAGAAGTATCTTTTACTACTACTTTACCAGAAGCTCCAAATAAAGTAACAAGCTGATCTTCAACTTGTCCGCTATCTACATAAAGTCCATTAAGTTTTGTTGTGATATTAGATGGACTGATTTTATTATAGTCACTATTGGTTAATTTATAAATAGGAATATTATAAACAAGAGGTACTTGTAATGTATCAACGTCAATGGCATCAAAAGCTAATGCTGTAGCAGGATTTGTTACACCATCAGTTTTTTTATAATCCATATCTATGTTCTTAGGATTAATAAGTTCTACAACTTTATTTTCAACTTTTGCTATACTAAAGAAATAATAAGAATATCCGTATCGTTTTAATTTATTTTTATAATTAGTATAATTAGTGTAATCACTATTACCACTATTATATACAAACTTGGGTAATAACTTATAATGGTCTTTCGCAAAACTGTCATATCTTTGAGTATAAGAATTACCATTATTAATTATATAACCATTTGTAATTTCTCCAGTATCTTTTACAAAATGTATATAAAAATTATAAGACTGAAAGGGTATCAATGTCTTTACATTAGTTGTTTCAAAATTACTCCCTCTTACAATTTTACCATTTATAAGATTATATCTATATGTTTTATATAAATATCTTCTTGTAATATTTATCTTATATTTTCTAGGAGATTCACTATATCCAGTAACTCCTGTTATCTTAAATTCAGTAAAATATTCTCTAAAATATAAAGCTTTTTCTGTTTTTTCTATAGTATCTTCTGTAGTGTCATCAATATAGCCATTATATTTCACTATAGGACTACTTGGATTATTTACATCAAAACCTTGTATTACACCACCAAACTGTTCTCTAGCTAAAGTCTGTCTATCATCAATATTTTTAAATATATAAGTAGCCTTTGGAGTTAAATCATTTGAAATCAAAATAGAAGTAGGATGTGTATCTGAATAAATACTATAAATATCACAATCTTTAATGCCACCTGCACTACTTATAGCACTACTATATGTACTATAATCTTCTTCGTTTACTATAATATACCTATTAGGTACATATATAGAATCATTAGCATTAGTTAATTTATATAGAGTATTTATAGCATAATTTTTAACGGCAGCTAAATCTTCAGAAGTATTATATGTATAACCAGAATCACATCCTTCAATTAAATAATCAGTAGCTCCATCATCTACTGTATCGTCAAACCAACCATCAGGACCTGTTGTAGTTTGTATACTTGTACATATATGAAAATTAGATTCTTCACAAGGGTCTGGAGCTAATGCAGTACCGTTGTCTAATAATGTATCTCTATTGGAAAGTATAGAATTAATAGTATTATATTCTCCGAAACTTTGTATTATATCTGTATAGTTTGTAATATTATCTGTATTGTATGCTATATTTATATAATTAGCAACCATTTTATCATATAAATAACTTCCAATGCCTTCTGTAGATTGTCCTTCTTCTTGAATTATCCAGTTTTTAGCATATTCTGCTAAATCTTTATTATAATCGCTTTCTATATAATTACTAATATAAAATTTATTTTTAAAATTAGTAATATTTTTAACATTATAAAGATTTAATACAGGTCTAATAATTTCAGATATGTCAATGTCTTCAGTATAAGCTTTATCGTAATCAAATTTAATACTAGTAGTAGTCATTGGAAATTTCTTCCAAGATTTTGCTTTAATTGTATCGTCATGTGATAATATATAACCTATTTGAAAACCTTTATAAATTGTATCAAAATCATTATTAAGCTTGTCGACAGCAAATACAAAACTTTCGTTACTATCTACATTAGGTTTTATATATCTAACAGTACCTTGTGTAGTATCAGATTGATAAATATTTGCAGTAAACAATTCTTCACTACATGGAAACCATGATGTAAAATAATCTTTTACAATTTCATATCTTACAAAAAATTGATATACACCATTAGGTATAGTAGCATTATAAGTTCCTTCTGTAACTAAGTTTAAAACAGGAATAATAGGAGCATTGCTATAAATAGATTCATCATCATTATCAGTAGATATTGATAAATTTATAGTTTTAATAGGTATTAAAGGTTTAGTTTCTTCATCAAAATTTTCAAAATATTCAGTTATAGTAATAAGAGTGTCATTTCTTAAATTAACAGTAACAACACCTTCTATAGTTCCTCCACTATACTTCCAACCTGTATGGCATTTTGTAAATTTATCAGTTTCTTTTTGTTCATCATATTCATAGATAACCGATAAATTGTTAGTATTATTATAAAAAAATAAATATACTTTAGTATTATAAGGAATATATCCAACTAAAGTATAACCATCTAAATCACTTGGAAAGTCTATTTTATCAATACCACTATCTCTACTTATAGTATTGTCTTTTAACAATCTTACATTTTTAGCAAATATAAGACTATTATTATCTACAACTTGTGGAGTTTTATTAAGGTTTAATTTCGGAATAATACGAGCCATAATTTATCCTCTAGGTAAAAATGTACTATTATAAAAGAAATTATTCCAACCATTAACAGTATTATTAATTTCTATTTTAACAGATGTTGCTGCTTTATTTTTAATACTATTCCATTGTATAAAAGGATTAATAGCTGGATTTTGACTTTTTAAATCATATATTTGATGTTTACTACCTCTACTGAGATATTTAAATAAACAATACCAAGCTAAAGCTTCAAGTAAAAGTCCATTATCATAAATATAAGGACATTCACATTGATAATAATCATCAAAATATGTAGCAGTTTCGTAACTTTCTATAATAATTCTATTTGTGTTAAAATTAAGTTCAATTTTATTTCCGTCTAAAACAAAATTTCTATTAAAACCTTGTCTATTTCTAACTATTTTCATATAGTTAGAACCTGTTTTATCATTATTATCTATAACAGCAAATTCTTGTGTTGGACTATAAAGTGCACAACCACAAGAACCTTTATTAGAATTTAATTCTGGAATTTCACAACCATCAGTAGTAAAAACTTTTAATTCAGTAGGATTTATACAACAAGGAAATTGAGCAATTTTATCACTTACTTCTAATTCTCTTTGTTTACGCTCCATAGGAAGAATTTGCATCTGTGAAAGAGCATCTGTAACCCAAGCTGCAACTCTAGGTATCCAATCGCTTTCACTAATATTAAAATCATTATCTATTTTTCCTATTAATCTTGACAGCGTTAATTGGTTCTTGATTTTCATTTCTTATAAAATTAGTATAAAGAGTTTTATCTATATTATTACATAAACTTATTTTAGTTTTAAGACCTATTTGCATATTACAAATAGCTTCAAGATCATCTTTTGCTATTTCTCTAAGTTCTTCATTTGTTTTACCTCTTCCTTCTAAGCCTCTAGTATCAGCAGCTTCAAATTTAAATTTTCTACCATTAGGTAATTTACAATCTATAAGAGGAACTTCATAACAAGATTCTATATGTTGTAAAACAGTATAAGGTTCACCATCATAAGGTAAACCATTCTTTTCACACCATTCTGCTTCTTCTTTATTATAAGGTTTTCCACCTCTAGCAATAATGTCTTCTTTCTTTTTTCTTGTAGCAGCAAAATCTATATGTCGTTTAACTTTATTAAGCCTGCATCTATTTATACAAGTCCAACCTAAATCACCTTCAAATACATACCCATAACCTTTAATAATCATTTTTTTATGTACTTCATTATAAAAAGTTAATAGAATAGTATGATATTGTTTTATTGTTAATAAGAGAATTTTATCATATAATCTTATATCTTCATTTAAATCATAAATTTGTTTTTGTTTTTTAGCTAAATTATATAAATCAAATAAATCAGCTACTAAAACATGATTACCTTTACGATTAATAAAAGCTCCTTTTGCTAAACGAATAAACAATCCGTCTATATAAGTATTTTCAACAAATTCTTTATAGTCAAAAAGATTTATATTAAATTCATTTTTGTATCGTTCTGCATTAGATTTAATATCTTCATGTAAAGCGTTTACAGAAAGTTTTAAATCGTCTAAAACAGAAAGAGCCTCTTCTTTTCTTTGTGTATAATCTTCTCTAAGTTTTTTATAATACACACGATAACCTATAGGAGTTTCTTTAAGTGCCATAATTCATTAATTAAATTTTACAGTCGCAGGTATTTCATTTGTTTCTCTATATTGATTAAGTAAATCTCTTTTATAAATAATATCTTTAATTTGACCAATCATATCTTCAGATAAAAGCCATTCATTAGTATCCATAAAAGAATCCCACTCTGATATAGTACCATTAGCGATTTCTATAGGAGTAGGATTTTCAAAAGCAGATTCTATAACTAGTTTACCAAAAGAAAGAGGTCTATTATCTGCTGGAAATACATAAATAAACCCGTTAATATAATCATAACAAGGAAGTCCTTTTAAACCAGGAACAAAAGTTCTAAATCTTGCAGTAGTTTCTTTTATAAATGGAATTTCTAAATTAGTTTTAAACCCAACAGTACTAACTCTATCAAAAGGAAGATTGTTAGTTAATCTAACAGGTCTTGGAACTTGTTGTTCTGTACGAAGAATTTTATCAATGTCTGTATCTTCTATACCTTCAGGCAATATAACTTCTCCGTCATTTACTGTAATTAAACTAACTTTAAATCTTTGAACTAAACCTTTATCTATATATCCATGATTCTCATAACTTCTTCGTATAATTTCATTACGAGTGTGAATAATTAAAGATTTAATATTTTCTCTAAGTGCTTTATTGTTAGGTTGTCCAACACTATGAGCAAATTCAGAAACTATTTGAGAAATGCTAGCCATCTTTATATATTAAATTATAAGGATTAAGTTTAATTATAAAACCCCCGTAAGGAGGTGGATGATAATAAATACACTAAATAAAACATTATTAACCAAAATAATCATAACTAATCTGTAAACAAAACGAAAAGCAACATTCACAGTCCTTTACGGGGGTTCTTATAATTAACTCTTTGTTTATTAATAATTATAATAATATAATATTTATTACTATGATTAACAATGACAAAGATAAAACATTTTATCTAAGTATGCAAATCGACTATGCCGTTTTTCCTGTTCATATCGGCTAAATTTGGCTTATTTTAAGCCTTGTGAACAATTATAACTATTTGAAAATAAAATCGTTTTATGATGATTTTTAAATATTAAAAAATATAGTTAAATTTATAAATGTTTTAACACCATTAACATTTTCATAGCTAAATAACCAATAGTATATGCTGGAGGTTCACCAATATCTTTAACATTATAACATTCAAGCATAGCTTGTTTTATATGTTCTGCTTCATGTACTATAGAATTAATATAATCATATATAGATTTATGATTATTAAAAAGAACAATACTAATGTGATTTTTTATATTACTAATTGTAACAGCTTTAGCTTTATGTGTAACCATGTTGTTATACACATTATTTATAGTTTTATTAGATATATTAGCAATAATTAAATCTCGTTCAATATAATAAAAAAGGTTATAATCTATATTATAATAGACTATAACCTTCCAATAATGTTCAACTTTAAACACTTGTTTAATCATATAAACTCATCCCATGGAATAGGTACACCAAGCCATTTCATATCAGCAATCCAACGATTAAAAGTAAGACCTTCACAACCATCAGGATCGTCTAAAGTATCTTTAATATACTTGGCAAGTGATTGTTCACTAGTAATACTACTATTTAAATAATCGGCTTTGCACATATTAGCTACATAAATAGCATCATAAAGTTTAGTATTTTTAACTTTTACATTGTTGCTATTTAAAATATTTTCAACATCTTTTTTAGTATAAGGTGTAATTGCATCACCTTCTTCGTTAAACATATTTTCAACAGCAAACGTACAAGCAGCTTTATTAAAATGAGGACCATTATGGCTCATATAAATAGCTAAATCTTCAGGCATAGTTTCATATGCTGTAAAGTTCTCTCTTCTAGACATAATTATAAGAAATTAAATAGGAGCGACATAAGCCACTCCTATTAGTTAAACAATTTACATACTTCTACGATAACGACCTCTGCGATAACGAGCATTTCGTTTGTTCATGTGCTCCATTTCATCATCGTCATAATCTTCATCATAACGATAATCTTCATCATCTTCTTCAGCCTCCATTTTATCTTCAAAGCACTCAATCATATCTTTGATGAACATCTTCATCTTTTTCAACTTTTTTAGTGTGTCTTTACCTTCAGACTCA
The DNA here is from genome assembly GCA_017652345.1 of Methanobrevibacter sp. The sequence continues at coordinate 62,330 of JAGCBE010000205.1, forward strand.
CTACGAAATCTAACTACCATCATAATAATTTATTCAGTTTTAGATGTTTTCTCTTTAAGTAAAGCAATAGCTTCAGCGAGTTGTGCTTTAAGACTTCCTACTTCACTTTTAAGTTCTTTAACTTCATCACTTCCTGCACTACCAGGTATAAGTTCATTCATAACACTCTTATACTGGGGAATTAAAGACTCATGATAAGGAGCACTTTTAACAATATCTTCACTCTGTTGAGAAAGAGTTTTAATGTAATTGTAAAGTGAATCTTTATTATCAGCAATTACAAAGGCTTTATCTCCAAAATCAGCAATAGCATTATTACTGGGCACTTGTTGGAACTCTCTTTGTTCGCCATTTATATCCACTATAATATTAAGTCTAAGCTCTGGTATTTGTCCAAACATATTTGGATTATTTTTACCATACGCAGGAATAACTTCTTTTATAGACGCAGTAAACCATTTAACTTTATCTCGTCTATCAAGTCCGTATAGAACATTTCCTTTACTTAAATTTGAAAACATAGTTTTAATAATTTAATGATTAATATTTTATGCTATCGTTCTAGACATTAATGTAAGTAAACCTCTAGTTCTATCATTGAACACAAGAATATTACCAACATTTAAAAGTTCAGCAGCTGTAACTGGAGTACCATTAGGTAAAGTTAATGCTTTGGTAACATCATTAAGCGTAAGATTTACAGGTAATGTTGTAGTTGCATCAGCTGGAATAACATCACTTATCATAATTGACATATATCCAATAGGCTGAATTCTACGAGCACCAAGAGCAATATTAATAGTTTCTGTACCTATAGTAGTATTAGTGGAAACAATATACGGAATACCACCTGCATTAGTTGCTATAACTGGATTACAACAATTCATACTTTTACCTCCTATCCGTATTAAAGTATTACACCACCATTAACACCAGAACCCCAGCCACCATAATTACCATAAAAGCCAGGATAATAGCTTTGACCTACATAAGGAGTAGCATTTGCAGCTACAAGATTAGGCCACTGTACAGGAACAGTATTAGGCTGTTTTGCAGCAATAGCGTCAATTTTGTCATCAAGAGCATGGAAAGCACTATTAAATTGAAGTGTCTGATGGTCATTACTAATCTGATTGCGAAGCTGAGTTATAATATCACCTTGAGTAGCAATCTTATTCTGCATTTCCCTCTTTTCTAACTCACAGAACTTATCATTAATCATGATAGTCTGCTGATTAATCATATCCTTAATACCTTGAGTATTTACAATACTTTGAGTTTTAAGGTCATTAGTTTGCTGACAAACATCAAGACGGTCTTCAGCATGAGCTTGAGAGGAACGAAGAATATCTTCAGCATGATTAGCTGCCATAGTACTCTGAAGAGCATTAGTCTGCTGACAAATAGCAAGACGATTTTCGCAACAACACTCACAAATCTGACGAGAAAGAGTAGCATTACCAAGCTGAAGAGCGTTGATAGTTTCAAGACCACTCATACCAACCTGAGCACCAACACTCTGAATAGCAGACTGAATAGTAAACAAAGCATTTTTAACACTTTCTACACTATTATTAGTAATCTGTGCAATCTGAGCAGCAGCATCAGCACGACCATTAATAGCCTGAAGCAGAAGGTCACGACCAGCATCGTTGTTGAGTTGATTTGCAAGGAAACCTGTACCATTGTTTCCACCAAAACCATTACCCCAACCATTATTACCATACATCATCCACATAAGGAGTATCCAAACCCAATACCCATTGTTACCGAAACCACCATTGTTATTAATAGCGAGCATAAGAGCAGGGTCAATACCACCAACAGCACCTCTTGATAGTGCATCAGGAAAAACAAGAACATTGTCTTTATCCATAATAACATTGTTTTAAATTTGTTAATAAATAAAATTAGTTACATCTATTGCGCAATAAGAAGATATTGCAAAGATATAACTGATATTAACAAAGATAAAACAATGATAAATAAAAACAGAAAAAGCTAACTTTTAATAAGTTAGCTTTTAATTACATTGATAAGTTCGTCTTTATACCAAATCAATTCTTTTCTACCTCGAAGTTTACGTCCTTTAGGAATAAGTCCATCTCTAATATGATTAGTTAAAGTAGGTCTAGATATATTTAAATATTCACAAACTTCTTCAGCACTCATAGCAGTATGTGTAAGCATAGCAAGAATTTCAGATTGTTCTTCTTCAGATAAATGAGAATTACCAGCATCAATTTTATCTGCTATTTCTCTCATAGTTCTAGTAAGAAGTTTAGTTAAAACTTTTTGCATACTTTTACCTTTAAGTATAATATAATAAATAAGAAAATACAAGCTATAGAAAGATGAATTGCTATATAATCTCTATTTTCAAATGGAAAATCGTAATAAAAATCAATCCAAGCAAACACATCATTAAATACTACATAATGTAAAAACATTCTATGATATTCACAAAATCTAAAAACATAAGAAGAAATATATAAAAATATCATAGGAAAAATAGACATACCAGCAAATATTGAAAATATTGGTATATCATACCCATAAATAGAAAGAATAGTGTTACTAAAGTAACACAATGCTAGAAGCATAGGTATTATCTTTAGTAACACTAATTCCAACTTGTATAAATATTTATGCTTTTCCACCTTCTCCATAACGACGTCTATTAGCTGTAAAACCTGCTCTTGGTGTCATAGGTTTAGGTTTATTTGCACTTTTAGTAGAACTACTACTTTTAGATGAACTTTTACTACTTGATTTAGCCATAAACTTAATAATTTAAAAATTAATACTTTGCAAAATTAAACAATTTTCACTATAATATAAAATTATTTATATTAAAAATTGTTAATCTAATTCTTTTAATTGTTTATAGTCAATATTAAATTTAATACATAAAGGTTTAAATATCCAAGACCAACTAACAGGAGTAAGAATAGCACTATTTATAAGAAGTTCTGAATCTTTGCCTATAGTATAATATAGACCCCCCGTAAAGAGGATGCAGATTAATAACACTATACGTTTAGTCCAAACACTAATAGGCTTATTACCATTAAGTTCATCAATAACTTTAATTACAGTATATGTAAGAATATTGACAATTAAACAATAAACAAAATCAAAACTATTTATTGTAGTTTCTATAATATTATTAATAATTTCCATTTATTTTTTAATAATTCTTTTAATATCAAATCCACTACTTATTAAATTAGCTAAAACATTTCTCATAAAATCATCTTCGTTTTCTTGATGATGTCTAGAAATATATGTATTTATAGCTTTAATTATTTGTTTCAACATAATATTATTTTGATGAGTTTCATCTCTAATTCGTTCTAGAATATCTAGAATATAATCGGTTCTATTTGTTTTTCATTTTGCTCTCTCAATTTAGTTTGAATGTCTTTATTATTACTTAATTGTCTAAGAAGAACAACTGCTTTAGAATAGGGAATATTTACCCTACGAGCTATATTACCAATAAGTTTACTTTGACTTTTCATCAATAATACTATTAAAAGTTTCAACAAATTCTTTGGCAGTAGTTATTGCTTCTCTTGCGAGAAGGTAACGTTTAAAATATAGTTCTTTAGCCAGGTCAAATATTCTATAATTATTTGTATCAGGCATAGCTGGAACAGAAGGTGTGTTAAATATCTTTTTTATAAACTCTGGCATATCAGGTTTAACAATAAAGTCAAAACTGATATTAAGATTTTCTTTAATATGTTCTACACCCTTTGAGTCAATATAGCTAACCCAATCGTTTACACTTCTAGCGCCATTTTCTTCTGAATAATGAGCAATAACTTCAACTTGTTCTCCAGTTTTTCGTAAAATGTAATTAGTTACAAAACAAGACGTAATAGATTTATTTTCTTTTGTTTCCATAATTTTAAATTTTAATTAATTAGTATTTACAACTCAAGTGCCAAAAGTTGTTTTAACATACCATTATTCTCATGAACTTTTTATATATTGTTATATGCTGGACTTCTAATAAATTCTTGTATCTCTTTAAGAGTATCAAGAACATAAGTTTCTTCTTTGTATGTCATATTCTAAAGTATTTAATAAAAAGTATTATCTTTATTACGCGCAGTAATACCGACAGACTCAGTCATATAATTTTGTTTATAAGTGGGTACAATATTAAATCATACCCACTTTTCGTACAGAGTTATTACAATAACTCTTTACTAATTAAATTGAATCAGTCTAAATTCATAAATATTATCTCGAATGGTGTTATCTATAAGTTTGTTGAACATACCTGCAAGATAGACATATCCAGCAAAATTTGGATGACCACCAACCAAGTAACGTCTTGCAACTTCGGCATTTCTCCAATCGGGATAACCAAACTGGTCAACATAGTAAACTTGACCAAACTGAGTATTACACATACTTATAACAGTCTGTAGTGCCGCATTCCACCCGACTACATCATGACTACCAGATAGTCTATTATTAATAGAGAGCATAAATATTGGTGCCAATGGTGCAATACTCTTTATACGTTGGATTACTCCCGCTATCCACCCACAATAGGTATCAGCGTTGTTATTCCAATCCGCAAAATCAATATCTGTTGATGGGTCTCCTACAGGATATGAACCAATATCTCCTTTGTCATAATTTGTCAAGTCATTACCACCTAATTGTATAGTATAACCTTTTTTGGGGCTACTTTGCGCACCATACCAAGCCCTTTCATTTTGATTTGTACACCAACCCTTTGCTGTTTGTCCACCTACACTGAAATTATAGCCTTGAACATTGTTAATACTACAGAATATCTGCCATACAGACTTTGAATAATCTGTAACATAAGATACTGGATTTGTGGAGTAATCCTCAAAGACACCACTATCATAACTTGCACCAACAAATCCCCAATCTGTAATTATTCTTGCAAAACTCAAGGCAAATGATGGCTGGATTATATCAGATAATGACGGCAATTTATCTAAATTATCAATAGATATTTGTTTGCTGATATTATCAAACCTCTCATCAATACTTATCTCAAGTCCACCATATATTAATTTTACAGTTGTCCCATTTGTAGCACGGCATTTAATATGTGATATTTCGTTTATTGCTGTAAACGCAACAAACTGAGCAGATACTCCTTTTTGAACGGCTGCAAGAGTTGTCTGATGCGTTTTATCTTGTACATATAGCACATTTTTACCATCTGTGATACCAGTTCCGTTAAGTGATATTATCTTCAAGAGATATTGATGTCCAGCCACAGTGTCTGCTGAATACAATGTTACAGGACTATCACCAACACCAGTGCCTTTTACCTCTTTACCACTCACATGAAGGTTTAACGATTCAATTTCTTCGGTATTGTCATTTACATGGTATTTAAGACCGTCATACAGTATCTCAACTTTTGTGCCATTTGTAGCACGGCATCTAATATAAGACGTACTATCAATAGCAACAAAAGAGAATAATGTATCTGTATCTCCTTTGGGAACACCCAATATTGTTTGTTGGTAGTCACTATTTTGAACAAACAATTTATTTTTGCCATTACCAACACCACTATCATCAAGAGTTTTTATCTTTATGAAGTATTTCTTTCCAGCTATTGTAGATGCTTGCAACAATGTCACAGGACTGTCTCCTGCACCTGTACCATCTACCAACAATCCATCTACTGTGTTGGAAAGACCATTGACAGATGTCTTAACGGAATTTACATTACTTTCTAAGTTTTGGATTCTTTGAGTATTATTTTTAACCTCAATATCCAAACCTCCGAAAATAACCCCAACATCAGTTGATACTGTAGCGCGGCATCGGATATTTATAACATTCACATCAGGCATAAATGTAAGATATGTTACACCGCTACCTTTAACTATTGATGCGAGTGTTTGAGAATAGTCAGCGTTTTGGATAAAGAAGATGTTTTTCCCATCTGTCACTCCGCTATCATCTAATGCTTTTATCTTTACCGCGTATGTTTTTCCAATGACTACTTGATAATTGACAGCCAAATCAACTATAGTGTCATTATTGCCTGTTCCCGACAATTTAACTCCGAAAGTATCTTTATTGTTAGATTCAATCTGTCTTTCATTAGTACTTATATTTTGTGTAATTATTCCGATTATACCATTAAAACCGTTAATTATGTCGTCATAAGTTTCTCCATCAAAATCTGTGTTGTCGGACTTCGCAAAAGTAATTCGATATATATAATTATTATTAGTGATACTTGCTATAGATGATTCTATTGCTATATAATCAACAAAAGACAAATCATATTTGCTATATCTATAAGCAGACTTTATTATATAACCATCTTTTGTAGTAATGTTAAAAGGTGTGTGTAAATAATTCTTCGTCCTGCATCTTCTTGCTAAATCGTAATCTTTACCTGTTGTATTACTAATGGCTCCAGTCTCTATCGGAAATTCATTGTAAAGAGCACCATCAGACATGTTCATCATAGTTTGTGGTGCAACATTGGTAGAATCACCTCCGATATTTATGTCATATCCACCTAATTGGCTATTTGGAGATATGGTCACTTCTGCGCCTTGCTTCTGCCAATTATCAACATTTGTAAAATCAGCGACATCGGTTGAAGAACTCATATAGCGGAACTGCACATACTTATTGTCAGAAGTCTGTACGAAACGAATCTCCATTCCACCTTTTCTTAGAGATTGTGGAATATTATTACCACCATCAAGAGCATCAGTCAAATCATCATAAGTAGCAAGTTCACCACCACTAGCGTGATACGCAGAAATATCAAAGACTTCACTTATTTGAGTCTTTGTACTAACATGAACATAAGCAGAACCGTTCCAAGCATATTCACTATAGGAACTTTCATCAAACTCTGTACCATTCCAACAACCAACTCTGTAAACAGTGTCAGTAGCTTGGTCTTCAGAAGGAAGAACATCAGTTACATCCATTGTTTCTTCTGTTGCAGTAACAGTAACATAATTTTGAGTATTAAGACCAGCAATAACACTAGAATGAGTTGAAAGTATACTATCAACTTCAGCGTTTATTACACTTTGTTTCTTATTCTTGGCATCATCAAATATTTCATCGGCACCTGCAAGAACATTGCCACTAGCAATACTATGAAGACGACCTCCTACTTCAATATTTTTATTTTCAGCCATATTTATTTGTATTTAAGAAATTACAATTTGATAAGTACCTGCATCAATAGTATTACTACTTTTGTAAACTTTATACGAAACATTGTCTATAGTTTCAGTTACAGGAGATTCTAAGGGGAAATCAAATCCACTTAAAGTGGCTTTGGTAATACTCATTGTAGCAGGAATAACAAAGAATATATATTGACCATTCTGTTCAACAGTAACATTATATGTACCAGCAGGACTCCTACGAGCACTAACAGCATAAGAGTCTGTAGTAATATCTGTATAAACAGCTCCACTTCCTACATAAATTTTGTTCACAAAATAAACCGTAACATTAGCAGTTCTTTTATTATTTCCAGCAAAAGTAAACTCAGCTGTATAACCAATACTTCCAGCAGTAGCTTGATTAACTGTAACTTCTTTTACCAAAGTTTTTCCACTACCAATAGCAATACCAACATTACTTTGATAAATGGCTATAGTTTCAGCATTAGTATTAGTGCTTGCCGTAAGAATAAAAGTCCTTTCACCAACAATAAATGTACTAGTAGAAACAGCAAGACTAACGGTAGCCTTATCACTAATTATAGCATCTATCTGAGCCTGCAAAGCATCTCTACTTTCTGTAAGAACTTTCTGACTAATACCAAACTCTTCAGAATTTCCAAAACTTTGTTTAAGAGCTACACCACCAGCAACAATAGAAGCTATAGCTTTATATATTTCAGCTTCTTTTTCATCTACACTAACTTCTAACTCTCTGACTTCATTTACAATTTCATTAAATTGTAATACAATTTCTTCTTTTAAACTACTAAAAGGAATCCAATATTTTCTATTAGTAAGAACTGTACCAGCAGGAACTGGCTTTCTACTAATAAAAGTACCAAAAACTCCTTCTTGCTCAACTATAGTAAGTTTATCATAGTCTTTTTCTAAAGACCAATAATTTTCTTCTACAGTTATAGCAACTTTACCTAATTTATCAACTGATAGCTGCATAATATAAATCTTTATTTACTATTTTAGTTTCATTATTATAAGTAACAACAACTTTAAAGTTATGAGTTCCTGTTGTTAAACCAGTAACATCATTAAATCTTAATACTACAATGTCATCAAAATAATATTGAATAATACAAGTATTAGGATCAATATATTCTCCATTATATCTAACAACTAAATCACCACAAGGCTTATATTCGCCATCAACAAGATGATATTCAGGAGTAAAATCTATTACTAAACCAATTTCTTCTACGGGGGGTGTTACATCTTCTCCATCGGTAGATTCATCTTCTGGACCAAGTTTAAAATGCTCATCAAATCCATTATTAAACTTATGTTCATATAAAGCACCATCATCAGGATTTATTTCAAAACGAGGTCTTTCTCCACATGATACAAAAGCTTTAATTTGTCCATTTTCATCAATAGGAAATACAAAAGATGTAGAATTATCATGTCCTTTATAAATTTGATTTATTTTAGCTTTAATATATTTAATAAGAGTTTCAGCAAGTTTATCTTTACTTAATTTTCTTGCAGCAACAGCTGCATTAAACATATTAAAACATTCAATAACATTTACATTCCTATCTTTACACGATGCTTTACAATCTTTAAGCATATCTTCACCATAATCTGCAAGCATTGCAAGAATACGATGATATACACATATATACTCAGCAGGTATAGTTACATATATATATTCAGGTTCTATTTGTTGAAGATTTGTACTCATAGTTTTAATACTCTATTAAAAATAATATCAAGTTTTTGGTGTTGTTCTTTTGACAAAACATCTATGTTTTCATAAGCATCTATAAGAATAGAAGACCAATCAAGAATAGTAAATTTATTTTTATTAGGTATATAACCTTCATCAAACAATGCTTGAATACAATTAGCAATGCTTGACGCTCTATTATTAAGAACATCAAGCATTGCTTGTTTTAAGGCTTTATCATACAACATAAACTTTATGTGTTAAAAACTTTATTGTTAATAAAAGTAGAATACTCATTAATATAGATGTTAAGTCTATTGTTAATTTGAGTTATTCTATTAATAGCGTCTTGTCCATCATAGACAATAGCTATAAGACTATCAGCTACTTCTTTTATCCATTCTTCTTTAAGTTTGTTTGAAACATTTATTTCATTTATTTCGTAAGTTGAAAGAGTAGAATATAATTTATAATATTCGGCACTAACTAATTTATTTATATTGCCAACTATTAATTCTTTATTATCATCAATGTTATTATAAGCTATAACAGCAGAACACTCTTGAGCAAGTCTATATCCAAAAGCCTTAAAACTTAAATCAATAGCTCTTTCACATTGACGAAGTTCTTTCTTCTCAGCATCTTTTAATGTTTTATCTAAAATGCTATTAAGTTTAATTACATTAGCTGTATTTTCTTTAATTGCTATTGCCATTTCATAAAGACTTTTATTTTTATTTTTAGCTTTAAAATAATCAATAAGTCTTACAATAATAGTATAAATAATAAAAATACAACTAGAAATAATTACAGTTACATAGGAAGAATTTCTAACACTTTCATTGACAATCTCATTGATTGTCTGTAAATCATTCATAGTATTAAGTTTAATCCCAGCACCCCCGTAAAGGAGATGTTGGGATTTATAATCATATTAAGCACTTTCATTAAGGTCACTACTATTAACCATTTCTTCTACAACTTCTGCAGCAATAGCAGCAGTCTTAGCATCCTTAAAATTTCCTTCAGGAAGAATTGAAGAAATTGCAGCATAAGCAGAACCACTATCAACAGGTACTGCAATATGAACTACTTGCCATACTTTTTCATCACGAGTTTTAGCAGCATCGCGTCCTACTTGGAAACGAAGAGTAAATACTGCATAACCAGATGTACTAGCGCCAGCATCACCAGAAGTATTTGGAGTCAAATCTTCGACAACTTCAGGATAACCAGGATAGATAGTATCACCATCACGATATGTGTCTGTAAAGCCCTTACCAGCAGCACACATAGAAGCAAGATGCTGAACATAAGCTTTATCACCAATAGTAGGTTCAGCATTCACATAATCTGTACTACCAGCCCAAGAAGTACCAGTAAGTTCATCAGCAAACTTAGCTTCCCACTGCTCACCAACAGTTTTAGCTGTAATAGTAACAGCAGCAGTAGCGACACTTACAGTAAACTTATCGCCAAGCTTTGCTTCAATAGCGGTTTTCATTGCAGTAGCTTCAGTAGAAGCAGTAGTTCCACTAGCAGTTACAGTACAAGTCCAAGTATTACGTTCATGAGGTACAGTAGCACACTTAATAAACATAATACTATAATCTTTACCTTTTACAGGAGTGGGGAAAGTAAACTTACGACTAAATGCTTTGCCAGGTACGGGAAGAGCTTTAGTAATCTGAAGTGTATCAATATCAACTTCAGGAATTACAAAAGCAGGACTGTTACTACCACGACCAAGAGCAATAGCGAAATTCTTCGTAGGTGCAGCAGAAAGCAGACTTGAAGCACCAAGTTCAAAGAAAGAAATAGCACCTTTAGCAAGACCACTCAAATTGTATGGAGTAACAGTGGTACCTGTATTAGCATTAAGGGCTTTAGCCTTATCTACAATTAAAAGTTGTTTCATATTAATAATAATTATTTAAATTTAAGATTGATAACCTTCATTATCAGGACGAACATTATTTCTAGCTATTTCCTGATTTTGAGCTTGTTGTTGCTGTTGAGCACTATACATACCTCCTTGAACAGAAATACGATAAAGGTCTACAGCATGTTTAAGAATATCAACATGTAAATAATCAGGTAAATCACAATTTACATCAACACCATCAATATCACTTAAATATTGAACCTTAGCAGGTTTACCAATATAACTTACACGAAGATTATTGGTATTAAGTCCTTGAGGAAGATGCTTATTGCCATCAGTGCCTTCTAAAACATCAATATACAAATCAAGTTGATTATTGTATACTACTGCAATAGGAGTTCTGAATCTAGGTCTAAGAACAAAATCATTAAGTGTATCAGCAAGATATATATCATCTATAAGACGTACTGGAAAATAATTTGTTACTTTATTACTTACAGTTCTATAATTTAATGATAAATCTACAAGATAAAGATAATCAAATTGATTTTCAGTAGCTTCAAGTTCAATACCATAACCATTATAATCTACAGTTTCATAAGAAGATATGTCATCAAGACTAGTAACAGTTACTTTATCAGTTAAACTATCAAACGTGTCTTTAGGTATTCTTACAGCATTATAGACTTCTTCTCCACTAATTGTTTCACTAACAATCGCATAATATCTAGACGAACTATTATTAAAGTCAGCAATTTTACCATATATGCGTTCTATATAAGCTTCATCACCAAGTGAAAAAGGATTACCAGGCTCAGGACCTATAAGATCAGGATTGATAGTAGTATCTACAATTTTAACTTTGTAAAGACTTCTAAGAGCATTGATTTGACCAATTTTAGAGTTATCTGTGATAATTCTATCGTTAGTTATACCAATGTTTTGTGTGATTATCTGATTGACTGTATCTGTAATGCTCGAATTAATGACTAGGTCAATTTGTTCTGGAAGAATAGCTCGAACATTTTGCATACCCATTTGTTGAGCATACTGTCGAAACCATACGTGCATCTCAGCTATAGTCATAACTCTAATATATTAAAAAAGTTTAATTTTATTTTCATAAGCTTCACGAACATCTTTATGTTCTTCATTTTCAAACCAAGCAATAGCTTCGTTCATATTAGAACCAATAAATGTTCCTTCAGCTGTAGAAATTTGCTGATTAAACTCAGAACGTACAAGTTCACCACGAACAATCAATGTTTCAATAAACGCTTTGAGCTGAACATTCTTATCTTCAACAAAACGATTGAACTTATCAGGATTTGTATTAACAAAATCAATAAGTGCAGCAACCTTTTCGTTACGAGATTTAAGAAGAGCTTCAGAAAGATTATCATTACGGAATACACACATAGCAACATAAACTGCATTGAACTTAGCTTCAGTACCGTTAAGTTCAACAAAGTTCTTCATTGCCTTTGTCTTTTGTTCCGTCAACTTCTTCTGCTTTTCTGCTTCTCTAGCTTCATCCTTAATATAGAACCTAAGAGTAGGATCTGAATTAATTAGAGCAATATCTTTTGCAACATCAGAGTATAAAAGACAATGACGATACATAAGATAATCTTCAAGTTTAGCAGGATGACCGTATTTATATTTAGAACTTTCAAGAGTATTTAAAGCATCAATTTTAATCTTTAATGCTTCTTTAATAGCAGCAGTATTTGCCCTATCAACTTTATCATACTCTTTATTAATTCTATCTTCTTCTTCTTGAATCTTTAAATAATCAGCTTTATGCTTATAAATAAATGTAGTATCAAGACTTACATCATTCTCGTTAATAGTAAACTGTATATTACTAAGCCAAGCTTTAACTCTAGTAATAAAATCAGGATTAGTAGGTGATAAACCTATAAGAGCTGGAAAATAAGCTGCTACTTCTTCAGCGTTAGAGGAAAGAATTTGACACGACTTAACAGAAGAACCAATAGTTTCTTTTCTCTGACCTAAGACTTTTAAATTAACGCGACGATAATTAGAATAGTTGTGTACAAGACTAATAGTTACACTACGCTTATCAATATACTCACTATTCAATTCATCATTAGAAATAGTTGTATTATTTGTAGTTCCAGCAGGAACTTTTACCTCAGGTGAACTTGTATTTCCACCAGCCTTTTGTGTAGGAGTATTAGGTGTAATATTCATATCCGTATAATTTTAATTAATAATTAGAGTTTACACTGTAATTGGAACATCTTTGTGTTATTGTTTACTTGCAAGCCGTAAGTATTCTTAATCTCATAACGACTCATATCAATCTCTGTTCCAAGACTATTCTGAGGAACACCGCCCCAAGAAGCTGGAATAGGAGTAAGACCTTTAAGTACGCCACTAAGATAAATCTGACCCTTCAGACGAACCTTACGAACATTACGAACAGAACCTTCATCCTTATTACTATACTTACTCATATCAATAAGGAAAGCCTGATGTGAAGACATTGGAAGACCTGTACGAGGATGTACGTTACCATTAGCCTTATCATTGTCTGCAAGAGTACCCTTATCAAGGAAAGAAAGATGCTTCAAAGTAATAATATGATTATCTACTGTCTTATAACGACGGAAATACTTACCATAAGAAAGACCTCCATCAAAATCTTCAATCATCTTGTCACCAAGAGGTGTAACAAAACCTTCAGACTTAGCATCATTACGAATAGCTTGGTCAAAATCTTGCATAAAGCCCTTACCAGCCATAAGAACAACTTCCATAGTACCAGTATCAGTATCCTTATCCAAAACATCACCAATAGTACGTTCAATCTTATTCAATGTAAGATATTCACCATAAGTATCATAATTTGCCTCACGACAAATCTCCATCATACCAGAAGTATGAGGAATTGGTTGACCATTATCAGGGTCAACAAGAGTTACTTCACCGTTTTCAGTACGATTATATTCAGCAAGCCAAAGACGCTCTTCATCCATAATACGAATATTAATATTATGCTGACGCATCTCCTCATTAATCCAAAGATTTGTTGTACCACCATCAGTGGTCTTAAACTCGTAAGTTACAATAGTATTACTAATGTTACCAGCAATTTCCTTAGAATAACGATGATACTCAAGCTGAGAAGTCATCTTACCAGGACCCATAACATTAGAACGATTTCCCTTACTGTAAGAAGCACTAATTGTAGGTGCAGTCATACTCCAATACTTACCCTTAGCAAGCATAGAAGGATCTACATAAACATTAGGATTAGGACTAGTAATCTTCAAACGATAAAGATAACCACCATGAGCACCTTCTCCAAGGTCTTTCATAATACGAACTTGAGTCCTACTATCAGGAGCAATCAAACCATACTGCTCAATCAACCAATGAGTAGCAAACTCAACATCAAACATAGCACCACCCTTACCAGGAGTTGTATTACTTGTATTAAACCAAATAACGTAATCATTAAACTTCATACGTCCCATAATCTTCCAAGTCCACTGCTCTGTAGAAATATCAACAACACCAGCAGAACCTTGACCCTCAGTAAGGAAAGTTAAAGGAAACCTATCATCATCCATACCAAAAGTATAGGTAAGGGTGTTATTAATTTCCTCAGGATGTGTAAGCATAAGATGAGCAATAGTTTCTTCATTTGAATAACCACGGTCATCATAATTACCACGACTTACTTCTCTAAGTTTGTACATAAAATAAATAATTTAATAATTAATAAATCTTAGTTCAGTAGAATCTTATTAAAATCTACTTTTTTACTACCTTCTGGCTTATTAATCTTAACAGTATGTGCAGAACGTTGTTGTTTAGACTTAATAACTAATTTGCGAACAGCATCTTCTTTAATAGCCATGTCAATCAAATCTTTATAACTTCCGCCTGTAAATGTAAGCCAAGCATCAAGAAGCTCTTTATTTAAAGCTTCTTCGTCAGTTAATTTAGCTAAATCTCTTTGATAACCAGTCAAAACATTACCATCTTCGTCTTTAACAGCAGGCTCAGAAAGATATTTAAAGAAATCTTCTGTAGTATAAGTAATCTTTTGACCATTAATTTCTTTTACAAAGCTATCAGGAAGTTTATAACCTCCAATAACTTTTTTAGCTATAGCATCACTAACGCTTTGCCAATAATTACGAACACTTTGTTCCTCTTGTTCTCTAGCAGCTTTAGCACGATTTTCTATTTCTTTACGATAAGCCTTATCTTTACCAACTAAAGCTTCAAGTTGAGTTTTAGCTTCATCATAAAGACCTCCAGACTCTTTAAGATATTTGATATAAGAATCACTCACACTCCTATTACCAAACTCTTTAGCTGCCATTCTTACAATAGCTTCAAGCTGAGATTCATTATCTTTATCAAGCTGAATACCACTTCTATCGGGAATGTCACCAAAACCTTTGGGACTTCCAGTAATTTCAACATAATCAATAAACTGTTTAAGTACTGGATTATCTGCAAACAATTTATTAACAGCACCTTGTGCTATTTCAGCAGCTTGAAGATTTCTAACAGAATCTATATAACTTTTAACACCTGCAGCATCATTAGTAAATTCTACAGGTTTCCCGTTTTCATCAGTAATGTCAATACCTACAGCTTCACGAATAGAATCTATAGACAAAGTATCATTCTCGTTATTATCATCAACATTATTTTCTTCAAGCCATGCTTTTACATCTTTAGCTTCTTTAAAAAGTTTACCTTCTTTATCTACAACATTTCCTGCATTATCAACGGTATAAATAATACCATCAAATTCAATTTCAGTACCAGGCTCTAGACCCCCCGTAGAAGAGTTATTGGACTTATTTTCTTCTCCATTACTACCACCATTATTATCATCAGTAGTAGCACCTTCACCTGTATTACCATTATTGTTTTTATCATCTCCGTTAATATCAACAGTTTCGCTACCATTTAAATGAGTAGTATCAGGCTGATTAGCAGGATTACCGTTATTACCAGAAGTTCCTTGCTGTCCACCATTAGGTTGTGCATTAACAGCACCTTTTCCTTCAAAATCAATGTCCATAATTTTAATTTTACTATGATTAAACAAATACTTTAAATATCTGCTGCAAAAATAGCACTTTTAATAATAACTTCAAAAGCGTTTATAATAATTTAATTAGTTAAATTACTTCTATTTTAATTACTGCCAATAGTATTTATAATGTAAAGAGCAACACTTAAATTTTCGGTTAATGTTATCAAATTGTGATGTAAAGAAGCCTATTTTTCTGTTCCTTTTAAGCTACGTTTATTCAAAAGTGCTTTTGTGTATAATTGCACACAAAACAAAATAGATGCGCTTAAATTGAATTTCAAAATATTATATAAAATAAGTGGTGATTATCACTAGGACAACCACCACGAGTAACTTGGAAATGCACTAAAGTTACGTTATTTGTTATAATTCATACTTTGATTTATATGGGAATAATTCTTGTAAACATTCTTTCATACCCACTTTCAAAGTTTCATTTGATATAGAAAATACTTCTCTATCTCCAAGTCGATTAAGTAAGTCTTCTTTAGTTGTAAAATCTTTAAAAATCTTAACATCTTCTCGTTGTATTATAGGAAATTTCTTGTATTTATATAAAACATTTAAAAGTATACAAGTAGGTTCACAACCATATAAGGTACTATATGACTTTTCTATAATAAGTTTAGCATAATATATAGCTTGTTTAGACATATGAGTATTACCATGTTGACTAAAGTTATAATAAGTATAACCGTTATGTTCAAGTATATTTCTTGTATCTTTTAAACTTTTTCTATAAACAACAGCTTTAATTGTATCAGGATTTTTAGATAATTCTCCTCTACTAAAATAAGGATAATTATCAAAATCTGTTTCTTTTATATAGAAATGGTCATCAGAAGAATATAAAAATTCATCAAGTTTGAAATAATCTACAGCATAACATATGGCTTTAAGAATATTCTTTTGTTTTTGTATATGTTTGTAAGTATCAGTATAATCAAGTATATTTATTTTATCAGAAAGAAATCCAGGATTATAACCAATAAGATACATATTGTCTATATTTTTACCATATTTTTCTAAACTTCTAAGTGAATAACGCAATTCATTATCTTCCCATTTAGAATGATGTCCTAAAACATAAAGAATATCCATAATGCTTTATTTAAAATAATTTACTAATTTTTCATAAGTTATTTTCTCTGTACTAACAGGAATAAGATGTTTACTTCTTTCATATATTCCATTACCTGTTTTAATTTCAACTTCTTTCATATCACTGTTTCCATTTACGAGCATTTCTTGCAAATACTACCATCTTCTTATGAGCAGGATTACCATCGTTATAAAGTTCAGCTTCTGATTTTCCAGTTCTAGCTTTAAGTTCAGTAAGACGACCTCTATGAGAAGGTTTGATATAAATTGAACCACCAGATTTAAGAGACCGACGAAGGGAACCGCCATACTTTTTCGATAGATTATTTCCTGTTATAAGCTTACCATTATCATCATAATAAAATCTATCATATACTTCTAAAGGTTTACCTATACCAAAACTTAAATCTTCTATTTTATCTAAACCTAGTATAGAAATTAACTTATTACCATAAGAAGTTACACCTCTAAATGGATTTAAATCCCAACCATCATAATAAGATACATATTTACCATTTGTATCTTCTCCTAGCCCTAGTTTATACTCACCAAGTTCGGGATTTGTTTCTACGTTTGAACCTCTGATAGCGTATGTTACTAAACGTTGTTTATCTTCGTTAGTTAGAGGTAGTGCATAGTATTTGGCAAAAGCATCTTTGGAAATAGAAGGTTTATATTTAGATTCTTTTAATGCTGAATCATAATGTCTTTTGTTTGCAGGAATTTGTAAATAATTAGCCCATAATTCATCTAATACATCATAATTACCAGAATCTGGCATCATTTCATGTTTAGATTGTTTATTTTTTACTACGGCAGAATAAAGTCTTTGTATCGGTTTATTATAACTAAAAGGTATTATATTGTCATACAATCTTTGTCTTATTACATTAGCAACATTTGTTTTATTTATATTTATTGATGGAAAAGTAACATAAGGCATTGACGTAAATTTACCTTTTTGTTCATCTAAATGTTTTTTAGCCATAATTTACTTATCATATTTATTCTTATTAGTTCTAGCAATCTTTAATTGATTCTCCATTTCTTCACGTTTAACTTGTCTATCAGCAGCTTTATTATACATATCTCCAACTAACTTTTCTCTATCAAGATTAAGTTTCTGTTGAGCAATATTAGTTTTATTTTGTTCTGCCAATTCAGCAAGTCTATCACGAGCAGCGGTATCTTCAGCAGGAGTGCCAAGTAAACTCATATCAACATCAATATATTTAAGTTGCATCTCATATTGATATTTAAGAGCTTCTGTTTTTCTATCTTCTTCTCCCTTAGCTTGAATCTCAGCAATCTTAGCTTGCAGTTCTTCTTGCTTCAACATTTGTTCTGCTTGTTTCATTTGCTCTTCATGCTGACGTTTAATTTCCATAAACTTATTAACAGTATCTTTAATCTGTGTAACATTATTTCCAGTTATAGCTGCAATAGCCATATCTAAATCACCATTTTGTGCAGCAGAAAAAGCCCATTGTTTAAGTTCATTAAGTTTATCAATTTCTTTTTGGTCATTCTTAACAAAAGCAGAATAATCTCCCCATATAAAAGAATTTACATCAAGACTTATATAACGACGATTATCTTTGTCATCAAAGAAAGAAGTTTGTAAACCATCAATATATGCAAGTTTGGCAAAATCAATATCACGTTGATAATCACGTTTACGCATTTCGTCAAACATTGTTACAATTATTACACTGCCCATAGAAGAACGTGTAATAGCTTCTTGAGTTGTAGCATTACCAGCAGATTGAGCAATTTCACCATATCGTTGCATATTCATATCTACCATTTCTCTTGCTTCAAGTTTAATAGACTCAATAAGGTCTGTAAGTTGTTTGATATAATCTCCTAAATTAGCATTTAAAAGACGAACTTGTTGCATCTTTAAACTATTAGAATCTTCTGTATCATCAACAAGAAGAACATTATCAGCAGCCATTTTATAAAGCTTATCTTCAGTATTAGAAGCAATAAGAGATTCAGGTAATAAAAGAATAAGCATTTTATTTTTAGCTATAACCATCTCACGATGATAAAATATAATATTTCTCATAATCTGATATGGAGAAACAAGTTTAATAATACTAAATTTACCCATAAAAGGAAGCACTTCCATTATACCATTATAAGGTAATTTACCATTACGTTCATAAGGTAAAGGTCTAGCTTTAATAGGATAAATTCCTGTATAACGTGTTCCTATGCGATAACCTTCATAAACTTGAGGTTCATAAGCCCATTCTATAGATATATCACCAGCTTCTTTATTTAAAGTATATCCTTCATCAACTACTCTTTGTGTTTGAAAGCCTACTTCATTGATATAAGTAAGAATACCTCTACGAGCTTCTCCTCTCCAAACAACATGCCA
The DNA here is from genome assembly GCA_017652345.1 of Methanobrevibacter sp. The sequence continues at coordinate 81,701 of JAGCBE010000205.1, forward strand.
AACTTCAAACAGGTTATTGTTACCTTCAGAAATACTTACAGAATTTCTCTTAAAAAACTCTCTTTCTTCTTTATTAAACTTCTCACAACTTGCTGGATAGGTTTCAAAATATTGACTATATAAAAGTTGAGTTCTAGAAGATTGAGCATGTTCTGTGTTATAATATCTATCAAGATATTGTCTATCTTTTTCAGAAAGAATATCATCAAACATATCCATTATTTGATGATAAGATAGAAACATCTTTCTTGCAAACATATCATGGTCTTCTACAAAAAAATTTGTATTAGGAATAGGATACGCTTCCATTACAGGAACTTCTGTTTTATATACCTGCTCACCTCTAATTTCACTATAGGTGTAACATTCTCCAAGTGAACAATAATGAAAAAATGCAGTAAGATATATAACAGTATCGTTTGTTATAGACCTAATATAATCAAGCATATCTTGACCTTGTTTACTTTGGTCGTCAATATATTTTTCATTAAAATCCTTAACAAATTGCTCTGGGTCAGGCATAGCATCTTGTGGATTAACTTGATTTGCAGGAATACCTTGTTGAGCAGATTGTTGAATTAATTCTTGATAACGTCTTTCAAATTCTTGTTTAAAAGCTTCTTGAGCAAGATTACCAAGTTCTTCACGAAGTTTAGCTTTACGTTGAATTACAACTTCAGGATTATTAGAGCCTACGGTAAACTCATGAACACCTTTAAAATACTCTGAAACATAACGTCTAATAATATCAGACATTATATCAAAATTCCTCATAGTAGCAGGAAAACGTGTATAGCGTTCATTACTACTATTATAAGGATTAAGAGTTTTCTTATAAAAATCATTAGGAATAGTACCATGAAGAATGTTAAGTTGCGTTTCAGTTTCAGCTCTATCATTAAAAGATATACCTAACGCAATAACATGGTCAATACAACCTTCATACCAAGAAGGTTTTTGTTTCTCAGCAGCACTAACTCTCTGACGAGGAAAAGTAGCATTATATGTAAACATAGTATTTTATTTTATTTTATATCTAGAATCTAATTTTCCACTATTTATCATTTTTTTAGCACCAGCAGGTGATAAATTATAATAAGCAATAGACGCTTCGTCTAAATGTTTACCTTTAAGATTAGGATGATTCTTTTTTGCTAAAGCTCTAGTGTATTGTAAAGTTGCTGCCACAAGTCCAATGTTATCTAAATTTGTTAAACCGTGAGCAGCAGGAACTTGTACACCCATTTCATTATAATCTGTAGGAGATGTTTCGTATTTTTCATTAATAGGTTTAACCTTTCCTTCTTGAATAAGTCCATGAGTATAATCTAGTCCAAACTTTTGAAAACCATCATCAAGATAAATAGCACTTTGCGAATTAAGAATACTATCTTCAGGATATTTATTATAATATTCAGGTTCTAAATAAGCTCTATTATTATCTTCAATTACAGTATCAACAAAACCTTCATGGTTTAATCTATTTTTTAATGTTTCAACGTTTATATTATAAGCGTTAGCTACACTATCTACAGCTGCACTAATTTTTGGAAATTTTTTCCAAAAAGTATCATGAGTTTCTTTTTTATTACCACCTATATAAGATAAACCTCTAACTTCTCTAAGCATTTTTCTATGTTGTTTTTTAATTTCATTATTATTTATTGCTTGCATAGTTAGAGTGTAAGTATTGTTATTTTTTTCTCCCATAATTTAAAACCAATCTCTAGTTAATATATTATTTTTATCATCAATCACTTTCTTTCTATGAGCAAGTTCTTTAGCTGCTTCTACATCACAAAGTTTCCATTGTAGTGCTCGAATAATCATAGAAGAAACTCTATCAAAGTTACCAATACTATTCCATTTTTTAAGTTCAAGTATATGTTGATAACAATAAATAGTATGAAATACTCTAACTGTATTTCCCAAATCGTTTTTTCCAATTTCAGAATAAAGCATTTCCTTAAGTAAACGAAGACCTTCAAGTTTTCTAGGACCATCACCTATTACAATACCATAAGTAGATGAAACTTGACTTTTAAGACTAGTATCCCATATTTGAACAGGGTCTTTCATAAGATATTTAAGTGCTTTCCATTTAGTAAAATTACTAACAGTTTCACCACGATTGACCTCAACTCCAACAGCACCTATACAATTATAATATTTTGCTAAAAGATAACAAATTCTATCAGCTTCTTCTAGTTTTTCTGGACGACCATAATATGCAGCAACTAGTGCAGTTTTAAAACCATTATATTTATTTGGGTTCATCCAAACTTCAATACTGTTGTGAGAATGTTTATTAGTAATAAGTTTATTCTCTTTATTTACACCAACAGGGTCATAACTAATAGAATAATATCCAGGAGGTGTTCCAAAAACAGTTTTACCTTCATTATCTGTATACTGTATTTGAACAGGATTAAACCATTTACGAATACAGCCATGATGATGTTCATGTCCTTTAATAGGAACACCAACAATCCAGTCCCAAAAATCTACATTATGCTTACCTCCTTCTGCTTCAATACGAGCATTAGTTTTAAATTCTACTTTATTACCTTTTTCAAATAATAAACCATCTACATAAAAATTAAAAGAATTATCAGTTCTAAGACGCTCTTCCCAGCTCATAAGTTCTTCACTACTAAAAAGATTTTCTGTAGTAGAACTAAAAGACTCAGAAGGCATATTAGCATACTGACCAAGATAATTTATATATTCAGCAAAAGTTTTAGCAGTTTTCTTTTTCTTTTCTCTTTCTTCATAAGCAATTCTAAGACCAAGTTCTAGGTTGGAATTACCATCTTCATCCATTGCATACTGGTCACCAATTTGACCTTGAAGTCCCCAAGCATAAGCTTTAAAATATCCACAAATTTCATTACGACAATCTTTATCCCAAACATTCTCAAAAGGCATAAAACCATAAGACTTAGGAGAATAAAAATTTTGTTCAAAAGTTTGCATATTACCTTCAGTTGCCGTACCCCAACCAACAAGATTACCAGTAACATAACTACCAGTTCTCATTGCAGGCTCAGTTACAGCCATAAATTCATCAAAGTTATCCATAGTAGAAATCTCCTCTGTTTTGACTTTCATTGCATCCTTACCAATAGCACAATTAGGATTATTCATAGCAGAAACAGAAAAAAGACCGCTATTCCAAGATTTTGGAGAAACAAGACCGTTAGGAAGTTTAAAACCTAATGTAAAATTTTCTTTATCTGTAGATAATATACCTCGTTTAAAAAAAGTTTTAGTTTCATAAAAACGAAGATTGTTAATAGTAAAATCTGTAAGACCTCCTTTAGCAGTGAGATACTTTTTGTCAATAGCTACATGAATTAAAACTTTACGAGCATTTAAATTTATATCATTAGCACTATCTGCAGCTTCAATATAAGAAAAACCACCACGACGAGTTTTGTCTATAAGTAAATGAAAACCATTTCTAATAGCAAATTCTTTTACATGATGTGTCCAATATTGAGCATCAATAAATTTACTAAAATCATAAAACTTTTTACCAACACTGGCATTATCTGTACTCTTGACACTTTTTACATCAAGTTGCTCAATCATAGTATAATTAAGAAAATTATAGTGAGCACCTGTAATTCTTATATTTACAACCTTACCATTTCTTAATAAACAAGGAGCTTCAAAACCATGTCTTCTACGATACTCTTCTCTTTTTCTTAATTGACGATGAGGGATACTATCTTCTTTATAAAAAGTAAAAGTTTTATTGGCACGATAAAAATCTGCCATTTCTGTAAATAAGTGTGTATTTACAAACTTATCTTCAGGATTAATATTAAGTAAAAAACCACCCGAATCTCCAATAAGAAATAAATCATCAGGATCGTCATAACCAGCATCTTTTGCATGCTTATAACGACTCTTATCCTCATTTATATATTGGAGAAACGGATAATTTTTAATATAATCTTCTAAAGATTCATTCATTTTAATAATACTAATAAAGATACTAAAGCAGCACCAATAGTTGTAGCAATAAAAATATTTCTCTGTTTTCTAATTCTCTTAACTTCAACTTCTTTATTTTCTAAACAATTATTAAGTTCATATTCAAGACCTGATATTACTAAACTATCATTCTTTACTACTTCAATAAGATTAGAATTAATTTCTTTCTCATATTTAAGTTCTACCATTTTACTATTAGCAATTTTAATAAAGCTAATAGGAATAGCAACAACAGTATCAGTTTGTTCTAGCACCCCCGTAGAAGGGATTGTATCAGGTTCAACTCCACCTTTACTAACTCTACTCTGACACCAACTCGTAGAACAATTTAATACTACTATCGTTATCAAGAGTAATAACTTCAATAACTTTTGCATTTTTAATACTATCTAAATTATTAATTTTAATTTTAATGCTATCACTTGCAGTAATAATAGAATCTATATTAATTTCCTTTACGGGGGTTCTACGAGTACGCTTAAAAACAAAGTCCCATAATAAACATAAACCAAATATAGCAACAAGAATTAAACTAAAAGTTATTGCTTGCTTAAATCCAATATAAAAGTCTTTCATACTAAATCATTTTCATTTATTAAAGTATATGTAAAACTATTACCATAGCGTTCAGCTTGTTTATCACATAAATAAAGAAAAGATGAAAAATCTATTTTATTTTTAAATACTTGACATCCTGCAGACCACTTATCAACTTTACTTGGACTTATAATATCAGAAGAACGATGAATATTAATTCCATAAACTCCTTCTTGTATTGTTTCAGGATTCATATCATATATTGAATCTTTATTATAATCTCTATAAACTTTAACAGGTTTTACTTGAACAAGAGCTTTATATTTACCTTTATGTTTACCTAATGCCCAACAACTACGATATTGACCTGGAACAAGTATAGCAGTACCTGCATTACTTGGTATTTTATTAGTCATATAATAAAGACCTGGTTCTGTAGTTATAGCATAAAGTTTTTTATGTATATTATTATTTTCTGTTCTATATAATACTACAAGTATATCATCAAATTCGTTTGTTACTATATTATTTTTATTAGCTCTAACGCCTATAATATTTAAATTATAATAACCTTTTTTAAAATAACTATAATTTTTATTTTTAAACACTGCTTCAAAATTAGCATCAAGACATTTATTATATAAAGAAATATTCATAATTTTATAATTAAAATTATATTAATCTTTGTTTGTATCTAACTTACTAAGAACATCTTTTATAGCAGCTATAGCTTCTTTTTCTAATATTACAAATACTTGTTTAACAAGTTTAAGTTGTTTTGTATACATATCTCTACAAAGACCAAAACTAATACAGTCTATAGTACCAGCTATAGGAATATTGTCAACAATGTTAAAATCTCCTTTTCGTCTAATATTATAACAAACTGTTATAAAATCTTCCTTTTTTAAATGTTCTACACACTCATATACTATAAATTCTATGACATAATTTTCAAATCTATAATCAGGTGATAATTCAAATCTAGTTTCGTAATTCATAATCAAAATAAGTTTAATTGTAATTGTTGATTTTGTTTTAAATATGCTTTAACTGCTAGACTTCTATCTTTAAATACAGCATCAGCTTCATTTCTTAAATAATTAATTCTATACCAAGTAACTGTTTCTTCCCCATCAGGATCAACATGATAACCATCTTTATCTCTTAAAGGTTGACCATAACTATTAAGAATAAAAGGACTTCCTATATGACAAAGACCTAAACCTTTGCAAGGTATTTCTAATATTCTTTCAGCAAGTCTTGCATAAATAGATAATTGCATGGTATAATGAGAACCATTACATTCATCTAAATGATTAAGAGGAGGCCGCATTTTATCACTTTTACGAACCCATTCATTAGTTAATTGATTAGGAATTGTAGTTTTATCTTTTTTATAATAACCACTTTCAAACTTCAAGCCATCGCGATTAGTTTTCCAATCAAGAATAACAAAATCAGTAGGACGATAACAAAAAATGTCAATAGTACCTGAAAGTAGTATGGATGGATCAAATACACCAATTTCTGAATATATGGTATATCCTTTCTCAACATAAAACTTAAAAACTCTATAAATCTCTTCATATTTATTATTTGTGGCTTCAATGAATTTATCTATGTCAAGAGGAACTGGAATAAGCCCTGGGATGTCTGCAATAGTAATACATCTCCCCCCTTCTACTTGTTGAAGATATTTAATAGCTTCTTTAAATTTAGAAACTTCTTTTATAGCATCTTCTATTCCATTATGAGTAACAGTTCCTCTATCACAAGCTTCTTTTTTAATTTTATCCCATTGTTTAATTATTTCTTTTTCACTGACACCTTGCTCTTTAGCTTTTTTATGTGCCCAATATTTTGTATCAAATTTAGGAACATAATTACCTATAATAGTTGTAACAGAAATATATTCATTTCCATTACTATCGGTATATTTATGAGGTCCTTCATCAAAATAAAGATACGTATTTTTATATAAATCTTTCATTTATTCAATACTATTATCGGCATCCATACTACTAAGAATCACATTACCTCCACGAGAAAGTTCTGTTTCTTTCTCATACATAAGGTTTTCTTTAGCTTCATTAAGACGTTTTAACATTGAAGGAAGTTCTTTACTTTGAGCATTAACAACACCAATAAGATTAAGAGTTTCTGCAAGCTTATCATCGGTTATACCAGTATTTAATCTTTCAGTAAGTTTACTATTAATAACATCAATACTTAAATTAATATTATGTAAACCTTTAAGAATATTTTCTACAACTCTACCAGCTTCAGTAATGTTTTCTTCATAGTATCTTCTTATTAGCTTTAAAACAAGAGTATCAGGAACATAATTTTTAGGTAAATCAGCTTGTTCTATAGCCATTTTAAGACATTCTACATCACTAAAACCAGTTTGTTTAGCAGGAGATTTAGGATCACCAAGATAATAAATTACAATACACTCTTTAATATACATAGATTTGTCTTTACTTTTATCTCTATTATAAAGAGTTCTTACATCTTTATCAATGAGCTGTCTAATAGTTGGTGCAGCAGGCATACCGCTATCATCAATCGTTATTAGAGAATCTATTGTAAGTTTATATCTATTCATAGTTGGCTATGTCATTAGTTGTAATATCAGATAAAGTATAACATAACACTCTAGCATAAATATCACCTTTTTTATCAGCTATAATTCTAAAAAAATTATAATTTTTTCCAACAAATTTACTAAGTTGATATTTATAAAATCTTTCTATTTTAACTTGTTTACCTATATCTTTAGCTACACTTTTTCTAAAAAGTAAAAACTTATCATGGTCTAAAACTTCTTGTGCTTCACTTAATATAGCTCTTGTATTATCAGATATAAGAGCTTGAGTTGTTTTAGGTATTCTAATACTACCCATAAAAGGTATTCCAGCCCAACGTCCTTCTCTAAGAAAAATAGCAGCATCAATCTCACAACGTCTAACTATTTCTAAAGCTACTTCTTTATCTATAATATTATTATCAATAGATTTAAGAACATCTTCTTTACGAAGAACTGTAACTTCATAGCCGTTAGGAAATTTAAATATATCACTCATAGTATAAAAAGTAAAACCTCTACGGAGAGTTTAATTATAGACCCCCCGTAAAGGATATGAATGATTACATTATTTATTACTATCTTTAGAAGTATCACCTTCTACTTCGTCATCTGACTCAGATATAGGTGTAATAGTAAAATATTCGTTATTTTTAAGTTTTGGATTGTTATTATAAAATCCAACAATATCACAATTTGGAATAAGTTTAAATTCAACAAAGAAACATTGCTCACTACCATAATTATTATGATAACGCTGAGCAATAAAAGAATCTTTATCTAAAAACTTAATAAAACAATCTATACTTAACGTGTTAGAAGGTGCTACAACATGATGTGCAACTTGTAAAGAAGAAGAAGGAATAATAAGTCTATCTTTAACTTTTGCATTCTTTAAAAAACAATTAGCAGAGTAGTTACCAGATTTAATAAAAATAGGAATAACACCTGATGTAAATCCTTTTTTAGCTTGCTTACGACTAATAATTATACTGCCAAGAGTTTCATGATATACTATACCTATTAAAGTATAATTATCAGCTATTTGAATATGCTCAGTAATTTGAGTTAAATAACTTGCAGAAATTTCATTAAAACTTGTTGGAAATTGAAATGTAACTTCTGAATCACTTGTAATAAGTTTAAAATCTTTCATAATAATAAAACAATTTAATTTAACAATATGTAGAACAATACTACTTTAAATACCTTTAAAAGATATTGCAAATATACAAAAATTTTGTGGATATTACCGCATGTTTGGCTTAAAATTTATTAAATTTAACATTTTTTAACACTAATATCTTTAACACTTTAATAGTAGAAGTAAAATAATAAGTAATAGTAGAAATAAAATAAATAATAGCATAAGCATTAGTATAAGAAAAAATATAAATTGTAATAGTAGTTTTAATACTATCTTTTAGTATCATAAAAATACAAGGAGTAGTATGAGGAATAATATGAGAAATAATAGTAGAAGTAGTATAAGTAATATTAT
>JAGCBE010000206.1 GCA_017652345.1 Methanobrevibacter sp.
CTTTCCTTTACATAGGTGTCCGAAATCGGTTGTGTGTAAACATTTGTTGACAATGGGTGGGGGAATAGGTTTATCCTACATTTGCATATATAAGTGTGTTCATAATGTAATTACCTATTGCATTTTTATTTCAATTTTGAAATTATTAAATTGAAAGGGGGTAGTGTATGAAACATTTAAATGTATTGGAAGATGTTTTAATCGCAGGTGGAATTAGTGTTTCTTTACCAATGATTGAAACAATATTAGGTATCATTATTCTTTCTGTTCAAGTTATTCTGATCTTCTACAAGTTAGGGTGCAGAATCTATAAGGCAATTAAGAATAAGAAACCTGAAGAAGTTGAAGATGCATTAAATGATGCAAAGGGTGAATTGGAAAACCTAAAAGGAAAACAAGATGGAAAAGATTGATAATCGTTCATTATGGTTATTTGGTTATAAAGGTACAATTTTACAGAACAAACAAATGTTAATTGATTCATATTTTAAATATATGATGGCAAAAACATTGAAAATGTTTGAATGGAAAAATTTACCTGAAACCATACCTGCACGTGAATTAGAATTGTTATTACAAATTTGTAGATTCGTGATTGTTACAAAATCACCAACCAAAGATGGTGATAAACTTTTTGTTTTCTATGGTGGTTTAGGTGGTATGCCAAATGAATATTACCAACCAACACAGGCAATTGTTAGTAATCCATATTTAAAATTTACGAGCGTTTTAAATTTAGATGATTACATCAAAAAAGATGGTAATGCAATTGTCGGTTGGAATGATATGATGCATATTGGTTTATTCTCACTTCATAATCGCTATGCATCATTGTTAGCAGAAACCGATTTAACATTGAAATATCAATTAGTAAATATGCGTTTCAATAACATCTTAACTGCAGATGATGATGCCATGAAAGAATCCATCAAAACTATGTATAAAGATGTTGAAGATGGCACAGGATTTGGTATCATTGTAACTAAAAAATTTATGGAACAATCTAATGTTGACAAAATTGAATTATGTTCACAAAGTCATCAAATGCAATTGAAAGACACTATTGAAACAAAACAATATTTATTCGGTAGTTGGTATAACGAATTGGGTTTAAATGCTAACTTCAATATGAAACGTGAATCTATCAACGAGTCAGAAGCAGATTTGAATGAAGATTCATTGTTACCATTGATTGATGATATGTTAGAACAACGTAAACTTTTGGCAAAACAGATAAATGAAAAGTTTTCTGAATTCTTACCAAATGGTGAAGTAAGTGTTGATGTATCATCTTCATGGAAGAAATTACGCAAAGAAATTGAATTGCGTGAAGAACAACAAGAATCAGAAATTGAACAAACAAATGATCCTGCACCTGAAGAAGTTAAAGAAGAAACACCAAAATCTGAAGAAAATGTTTCAGAAGAAAAGAAAGATGAAAATGAACAAAATGAAGATAAGTGATTTATACCCAATTAACATGATATTGGATTCAACAACACCAAAGATTTTTGATTATCTTTCAACTGATGAAACGTTGCAAGACTTTATTACTGCAGAAAACATTGATACATTGAATAACGATTACTATTTATCACATTCAAATGATAAATATGTATCACCATTCGTGGAAAAGTTATTCAATGATGGTAAAACATCAGGTGAAATTTCTTCGTTAGTTGCACAAATCTGTGCAAATAGATTCGGTGTTAAATGGAAAAAGTTATATGATGCCTTAATGACAGAATATAACCCATTAGAAAACTATTCTATGGAAGAAACACGTACACCTAATTTAACAACTGAAGATACTGAAGATACAAAATCCGATATTAAAACTGAACGTACTACAAGTGCAGATAGTAAATATAAAGGATTTAACGCAAGTGCACCTGTAACGATTACAAAAACAGATGGCACAGAAAATTCAGAAACTTCAGGTGCTAAACTTGACAATGTTGCACATAAAGTTTCTTCACATACAGGTACTGAAACGTTAACACGTGCAGGAAACATTGGTGTAACTACTTCACAACAGATGTTAGAATCTGAATTCAAAGTTAGGCAATACGATTTCTATAAACAGATTTACAATGATATAGATTCGGTATTGTGTTTGTCCATCTATTGATGGAAGAAAGGAACATTCTATGAAAAGAAAAATGTTAGCAGGTCTTGTACTTCTTAATTTATGTGTTATTTCACTTGATGTTACTGCAGGTGAAGTAAGTATTTCAAATCAAGAAGTATTAGATCAATTAGTGGATTTACGCAATTTCATTGATGAAAAACGTGATTTCACTAAACAATCTGCAAAGGGTTTAAAACCTGTTGCAGTTCAATATAGATCAAGTGCATTAAAAGTTGATGGTATTGTTTATTGCAATTTATCATTTAACACAGATGCGTTGCACTTATCTATCGCAGGATATAGTGTTCAAGCAGATGGAACACCATTATCTTTAATTATCAACGTTGTCTATGAATGGACAGAATACGTTGGTTATACAATTAAATCTGCAAAAATCAATGCAACTAAATCATTTGCAGTTGATGGTGCATCATTTGGTGATGATGTTACCATTGATGGTGATTTAGATGTTGATGGTGATATTTCAGGTGATTCATTTGATGGTGATACTCAACTTGAAAAAATCAAAGATATAAATAATAATGCACGTTTTATTGAATGGGATTTAACACCAACTGAACAAACAGGTGTTGAATATTCGTTTGCAAAGGCATCATTAAGTGGAACACATTTAATGATTGTTATTGCAGGAACAATTGCCAATGCAACTGCATTAAGTTCATTTGTTATGATAAATGAATCTTTACCATCATGGGTTATGGAAAAAATTGTGCCTGTTTCAAGTGCAGGTCGTATTGATTCAAAATCTTTTTATGCTTTTGGTGATGATAATAGTGTTCAATCTATCAATTCTGTATTTGATAAAGTTGATAATAAATTAAAAATTATTACTACTATCACTGCAACTGCAAATCGTGGTTTTAGAATTCAATATGATTTACTTATTGATAACCCACAAGAATAAAAGAAAGGAAATTTAAACTATGAAAATTACACAAGTTTATGAAATCGTGAATGATGCTACAAAACAAGTTTTAGGTGAAGAAAGCATTGTTCAAGAAGATTTATCCAATGTTGTTAGCATTGGTGAATCCGTAGCCAACATGAATTTATATGATAAATATGTTGGTGCTTTAGTCAATAGAATTGCTAAATCTATTTTTAGCATTCGTGCGTATAGTGGTCGTGCCCCAAAAGTCTTAATGGATAGTTGGGAATTCGGCAGTATCGTTCAAAAAGTTCACATGCAATTACCTGATGCAGAAGAAAATGAAAGTTGGGAATTAGAAGATGGTGAAACATACAATCAAGATCAATTCTACAAACCAAATGTTTCTGTTAAATTATGGAATCACAAAACAACTTTTGAAATCCCATTATCAGTTGCAGAAGAACAATTAAAACAATCCTTTACAGGTGCAGAAGAAATGGCAAGATTTATTGCCATGATCTATCAAGCAGTTGAAAATTCTTTAACACTTAAATTTGATGCACTTATTATGAGAACAATTAACAATTTCATTGGTGCTACAATTTATGATGATAATGATGCAGGTGGTACACGTAGAGTTAAATTATTAACTGAATACAACACCATTCATGGTTTAACAGGTACAGATGCCTTAACACAAGCCAAAGCATTATACGATAAAGAATTCTTACGTTATTGTGCTTATAGAATCAAACAAGTTGCATCACGTATGGCAAACTATTCAACGTTATTCAATATCGGTGGTACACAAAAACATACACCACGTGATATGTTGCACATTGTCATGCTTGACTATCTTGATGCAGGTGTTAGTGCGTTCTTACAATCTGATACTTTCCATGATGAATTAGTCAAGTTACCTGATGCCGATATCGTTTCTTGTTGGCAAGGTACAGGTACAGGTTTTGCACTTGCAGATGCATCAAAAATCAATGTTCAAGTTTTAGATAAGACAGGCACAAAACGTTCTGTTGAACAAGCATACATTGTTGCATGTTTATTTGATCGTGATGCGTTGGGTGTTACTGCTTTAAATAAACGTGTTAGATCCCACGTTAATGATAAGGCAGAGTTCTACAACTATTGGTACAAAGAAGATGCAGGTTACTTCAATGACTACAATGAAAACTTTGTTGTTTTCCAAGTTGCCTAATCAAGTACAATCAATATAAAATTAGGGTGGTAGGGGGTAAACTTCTACCACCTTATTTTTAAGAAAGGAAATTCAAACATGATCTTTAGAATTAAATTAAATCTATTAGAAATAAAGAATCATACATTTACAGAAAATATTGATTTGGTATTTGATAATACACAAAATTTTGAATATTGTGCAGAATCTGATGCAGAACACATAACAAAATTACATCTTTATTGCACACTTAATTCTGTATTATTAAATGTTTATTTAGATTATGGTGAACAACCATCATTTAATTTTGATGGAAGTGATATTGAACAATTTTCAACTAATGATGAATTTGTTATTTTTGATACAACTATTGATGATTCAGATATTGCAACTTTATATCAATTTTATGAAATGGGAATAGTTGATTTTGTATTAGATGCACAAACATTATTGTTTGTTTATAAACAAAATTCTGATAATGAACATTTAAATAAGGATTTAACATTTGTAAACATCATTAGTGGTAATTTCAATCATTCAATTGGTGTTAAAAACATCAATGTTGATATTCAGGATTTTGAATTGAATTTCAATTATGTTTTCATGCCAAATTTGAACAGATATTATTACGTTGATTCAGTTGAAATCATTTCTGCAGATATATCACGTTTACATCTAAAAGAAGATGTTTTAATGACATGGAAAAATCTGATTATGCAACAAAAAGGATTAATTACACGTTGGCAAAAAGGTAATTTATTTCAATCATCAAGAAATATTGTTGATAATAGGTTACCATTAGAATCAACAAAATCTGTTGAATTTATTACACCAACTGCAACATCTACAGGTTCTAAAGTTAATATTACACTTGATACTAATATTGTTGATGGAACAAAAAGATATTTCATGTTGTCTTGTTATGCAGAAAGACAAAAAACTTCATTGGATAGTGTTACACCACCACAATCAGATTTACCAACTATTAAACCAACACGTTCATCATTTACATCATTATTCTTTTTAACACAAAATGAATATTTTGCATTGATGAAAGGATTGATTGAATTATCTAATTTATTAGATTATGTTAATGCAATTATAATGTTACCTTTTGATCCAACAAATGTTTTTAATGTTCAATATAATCCTATAAATGATCCTGTATATGTTCAAATTGGTTTACCTGAATCTAAAAGAATGTCAGTTAATGGTAGTTTTTACCCAATTTCAACATCAGGTATTGTTTGGGCAACAACAGGATATTCATTAAAAGGAACATCACCATATTTAGTTGTTGCAGATTTCACATTACCTGAAATTAGTGATGTTTGGTATAATAGAGAACCATATTGCACGTATGAAATTTTTATCCCATTTGTTTCATGGATAAAAATCCCAATTCAAGATTTAGCAGGAAAAAGATTGTTAGTTTACTACACCATTGATTTTACTACAGGTGGTGGAACGGCATATCTTTATAATTACACAGATGGTAAAGTTCTTTATTCTTCATCTTGCCAACTTGGTATTAAATTAGACGTTCTTTCAACAAACGCATTGGAATTAGCACGTGAAAGACAAGCAGTTCAATTAAATACAATTATGGGTTTATTGGGTGCAGGACTTACAACTGCGTTTGGTGCATATTCATCAAATCCTACTGCAGTTGCAGGTGGTGTATTAGGTGCAGGTAAAGTATTAGCATCAGGAATTACAAAAACCATCATGCAAATTGAACATGGTTCTGTTACTTATGGTTCAGGTGATGGTGCAATTCATTCAAATATCAATGTCATGATCCGTAAAACTTATAATAAACGTATAAACATTGATTCAAACACATACGCAACTACACAGGGTTATCCAATCAATGAATATGATGATTTTAATAATTATGATGGGTATGTTGAAATTGGTGATTTACACTTTGAACCAAAGAATGAAAATATCTATCAAGATGAAATTACAGAAATTGTTTCATTATTGAAAAATGGTGTAATATTCTGATACAATGATAGTGCGTTAACTTGTGAATAACGTATTCTTCTTGAATAGGGTACATCAGGTTGTTGGGTTTACCTGATGTACTTTTTATTTGCAAATTTTTTCAAAGGGGTGTTGACAGGGTATTTCAAATATGCTAAATTATAATTGCCAAAAGGCAGAAAGAAGAAAAACCCAAATGAAAACTTACAAACCAATTAAAAGAAGATATTATGATTCAATGAATGATCTTAATTTAAAATTAGGTACTTTTATCGCACGTGGACAATGGGCAGATGGACATCTTGCTTATTCACGTTTAGATGAAAACGGAAACGTTGTTGATGATGAAGAATGTTCATATATTCAACTTCGTAGTGTTAACGGATATTTATATATGCAAAGGATTTAATTATGGATATAATTGTTTTAAGTTTAGATAAAGAATTAGATGAACAATATGTTGATGATCTTGCATCTTTGATTGATGAACACTTTTATGTAATTGAAGATGATAATTCATGTGAATTACTACGTTTTGTAATTATTGATGCAAAGCATGTAAATATTGAATTCAATGATATTAGTGTTGTTTTACAAGATACTTTAAAACCACACAAACACGTATCAATCCCAAATAAATATTTATTTAATGTAAAGGTGAAATTATGAAATTAATATATACAATTATGACACAAACATTAGAACGCATTGTTATTACTAAATGTGTTGTTGCTAGTGATCTTCAAGACATTGATGCGTTAACTAAAGAAACAAAGAAATTATTGAATCCATCTGTAAAACCACAATATGAAAAATTTGAAATTATTGGTGGTTGTGAAGATGATTTCAGGTATATGACTTTTGATGAAAGGAATAAAAGATGAAAGCACAATTAATTAAAAACGGACTTATCACCAAACAAATGTTTGATATCGTTTCCGTTCATTCTGATAAAAAATATGGTTACTTCGTTGTAACCCAAAAAACATTACATCATCAAATTATCACCATTCACAGATTCAGTGATGTTGACTATGTTGTATTGGTAAATCGTGATGGAACAAGAAAGGAAATTCACCAATGACAGAATACATATATAAAACATTTACATCAGGTATGCCAAAAAACAAATATTCTGATAATACATTAAGATTATGTGTTTATGGTACTGCATTTGTTGAATATCATAAAATACAAGATGATTATACTATAATAGATGTTGAAGAAAATTTTTATGATAATGAAAAAGCAGAAATCAGACAATTAAATGTAACATTAACTTTAGTTAAAAAGGAATATATAAACTAATGAAAACAAAATATTATGATCCAAAGAATATAAAACCACATAAGGTATTAAAGTTTAAATTACATGCACGTGATTATAATAAAAACAAAAGGGGGAAAAGATAAATGGCAACAAAGGTTTATCCACTTCAAGAAGAAATTAACAAAGATTTTCAAGAATCTGCAAAGTTAGTTCAGGCATGTATGGTTGGCAATAATCCATTAGCACAAGAAATTGCCGATAAATATTTCAATGCTATTACACGCATTAATGATATATGCGTAAATAGAAAAAGATTTTAATGAAAGGAGAATACAAAAATGAAAATCAAAGTATTAAAATCTAAAAAAACACAATTTCCATCATACTTCACACCTGTTATGATCGTTGTTAAAGGTGAAGAAGAAAAAGGTGAACAAAAGAAAGGTTTAAAAGTTGTCTTTAGTAAAACTGCAGACAAGAAATTACCTGTTGATTTCAAAGGTGGTATCATTGAAACCAAAGGTGAAAACGTTAACTTTCCATACGTTTACGAAATCAAAAAATCTGAAGATGGTGAAGATGATTATCCATTCGTTTACATCAAAGATATTGACAATATCACACCATTAAAGACACGTGAAAATACCTGCAGATTTTTAGTTGATGAAGAAGAACAATCTGAAACTGAAATCGTTGGTTAGTCATTACTGAAATAGATGCCTATTCATTTACGTGGGTAGGCATCTTTTAGAAAGAAGAATGTTATGAACATAGATGTGTTTTATTCACGCAATACAGATAATTGGAGAACCCATCATCTTTATATCAGAAAATGATGAATCAGGGATATTATGATCCATGCCCATTTTTATCAAACTTTGATGGATTACAAATTGATTGGCAAAACAAAAATTTTGTGAATCCACCATATAGTAAATTAAAAATATGGGTGCATAAATCCATTGAACAAAGTAAACTGAATAAAGAAGTGATATTGTTGATACCTGCACGAACAGATACACAAGCATTCAAACAATTATATGATTATGGTGCACATTTTATTTTCATCACAGGAAGATTGAAATTTAATGATTCAGGTGTTGCCCCATTTCCATCAATGCTTATTAAATTAGTTGGGGGGGGAAGTCAACATTTGAATTAATTGAAAGGGAGAAGTTATTATGAATGTTAAAGGTTTGAAAATTACGGATATTCTAAACATTGATTTAGATACGTTTAATAAATTATCTGAAAGTGAATTACGTGCGATTACTTCACGTTTAGTTAGTGCATCTAACAAACGTATCAGAAGATTAGAAAAACACGATATCAATTCACCTGCTTTACAGGGTTTAGGAAAACAAAAAGTGTTTTCCACTAAACTACCAAAAGATACTGCAAAGCAACAAAGGGTGAATCAATTACGTAGTGAATTTGCACGTTCACGTTCATTTTTAACTTCAGAAACATCTACCATCAGTGGTTATAAAGCATTTGCAAAACGTACAAGAAAACGTATTGCATCTGAATTACGCATGACAGAAAAACAAGTTGAACAATCACTTGATCTAAACAGATTGTATGACATTCTGCATAAAGCCCAAGAACGTGGTATTATTTCTTCATATCGTGGTAGTAAGGGAAGTGTACAAGCACGTAACCAAATTGCCGAAATTTTAATTGAAAATCCAAATGTAGATGAAGATTATTTGCTTGACTATTTTGAAGAAAATGCAGATGCCTATTATGAACAAGAAGAATTAGAAGATGAAACAGAAGAATTTGATTTATGACAAATTTGAATTAATTAATAAATTTGATAAATTATCTGATTTCAAAACCTATCTAACTAACTTGAAATATAAAACCATTAAAACAAATAAAGGTATTACATATATCAATCTTTCATGCACGATTGATATTGAAGTTTCATCATTCTACGATAATGATAAAAACAAAGTTGGATTACCTTATTGTTTCACGTTAGGTATAAACGGACATAGTTATTTAGGTAGAACAAAAGATGATCTATTAAATCTATTATCTTTTATCATTAACGTATTTGCGTTATCACAGGATAAAAGATTGATTTTCTACATTCAAAACTTATCGTACGAATTTCAATTTTTTATGAAACTTTTTAAATGGGTTTCCGTATTTGCTATTAAGAGTAGAACACCTGTAAAGGCAGTAACGTTTGATGGAATTGAATTTAAATGTTCATATCTTTTAAGTGGTTATTCACTTGAAAAGATTGGTGAACACTTGCAGAAATATAAAGTTTCAAAAATGGTTGGTGATTTAGATTATAGAAAACTACGCACCCCATTAACAAAACTATTTCCTAAAGAAAAAGGTTATGTTTTAAATGATGGGTTAGTGGTTATGGCATACATTCAGGAACGAATTGAATCACATGGTAACAACATCACACGCATACCACTAACCAAAACAGGTGAAGTCAGAAGATATTGCAGAAACATGTGTTTATATAATGGTGGTGGAAGTCATAAAAAGTCAGGCAGAAGTTTTTTAAAATACCACTATTTTATACACAATTTACGTATATTAAGTGTAAATGAATATAAACAACTAAAACGTGCATTTGCAGGTGGTTTTACACATGCTAATCCACTTGTAGTTGGCAAAGTACAAAAAGATGTTGCATCATACGATTTTACATCTTCATATCCTGCAGTTATGTTATCGGAAAAATACCCAATGACAAATGGTAAATTAGTTACCATTAAAAGCAAAGAAGAATTTTACAAGTACATCAATCTTTATTGTTGCGTATTTGATGCAACTTTTGAAAATATCCAAAGTAAATTTTGGTTTGAACATTACATTTCACAATCACATTGTTATTCTTGTTACAATCCTAAAATTGACAATGGCAGATTGATTAGTGCAGATAGTATTTCCATCACATTAACTGAACAAGATTACAAGATCATTGAACAAACATATTCATGGGAACATCTACGTATTAAAAACATGCGTGTTTACAAAC
Organism: Methanobrevibacter sp.; assembly: GCA_017652345.1. The sequence continues at coordinate 10,487 of JAGCBE010000206.1, forward strand.
GTGATTACCTACCAAAAGAATTTATAATTGCCATTCTTGAATTATATAAAAAGAAAACTGAATTAAAAGATGTTAAAGGAATGGAAGTTGAATATTTACATTCAAAAGAATTGTTAAATTCTTGTTATGGTATGTGCGTAACCGACATCTGCAGGGAAGAAGTTGAATTTAACGTTGAAAAAGGCACGTGGAAAGAAGAAAAATCAGAAAAGGATTATGAACACGATATCCAAAAATACAACGATTCTAAACAACGTTTTCTTGCATATCAATGGGGCATTTGGGTTACTGCATACGCACGTGCTAATTTATGGAATGGAATATTGGCAATAAAACACGATTATTGTTATTCAGATACCGATTCATTAAAAGTTATTAATGCATCTAAACATCAAGAATATTTTGAACAATACAATAAACGCATTATTCAAAAATTATACAAGATGTTAGATCACTACAACTTACCACATGAATTAGTTTCACCAAAAACCATAAAAGGTATTACAAAAACTATTGGTTTATGGGATTATGAATTCAACTGCGATTTTAAAACTTTAGGGGCAAAACGTTATGTTATCAAACGTGGTGATGAATACCAAATCACAATTTCAGGACTAAACAAAAAAACCACAATGGAATACATGTTAAAAACGCATAAAAATCCATTTACGTTTTTCAAAGATGGTATGTATATCCCATCAACGTATGAAATTGATGATAAAATATATGTAGGCACAGGAAAGAATACACACACGTATATTGATGAACAACGTGATGGTATAGTTAAAGATTATCAGGGCAGATATTATGAATATCACGTTGAATCATGTGTTCACATGGAAGAATCTGATTATACATTATCACTTGCATCTGAATTTGTTGATTTATTATTACACATAGAAAGGGTAGAATTTAATTAGTATGGCAAAGGAAAAATTTTATGAAGTAAGATCATTGATTAGTAGAGTGCCTGATGCACACTACTATGTGATTTTTGGTGAACGTTCAAATGGTAAAACATTTTCCATTCTTGATTATTGTTTAGAACGTTATTTGAATTATGGTGAAGAATTTGTTTACATCAGAAGATTTGATGAAGATATCAAATTCAAACGTGGTAGTAAAGTATTCAAAAACCTAATTGAGAATGACAGAATCAAAAAGTTATCAAAAGGTAAATGGGATTCAGTTTACTATTACGCACAATCGTGGTATTTACGTAAAACAAATAAAGAAAATCCAAAAGAAGATATTATTTCTGATACACCATTTGCATACGCAGTTTCATTATCAAGTGAAGAACATGATAAATCACTTGCCTATCCTAACGTGCGTAATATCTTCTTTGAAGAATTTTTATCAAGAAAGAATTATTTGAATGATGAATTCGTTACATTTGAAAATACATTATCAACGATCATCAGATTACGTGATGATGTTAAAATCTTCATGGCAGGTAACACCATCAATAAATATTCACCATATTTTAGTGAAATGGGTTTAACAAACGTTAAAAACATGAAAGTTGGCACAACTGATGTATATACGTATGGTGATACAGGATTGAAAGTTGCAGTTGAATTTTCTGATATGCCATCAAAGGATAAACCATCTAATGTTTACTTTGCATTTAATAATCCAAAACTTGCTATGATTCGTGGTGATGGTGGTGTTTGGGAAATTGATGTTTACCCCCATCTAAAACGTGAAATGAAGTATGCACCAAAAGATATAATTTACAAATATTACGTTGTTTGGGATAATGATATTTTACAATGTGATATCGTAAAACTTGATGATATGGCATTTACGTTTGTACATGCCAAAACAACACCAATAAAGGAAGATAACACCAATATTGTTTATTCAACAGAACATAATGCAAAACCAAACTATAAACGCAGGATCATCAAACCAACTTGCAAACGTGAAGAAATCATTTTATGGTTTTACAAGAATGAAAAGGTGTTCTACCAATCTAATGAAATTGGTGAAATCATGCGTAATTATCTTGCATGGTGTAAACGAACACCTATAGAATATTAATGTAGAACGTATCACGTTGCTATACTAAAACATCATTGTGAAAGAAGTTGAAATACACTATCTGAAGATGATGTTTTTATTTTGTTCATTTTATCCTACATTTTGCTAAACCTATTCCCCCACCCATTGTCAACAAATGTTTACACACAACCGATTTCGGACACCTATGTAAAGGAAAGTTTACAAATTTAATTTGCAAGAGGACGGGGCATGGGGGGGACCGC
>JAGCBE010000207.1 GCA_017652345.1 Methanobrevibacter sp.
ACAAGGGTTCCCATTTTCCCTGCACCGATTACAAGAACATGCTTGTCCTGCAAGTCTCCAAGGTGCTCTTCAGCAAGGTCAACAGCTGCTGAACCGATTGAAATGGAACCTTGATTGATTTTAGTCTTGTTTCTAACAACTTGACCAACATGGATTGCCTTAGTGAAAACAGCATCCAATTTCTTTCCGCAATGGCCTTCTCTTCCACTTTTCCTTTTGGCATCCTTAACTTGGCCTAAAATTTGGTCTTCACCAATGATCATGGATTCCAAACCGGATGTCATTCTGAATAAATGCAATACTGCTTCATCATTGTATTGAATTATGACATACTTGTTTTCGCAATCCAAGTCAAGTTTATTGTAATCATCAGTATAAAGGAAATATTCATATCTGTTGCATGTATTGATTTCAATATATTCTTTAATGTCTATATTTTCTTTTAAAGTGGAAAATAATTCTTTTAAGTCTTTTGATACATTTTCCATAGTTTCTATGTCTGCAAGAGTGTGGTCAACACGTATATTGATTATCAATTTTGATTCTCCTTTATGTTATGATAATTTTATGATAAGTTAGAGTTAATGATATTCTCTACAAGTCCTTTTGCTTCATCCAATTTATTTTCCTTTAGGCAATTTCTTATTTCTGCATCAGCTAAAATTTCCTCAAGATATTCCCTTCTATCCCTTTGGCTTTCTATTTTTTCCTTTAGTATTTTTCTTGCATGGTCTTGAATCTTTATTTCGAGAATATCCTCTTCTGTGATAATGGATTGGATTTTTTTTCTAAGTTCTCTTGCCATTAAAGGGCTTTGCCCATTTGTGTAAATGGATATTTCTATATCGTCTATCAAGAAACTTGTAGGTGCAATTATATTGCCTTTTTCTGGTTTGTCTGCCCTATTTATTAATTTTCCTTGACTGATGGATGCTATGTATTCGCACAATTCCTCATCACCGCTTGCAGTGATTACTATGTCGCTCCATTTAACCATTTGATCAAGGTCTTTTAACGGGGTTAAAATAGCTCCTTTTTCAGTCAATTCCTCATCAATTGAATTTCCTGCCAAAATAACGTTTGCACCTTTGTCTAAAAAGCGATGAGCTCTTCTTGTAGCCACTTCTCCAGTGCCTAAAATAAAAACGTTCTTGTTTTCCACTTCAAAAAAGAGAGAAGTCAATCCCATAGTATCACGTTATTCTTGTTCAATTGATTTGAAATTTGATAAATAGAATAATTTGCAATATTTATTTTTCTTCCAATTGTTTAAGTTTTAATAATTTAACTGCCATTCTTAAGTCATTGTTGCAGTCTGCAAGCACTTTTTCAGCTTCTGCTTCACTGATTTCAAAGGTTTGTGAAAGTGCAAATACTGCTTCATTAGATGTAGGTGGAGTTCCTGCACTTAAGATCACTTCAGACAATTCCTGTTTCAAGTCCATGTATTCCTCTTCACTCATGCCTATTTGATGTAAGGTCATGTCTCTTAAAGGACATGGTTTTGAAGTTTTACAGCACCATACAAGTGATCCGAAACAGGTTGCTGGTCCTTCTCCTAATCTAGTTTCTCTTGCAAACTTTTGTTTAATGTCTAAGAATTCTTGAGGAGTTAATCCTACTTCTTTTAAAGCTCCCATGATTGGGCAAGGTTTTACAGGAGGACAACAGAATGCGAGTCCTCTAACATCTCCTCCTCTGCAAATATGTGACGGTGAATTTTCCCATACCATAATTTTTCCTCAAATTTTTATAAAATAATAATTTAATGAATATTAATAGTTTTAATTTAATTAATATTATAACATTATAAATTTTGTTTGTTTATATTAATATAAGTTTTTAATTATATTTGATAATCTTTATAAAAATAGTTA
>JAGCBE010000208.1 GCA_017652345.1 Methanobrevibacter sp.
TAGAGAAAGCAAAATAGAAATCTATCCCCCTACTCTTGATCTTGAAGAATATGATACAATTTACATAGGCACACCTACTTGGGCAAACAACCCTACTCCTGCAATCATTACATTGATTGACAGATGTGACTTACGTGGTAAAGACATTGTATTGTTTACCACCACAAACACTTCTGATGGAGAATCCGCTTTAGAAAAAATGGAAATGAAAGTGAGGGCAAGAGGTGCAAGGGTAGTTCAGCAATTCAGCGTAAAGACTAAAGATAAAAGTCTTGATCAACTCCAAAAAGATACAGATAGATTATTCATGACTTTAGATTTAGCATTATACTAAATCTATCTTTTAACTTTTTTTAGCTTATTTTAAAATTATTATATCAATTTAAACTTTTTAAATTCTTATTTTTTCATTTTTACAGTTTCAAACCAATTTTCTAATTAAAATCAAATATTAAAATCTTAATTAAGCAAACAATTTAATACTATAAATTAGAAAATTATTAATGTATAACCTTTAATGAATAAATCATTAAATTAATATTTATACTAAATTATTGAATCAAAAATTAAATATTTTAGGTGCAAAAGAAAAATGTTAGAGAAAATGATGGAAAACCACAAAATCTTAATTGCGATTCCAATTATTCTTGCACTTTTATCACTAGTTCTCATAGGTTTTAATGGCTTGGAACAAGGTGTTGACTTAAAAGGAGGTTCACAAGCGGAATTACAGCTATTAGGTTCTGTAACCCCAAGTGAACTGGAAGACACACTTGACGCCAAATTAAACACCAACAATATAAAAGTTACAAATAATGGAAACAATAAGGTTACTGTGGAATTGGAAAACAATATCAATTCAAGTACATTTACAAGCGCCATAAATGGAAAGGCAAAGGTAATCAGTTATAATGAAATTGGTCCTATCTTAAGTGAAGAGGCAATGGGACAAATCTATATCGCTATGATTTTTGCATTCCTGTTTATGGCAATTACTGTGTTTATTGTATTTAGAGAACCTGTACCATCTGTTGCAATTATCCTCGCAGCTTTGTGTGATATACTCATTGCACTTGGGGGAATGTCAATATTCAAGATCCCATTGTCAATTGCATCTGTAGGTGCATTATTAATGCTTATTGGGTACAGTGTAGATACAGATATTCTTCTTACAACAAGACTTTTGAAAAGAAGAGAAGGAACTGTGGAAGGACGTGCTAAAAATGCTATGTATACCGGTTTAACCATGTCCTTTGCAGCAATAGCTGCAATGGGAATCCTATATGTGGTAACCAAAATCCTCATGCCTGAAGCAACTACATTAAGTAATATTTCTGCAGTTTTAGTAATCGGATTGATAGGGGATATTCTTTCCACTTGGTTAATGAACTTAGGAATTCTTAAGACCTACATCGATTGGAGACAATCTAAAAAACAAGAGAAATATAATGTAGGTTCATCTTCAAGCAAGAGCAAATCATCTAAATCTGATGAAGGAAAATCCAAATTAAGTTTTAAAGATAAACTTAAGAGGAAAACTGAAGTTGAAGATGATGAAGTGATGACTAAAATCCAAGAGGAATTGGATAAAATAGACAATATGGATGAATCATCAGATAATATTCCAAAATCTGAAAAATCTTCAAACAAGAAGTCCAACAAAAAACAAAAAAATAAAGGCAACAAGCGTAAAGCTAAAAAGCAAAAAGGAAAAGGAGGCAAATAATTATGGCAAGCGATTTATCTAAATTCTTCAAAGATAGGCAAGTAATTATCCTCTTAATATTCCTATTGATCAGTATTGGAAGCATTGCTTTTTTAGGTGTTGAACAAGGTCTTGACTTGAAGGGTGGATCTTCCATTCAATTGCAATTGGAACATCCAGTAAATGACAGTACAATGAAAGTTGTAACCTCTGTTTTAGATAAAAGGCTTAACCTTTATGGTGTAAGTGATGTGAAGGTAAGGTCCAGCGGAGACCAGATGGTTATAGTTGAAATGGCTGGAAAGACACCTGAAGAGGTGGAGCGGCTGATTGGAAATCCAGGTATATTTGAAGCTAAAATAGATAATGTGACTGTCCTTACAGGTAGTGATGTGGCTTCAGTTGAGGCACCGGTTGTTGGAGATAGTGGAGAATGGCATGTGCCATTTACACTGACAACAGAAGGAGCTAAGAACTTTGCAGAGCTTGCTAAAGGAAAAGGCGGTCATGAAGTAGTGATGTATCTGGATGGAAAGCAAATCGATGAGCATCCTCCACAACTTTCTGGAGAATTGGCTGGTGGAGAACCTGTAGCTGAAGTTGAAGTAACAGGTAGTGCTGCAGATGTTGAAACCGCAAAAGAGGAATCCAATACCGTATACACTGTTTTGAAAACAGGGTCACTTCCTGTAAAAATCCACACTATCGGTTCAAATACAGTTTCACCTGAATTAGGTCAGCAATTTGCACAAGGTGCATTGATTGCAGGATTATTAGCTATACTCGGTATTGCATTGGTTGTATACATTAGATACAGAAGAGCATTCTTGGCAATTCCAATTCTTATAACAACAATATCTGAGATTATAATTATTTTAGGTGTTGCTTCCATTATCCATTGGAATATAGACCTTGCTGCAATCGCTGGTTTAATCGCATCTGTAGGTACTGGGGTAGACGACCAGATCATCATTACAGATGAGGTATTGCACCACGATGATGAAAACACAAGACACAGAAGAACAAGAACTCAAATGAATGTTAAAAATGCATTATTCATTATCTTCGCATCTGCAGGAACCTTAATAGCTGCTATGTTACCTCTTGCTTATGTTGGATTTGCAAGAGGAAGCAGTGGTATCGGTACCATTGCAGGTTTCGCATTCACTACAATCATAGGGGTTTTAATTGGTGTATTCATCACAAGACCAGCTTATGCTAAATTTATTGAAATTTTCGTTTCATAAATAACAACTATTAAAAAAGAATAATTTAATTATTCTTTTCTTTTTTTATTTTTTTTAAAACTTTTTTCAAATCAACAAAAAATAGAATAAAAATATAACAATTGTTAAGTATTTATATTATAAAAATAAATATTACTATGAAGGGATAATTAATTAATAATCTAAAAACAAAATATTATTAATTAAAAAATAAAACAAAAATAAAATCAATAATGAAATGATTAGATAAATGAAATAATGGAGACAAAGAATGGTTGTAGTTGTAGGAACTGGAGCTGGAGGGGCAATAATAGCTATGAAGCTTGCAAAAGCCAATATTCCAGTAACCATAATAGAAAGAGGACCATATATACATAGTAAAGATGCATTTAGCACATATGACATGAAATACTATGATAAAAGGTTTGAAAATGAAAACAGTTTAGACTTATTAAAGACCACTTGTGTTGGAGGATCCACAATAGTGGCTGCAGGTAATGGAGTAAGAGTTCTTGAAGATGAATTCAGAGAAGAACTTGGAATCAACCTTAGCAAAGAATATGAAACAATAGAAGAATTGACTGGCATCCATCAAATGGATGATGACCATATTGGTGAAGGAACACAGAAATTCTTGGATGCAGCACGTGAATGTGGGTTTGATGCAATTAGAATGCCTAAATTCATTAGAGATGAAGACTGTAAGCCATGTGGTAAATGTTCATTCGGTTGTCCTCGCGATGCAAAATGGAGCGGAAAGGACTTTGTTGACATTGCAATTGAAAATGGTGCAGAGCTAATAGAAAATGCTGAAGTCCAAAAGATATTGACTGAAGATAAGAAAGTTTCTGCTGTAGAATACATACAAGATGGAGAAACAAAAACAATTAAAACCGATTTGGTAATCCTTGCAGCAGGGGCTATTGATTCTGCAGTCATTTTGCAGAAAACTGGAATCGATGCAGGAAATAAATTGTTCTTTGACCCATTCGTATCTGTAGGAGGATACTTAAAAGACATTAATTACAATACCGAAGTTCAAATGAATGGACTTGCTGTTGGTAAGGAATACATTTTAGCACCTCACTTTTCATCATTTATTGCTAAATACATTAAGGAATCCAATCCGGATGTTGAGGACAAAGATATCTTAAGCA
>JAGCBE010000209.1 GCA_017652345.1 Methanobrevibacter sp.
AAACGGAAAAGTTGTTTCTAATGCTAAAATTAACGGATATATCTCAAGAGGTATCCCTATGTTAAGATACTTACCAGATAATCCTTACAACATTTGAGCACAACTTGGAGAATGTAACAAGATAGTTGGAGACGTTAAATTCGCTATAGTCCGAATGGGGGTAGATAAGTGAGCATATCGCTTCATTAAGAACTTCTGAAGCTGTGTATTGAATGCATGTGAAGTATGTGAATTAGACGATGTTGAAATTCTTGACTAGGGTTTCTCAACATTTAATACAAATATAAAATAATTTCTTATAGCTCTACAAGGTTATTTAATAATCTATATATAGAAGTACCTGTAGAGCTGTAAGATTATTTATTAAAAAAAGTCTTGAAATGAGACAGTAAAAATATATATCTATATAGCTCTAATATATTTTATATGATATATATTAAAAATGTTTGTATTAACTTGTTCTTATTGTGGTAAAGAGTTTCAATCTAAATGAAGGGATAAGAAGTATTGTTGTAGAGGTTGTTTTTACAAGAGCAGAATAATCTATGAAGACAAAACCTGTGAACAGTGCTGAGCTGTATTCCATCCAGAAACACCAACTCAAAGATACTGTAGCCACAAATGTCTATGACTTGCACAAAGAGTTAGGGAAGAAAAGCCATGTTTAATGTGTGGTAAAATGTTCTATTCTAGAAAAAATTGAGACAAACAAAAGTATTGTAGTAAAGAGTGCTATACTAAATCTCAAATCACGGTTATTGAAAAAGAATGTAAAAACTGTTGAAAGATGTTTAGATGAAGAAGTAATTCTTCCAAATTCTGCAGTAAGTCTTGTCAGTTCTGATATTATGACAAAATGCCAATGTCAGAAAAGATGAAAGTATTAGAGAATTTAAAAATCAATATAAAGAAAATCTCTAAAAGAAATATGGCGTGTAAAGAATATCTAGAGACATTATGATATGATGTTGAAATGGAATTTCAAATACAAGATAGGTTCTATGATTTAAAAGTAGGAGAAACATTAATAGAGATAAACCCATTTCCATATCACAATTCTACACGAGCGCCTATGTGTGCTAAATGAAACAAACCCAAAGAACCAAATTATCACTACAACAAATTAAAGTTAGCTAGAGATAATTGATACAGATGTATAATGGTTTGGGACCGAGATGACTGGGAGAAAATACCATATCTACTAGATGGAAACAAACAAATAATTTATGCAAGGAAATGTGAGGTAAAACAAATATCTTATAATGATTGCCATCAATTATTTGAAGACTATCATCTACAATGAGATACAAGAAAAAACAAAAACAATATATATGTATGATTATATTATGATAATCAATTAGTTGAGTGCATGTCTTTCTGAGTGCCTCGCTATAATAAAAACTATGAACGAGAGATACTTAGATTATGCTCACACAAAGACTATAGAGTTGTGTGATGAGCAGATAAAATATTCAAGTATTTCTTAAACTTAACCAACGCTAGTTCAGTTATTTCATATTGTGATATGTCAAAATTTGACTGAAAGGTTTATGAACAACTTGGGTTTAAGTTATTAAAACGAAACAAACCGAGTAAACATTGGTATAATGAAGCTGAAGATACTTCAAGAAAGCACATTACTGATAACCTACTAAGACAGCGTTGATATGACCAAATCTTTTGAGAGGATTATGGTAAATGAGCAGATAACGATGAATTAATGAAACAGCGTGGTTATGTGGAAATATACGATTGTGGACAATCCACATTTATATGGACAAGGAGCTAACGCTTGTTGTCTAATATGATTGGATAGTTTACGCTATCCTTTTTTTTATTAAATGTATAAAGCTGAATGAAAGCAAAAGACATATTTACTTGAACTAATATAACAGATAGTGGTTGTGAAAGTAAGGTTGCTAGACTTAATGACATACTGTCCAGCTTTGCTATAGAGATATATGACTTTTATCCTAGAAAAGTGTTGGAAAGGTTTATGCCAACTAACTCACAATTCTCGTTCTCGCCTAAGTACCCTGTTGCTAAAGTGCGAGGCTTTTTTGGGAAAGGGTGTAGAGTTGGATGTAGTATGGACCCTAAAGATTGTTGTGCAGGATATAGAAGATTATTAATGGAAGAGTTATATTGAGATGACCTTGATGCTAATAGTTATTCTATTGACTACTGAACAGAATGAGAGAGCGATGTAATAAACGTTAGATTACCAGGTTGAGTTAATGACGCTTTGGTAGTTTATTCAAAAGGCTTTCCTACAATTACATCTTTAGACGAAGATATTGATATTGATAGATATACTCTTTCACTATTGAGGCTATATATGAAAGCTGAATATTCATTAGAGGATAGTAATGACATTAATGCTTCTGCTAACTATAGAAGCTTATTTCAAACTAAATATAAAAAATATAAGGATATGTTTGACAACAATGTTAAATATGTAGTTCCTTGAGCTTTAAATGCTGCTAACCAATAATATTATGCAATTAGACAAAACAGATTTTTATTGGAATGGAATACTTAGTGGAGCAGTTAATAACCTCTACTATGATTTTGTTAATGTTGATGTAGTCCACGTACCTTATACCTATAGCCATAGCAACAGCTCATTCTTTCTACAGACAAGGAGAAACTATTATGCCTCTAACCACTGGACTAGCCAAGCAAACACACACAAAGACTGGGATGTAGTTGACGTTAGATACATATGGGAAAATACTTGTTCACAGGAGAAATGAGAGGTATATATTATGTTAGCAAATAAACCAAGAACAAAGATTAGGATACATAAGTCTGCTATTGAAGATTGATGTGTTGAAGCTTTTGATTGGGGT
>JAGCBE010000210.1 GCA_017652345.1 Methanobrevibacter sp.
ATATAAAACTTATAATGATTTTACTTATCAAAAAGAAACTAGTACTTTAGTTATTCCTGAATCCTATGATACAATTTGCACTTGCAACTATTTAATGTATAAGAATAATGGATTTACTAATAAATTCTTTTATGCTTTTATAACTAAAATGGAATATGTAAACGAAAACGCTACTAGAGTATTCTTTGAAATAGATAGTCTTCAAACATGGTATTTTAATATAACTTATAATAAGTCATTTATTGAAAGAGAACATGTAAACGATGATTCTCGTGGTGCAAATACTATTCCTGAAGGATTAGAATTAGGAGAAATGACTATGGCTCACGCTCCTACAGTAGAGTTCGAAGATCCTGCAGATTTTTATATTTGTTTTGCTGTATCAGAAGACCCTTACGAAAGATATGATGTATTTACTGGTATGAAAAGACAATATAATGGAATATTTGGTGGACTATTTTATATCTTTTGTAAAACTGTTACTGACGCTAATAATTTAGTCGCTATTTATGATTCAACTGGTAAAGCTGACGCAATTAGTTATATATTTATGATACCTAAAAGCTTTGATGTATTATCAAGTCATGCTACTTGGCAATATCCACTAGTTGGAACTGCTACTTATTCAACTACTGTATATTTTATAGATGATTCAGATAGTGCTGATGTTCTTGGTGGTTTAACTGGTACTTTAGTTACTACTTTAGGTGATAACTATACACCACGTAATAGAAAACTATTAACTTATCCATTTTCATATATGGTTTTAACTAATAACGCTGGAAGTGATATTATTTATAAGTATGAAGATTTTAAATACACTAATGATAATCCTAGTCCTGGATTTGTTGTTTATGGTTCTATTACACCAGGCTGTAGTATGAAAGCTGTTCCTATGCTTTATAAAAATTCTACTGGTGCAAACTATAACTTTGGTCTTACTATGGGTAAACTTCCTATATGTTCTTGGAACTCAGATGTTTATACTAACTGGCTTACTCAAAACGGTGTAAATAATGCTATGCAATTTATGCTTGGTACTGCTACTATGGCTGGTTCTATTATGAGTGGTAGTGGTGCAGGAGCAATAGGCGGTGCTACAATGGCTTACAACGCCGTACATGAAGAAATACAAATGGAAAAAACACCTAATCAAGCTCGTGGTAATACTAATGCTGGTGATGTAAACTTTGGATATGAATATAATGGTGGATTAACACTTTATTATATGAGCGTTAGAAACGAAATAGCTAGAGTAATAGACGAATACTTTGATAAATATGGATATAAAGTAAATAGAGTAAAAGTACCTAATATAACAGGTAGAAGAAACTGGAACTATGTAAAAACAATAGATTGTGATTTTACTGGTGAAATACCACAAGAAGATATGCAAAAAATTAAAGATATATTTAATCGCGGAATAACTTTTTGGCACAATGCTTCAAACTTTTTGAATTATTCCGTAAATAATGATATAATATAATTAAGGTAGGTGATAAACTTGAAACAAATAAGTGAAACTGAAGTATCTATGTTTATGAATAACGCTACTTATACTGATTATTATGATCGTTTAAAACTTATTGCTACTAGTTTATTTACTTGGGACGGACTTGATGAAGTTGCTGGAACAGGTGCTAGTAGATTTCTAGAGTTATGCTTATATAATCAGGGTAGAGCTTGTTTTATAAAAGATGATAAACTTGGATATTTAGCATTAAATGCTAATCCTTCTGATAAATTAAATGTTTATCAATTACCCGAAAAAATTCAAGCTTGGTCTGTAGGTTATACTAAAACATTTGACTTCGACAATACTGTGTTTATTATGAATAATGAGTTAATGCTACCAACAAGAAAAAGTATAGAACTATTTGCTTATAGACTATATGAAACTGAAAGAACTATAGATGTTAACTTAAAAGCTCAAAAAACACCAGTACTTCTTGAAGGTGATAAAAAGACTATGCTAACTTTAAAAAATGCTTACATGCAATATGACGGAAATAATCCATTTATATTTGGTAGTAAGACATTTGAGTTAGGTAGTAAAATAAATGCTTTAAAAACTGACGCTCCATATCTAATTGATAAATTAGAACTTCATAAACACGAAATATGGAACGAGTGTTTAACTTATCTAGGTATAGATAATGCTAATACAGATAAAAAAGAAAGACTAATAACTGATGAAGTTGAATCAAACAATGAAATTATCAAGTATTATTTAAATTGTTTCTATAAGACACGTAAAAAGGCTTGTGATGAAATAAACAAAAAGTACTTTATGGGTGCAGAACAAATAACTATCAAATTAAATGATGAAGTTATGGAATTACTTGGTATGGATACTAAAAACTTCTATGAAGATGTTGAAGATGAAATGGTAGGTGAAGTTTATGAGTAAATATACTATTTCAATTAAAAATTTAATAAAAAATGGATTTAACTTTGGACTAACAGATTATCCAATATTTGATGAAGATTATAGAAATATATTAAATGAAAATATTCTATATTATTACTACGAAGATGAAATAGGATTTGAAACACCAGAACTATTTAAAACATATTTAAATAGAACTATGGATAGAATAATGCCTTATTATAATAACTTATATTTAGCTCAAAAAGAACTAATTGATAAAGCTATTAAAACAGGAGAATTATTCAATAACGTAAATTATACTGAAGACTATAATAGAAAAATTGATAGTGAAACTAATTCTAATTCTAACTCAAAAGGTAAAGGCTTATTTCAAGATACACCACAAGGTCAAATATCTATGACTGAATTTGACGACCAACATTACGCTACTAATCTTACATTAAATAATAATGATTCATCTGATAATACAAATGGAAATACTAATGAAGATTATGTAAGACATATAGTTGGTAATAATGGTAATAGATATCCTGTAGAACTTTTAACTGAAGTTAGAAAGAATTTAGTTAATATAGATAATTTAGTAATAGATGAGTTAAAAGATTTATTTATGCAAATCTTTTAAGAAGGGTGGTGATTACAAATGATACAAGATTACGATAGACCAGTAAAGGGATATAAGACTGCTGAAATGTACGATCATCCAGCTACAGTATTATATGATAACTTTGCTCCTGCTGAAGAAGTATTCATTGAAACTGCAGTAGAAGAAGTACCTTTAACTGAAGAAATTATTGAAGAACCTATTGTAGAAATAACTGAAGAAGTTGAACCTGCAGTAGAAGAAATTATAGAAGAAGAAAAGGAAGGTGAAGAATAATGCTAAAGCCATTAGATTTAAGTGGATATAGAATAAGTAAAACTTTACCACTAGCTTTTGATGATTCACTAAGTTATTTAGAAGAATTAAGTGCAATTTTAGCTAAATTAAATGAAACTATAGTACAAGTTAATATAAATTCAGAAGTTGCAGAAGAATATCAAAAATACTTAGATGAAATCAAACAAGAAGTTGGAAGACTTGAA
>JAGCBE010000211.1 GCA_017652345.1 Methanobrevibacter sp.
ACGGCGTACAGACTAACACAAGTGGATTAATCCACAATAACGTTAGTTATGTCCAATTTTTAAGAAGAAAAAAATAAATGTGTGTTTAAGTTAATTCTTCTTTTAAATTGTCCCAACGTATGAGATTGAAGATTGAATCTCTTAAATCGCACTCATTCTCGACAGCTTGTAGGGTCGTGCCTACAAACTTTACAACGCCGACATCTGTCTTATGAAATCCGTTAATAGATTCTCCTCTTGAAAATCGATGTATGTAATGAACATATCTTCTTTTATCAAGGAATCTATCAGTCATCCATCTGAAAAGGAATGGTATGCGGTCTTCAAGTTTTTTAGGGCAGACATCTTCATATTTGCAGCCAGAACAGCGTTTTCTATCGAAAATTTGCCGTTCCTTCTTGCAAACTTTAGGAAGATTATCATCTTCCTGAGGTTCCCTATGATTGATAGGAATGCTCTTTTTAAACCCTAAAAATTTTCCTTGATTACACTCATAACCACCTAAAACTCTCTTGAAATATCGTTTAATGGATTTTGTTTCTTTTTTTGGATGTCCGTCACGCTCCTTTAATTTGTTATTGTCTTTTCGGGCTTCAGATGAAGGTTTGATTATTGCATTTATTTGATTTATGAAAACAAAATATAGATTTACAACGGTAAAATATCCTGCATCTGCGACAATTACTATATTGGCAAATGCTCGTGTGTGTTTTAAAGGATTATTCTTTTCTCCGTATTTTGCCTGCATTTCCAAGTATGTATCTAATGTTTTTTTCATTTGTCGGTATACGTCAGGTAATGATTTTTGATCATTGGGTTGTGATAATAATAGTCCGACGAATATGACATGATTGTTGGTCATTACTGCTTGGAAATTTAATGCGAAATCAAATCCTCCTTTTTTGGTCTTCATAAAGACACATTCGGGAAAAATAATGGATAATTTCACGTCTCCACGTTTTTCAAATTGTTTTTGATATCGTGCTCTTTTTTCATAAACTTTATGCTTATATATCCGTATTCTTCTTCTGGCCAATTTAATTAGTTTAACCATTTCTTTATCATTTTTAAATTCCTTTAATTTTATATCTAAGCCTTGTAATGATTTTTGTATTTCTTCTTTACTGCCGTCATGGAGTAAACCCCATTCATTTAACAGCTCCATGGCTTTTAAATCATTCTGTCTGATGAAATAATTTCGTGATGCTCTTACAATAACATCAGTACCATCTATAAAAACTCTGGCAATACTGAAAGCGTCAATATCATTAAGCAACACCAATGTTGCAATAAAAATCTTATGAACACCTTCACGATCAGTATTGTTTAAAAAATTAGCAAAAGTACCTCTGCTTATTACTCTATCGTCCAAAATTATATTTAAGTACTTATTCTTCTTACATTCCTTGGACATGTCTTTATATCTACATAGATTCTCACTGAAACAGTATAGCACTACTATTAGTAACAAGACACGTGGATATGCCCTGGGACCTCTTTTTCCTTTAAATTCCGCATCCATTTCTCGCGTTATGTCTTGAATCATAGGCAGGAATGCGAAATTAAAGATTAACAGTAGAAATCTCGGACAATCACTGTCAGTTAACTTTTTTCGTGTGTCCGGTTCATATGTAGATGACAACGTTTCAACTGCCATTTTTCAAAAAACCCTCCTTATAGAAAATTTTTTTCTCAATCAATATGGAGTAAAATCAACATTGTGAAACTGACTGTAACCAAAATATTGATTTACCATACTAAAAATTCACAGATAACAATATAAATTGCTATTAATTAATAATATGTAATTTAAAGTATTTAAATGTTTCTATTTTTAATATGGTAAAGTTATGGATTGTTATAGTTAATTTGGATTAGATGTAGTTTGTTGTGGATGGATTGATTTGTTTTGAATTAGATACAGATGATTTGAAGCATTTTATAAAAAATTATTTTCATATTTGGGGTTGAAAAAAAATTTTCTCTAAATTAAATATTGGTGCTTGGTTATGGTTTAAATGTTTCAAACATTATTTGATGGTGGTTTTTATAAAAATAGAATGCAATTAGTTAATTATTAAATTATTTACAATACCCATAATTACTGTTTCTTTTTGCATATCCTTCTAAAACCATAATATCACAACCCCAACATTAAAACATATAATTAACATATATATTAATCAACATTACCTGAGGTGTAAATAATGTGGGAATGTCCTGTTTGTGGTCATTGGAATGATGATTATGATGAAATATGTGAAATCTGCTGGTATGTCCGGGGAGTGAATAATTTCATTGATTGGAATGCAGAATGATTTTTAGTTACTAATTATTGTTTCTC
>JAGCBE010000212.1 GCA_017652345.1 Methanobrevibacter sp.
GTTTTCTTTCAATATGGAGAAATCCTTTTATCATAGAAAAGAGTATATCATTCTCTTCTTTCAATTCTAAAAATTTCTCTTTTACTAGCATCACCAAAGTCTACATCAACCCAATAATAACCTTCTAAAGGTAATGCAACTCAATCTATAGTAATGTCTGATACATCAAAACTACCAGTATCAGTATTGTTTTGTATTATTGATGCTGTAGTAGAAAGATAATAGTTGCTTGTATTGATATACTTTTTCATATAAAATATATTATTTATTTAAAAGTTTTAATTGTTCGTCTATATCTGCTAACTTCTTTCTGTTTACATTATTCATTTCATTTAATTTTTTTTGATATTCAACATCTTTTGTTTTATGTCGCATAGCAGAGTTATTTTCTATAGTTTGTATTAACAATGTTTTGAATTCATTTAATTCTTTAATACGTTCATAATTATCCTCTTTAACTAATGTATATATATAGAACCAAGTTCAGAAGTTAGTTATAACACTTAATTTATTTTTAAGTCAGTATATATTATATTTATGACTTCACTTATAACTATTCTTAACACTTCTTTGTCATTTATAATTTATAACATCTATACTATGTCAGTTAGTGTTTTTACCAAAGTCTGTTCAATCTATCATTCAATCCTTCTTGTCTTTGGTATATTCTGACGTTATACATTGATTACCATCAATTGTGTATAATTTATTAATCGCGTTCTCTATAACATCATCAGAAAATTTTGACATACGATAGTAAGCTACTTTTCAGTACTTTTTAGACAACTCTGAATTATTGTACCAATCTGCTACAAGTTTAACAGCAGACTGAACAAACCATCATTGTCATCTAACTCTACCTCTAGTATAGCTTAATTCGTCAACTTCTTTAAGTTCAGCCTCGCTGAACTCATAATTAATTAAGTCAGACAGCATACCCATTGCCGCAAAGATAGTACAGCTTACTTTACTCCAATCGTTTGCTCATTGGTTATATTCAAAACGCACCTCATCTTTCTCAAATAATTGAGGGAGTAAGTCGCCATCTCATTCACACAACAAATAATCTGTTTCTTGTGCTCAGTCTCCTAAGCATCATAAGTTTTCTAGCTCCTCCATGTTTTATTATTTTCTAGTTAAAACATCTTTTAAAATACTATTGTCTTTCATTTGTCTTAAATAATTCATATAATCTTCTCTACTCATATTATTATCATCAACATATTTCTTTAATTGATTTTTAAAGTTTACATACGCCTGAGCTGCATCTTTAGGAGTAATTCATGTTTCTCATTGTGATGCTAATCATTCTAACGTGCTTTCAAATCAATTTACTATTTCTTCAGGGTTATTGTATCATTCAGGAGTAGTAGCTTCTTCAACTCATTCTTGCGTAGATGCTTCTTGATTTGGAGTTAACAATCATAATTCCTCAAGAGATTGCGTTACAGGTTCCTGATACTTCTCAGCAAATGTTAAACCAGTTTCATTAGCTAATTCATTCTTACTTTCTCATCATTCATAAGTAGTATCTGGAGCTAGGTTTTCTTGAAAATACGTATTATAATCATATGATGTATCTCTCTCTTCTGGTACTACATTACTTTCAGTACTTTGGCTTTGTAGTTGCTCCATCCTATCAAGTTTTTCATTAAATTCATCTCGCCACTCAGGATACAATTGGTCATTTACATCTGGAGTTTCTTCTTCTCATTCCTCTTCCTCTCATATTTCTCACATAATATCATCTATCCAAGACAAATCTTCTTCATCATTCTTTTGTGTCTCAGCTGCTATTTCTTCTTCGCTTTTTGGTTTAAGCAAATCTTCATTCTCTAATAGAGATGCAGCTTTCCTCCTAGCATCTTCATCGCTCATTCACTGTGACTTATAATTATTGAATGCATTTGTATAATTTTTATAACTAGCATCTCAATATTGTCATATAGTATCTTTAGAATTATCACTAGAAGAAGAACTTCAACTTGTAGATGGTTTGCTATATAATCAAGTATTACTATCATAATTAGTATATCAACCAGTTCAATATACTCTATTGTTTTTATTAAGAGCTTGTAACACTTTAGTTTGTCATGCAGCATTAGGTGTTCAGTCTTTATTAGTACCTCACCATTTATTAGCTATGTCTTGATTAGACATACCCATATGCTGGTCTTGTAATACGCTGGGGTCAATAAAGGAATTATTACTTCTGCTACTAGAAGAGCTTCAACTAGAAGTACCCTTAGCACTATTAATTGCACTAGCGGCATCACTCTTGTTTGAATAAGTTTTTCAATTAACATTAAAAGTACCTGTGTTTTTATTATAACTTACCGTAGTTCAGTTACTTAATCTTTTAGTTGCCATAATAAATTAAATTATAAATTAAATTATTTTTTCTTTCACTTAGAAAGATTAATAGTATTTTGTTTATTCTTTAATAAATTTGTAATCCTATTATCTTTTCAGTCTACAGTTCTAGTTAAACTACCACTGAATGTATTTTTCCAATCAGATACGAAATCGTTAATTTGATTATTAGATAGTCACGCTTTCTTCAAGTTATCCTTTGTTTCTTTTACTGTATTATCAGTAATAACTCAAGCGTTAGATGAGAAGAATTTCTTCATGTCTCATTTATTTCAACCTTCTGCTTTTATTTGTGTATATTTATTATACATATCTAATCATTTTTGAGCCTCAGCGCTTCAATCAAATTCTCTTTCTCTATTATCAATCTTTGCTTTTGCTTGTTCTATAACATTATTAAATTTTTCTCTTGTGCTAATATCTTCCTCTCAATTCAATGGACTATCATTACTAGGAGAGAAATCCATTTTCTTTCAAATACCAGCAGCCTTTCTCTCTTCATCTTTCTTTTTCTTTTCCGCCTCCTCTCTCTGCTTTACAAACTTATTATAATTACTTTGTGCCATTCCTGACAAATTCATTAATGTAACATTTTTATCTTTCTCATTAGCATTCTTCCAACTATCGTATTGATTTAAAAAGTTATCAATATCTTCTTTTGTAACTAATCATTTATTAGCAAGCATTACTGCTAGCTGTTTATTTCTATCATTAACATATTTCTGTCATTCAACATCTTTTCAAAATTTCATAGTATCAGTCTCTTCTCATTCTTCTTCAACTCATTCTGGTTTTTTATGTGTCTTAAGATAATATTTAGCTATATCTCAAGCATCCTTATCAGTATCTGAGAATAATGCTGTCATAAAATTATCAAATCAAGTTCACTGTACACTATCAATCCAGTTCTTAAATCTATCCTTATTCGCAAACAATTTACTTCATTCTCAAGTTGCTATCATATGTAATATAGAATTAGTCTTAGTATTTAATATTCATTCATCTAATAAACGTCATGTTCATCACTCAGAAAGTCATTGCATTAATTTATATAATTCAGGGCTTTCTTCTATTGATTTTAATTTTTCTCTATATTCTGATAATTTATCAGCAAATGCCTTATTCGCTTGTTTTGATTTTCAATATCATGAATTATTCTCATGCACAAAATTTCTCATCTCCTCTAATGTGTCAGTATAATCATTTATTAGAGTTTCTAATTGAGTTGAATATCATTGGTCTTCCCAATTAGAAGTATTTGCAGCTTCTATAAATTTCATATCTGAACTATATTTGTCTGGCTCAACTCTTAAATCGGAAGCTTCTAATGTTGTTCATGTTCATTCTTCATGAGATTTGTTATCTATATAATTAACAATTTCATTAGCCCATGTGGGATTATTATCAGAAACTGTTCATATATCAACTCATTTTATTGTAGCTCAATTTTCATACAAAACATCCATCAATTCTGGTATAGAATATTCTGGATTATCATTATGAAAATTGATTAAATATTGTGTAAATTCTGATGTGTTTGCGAAATTTAAATCTGGCATTATATATTTAATATAGAATAAATTAACGAGATGTCCATTTTATTTCTGGTTTAGTTGTAGTTGTAGACTGTTCATTAACTGTATTTTGATTTTGATTTATTGAATTCTTTATTTGAGTAGCCTGTTGTCATTTTATTCAAGCTTTTGATAATATACTATTTAATGCAGTTTGGAAGTCACTGTATTGTGCGGCCGCAGAAGTAATATATGTACTTAGCTTAGCAAGCGTCTCAGGGTCATTTCATAATACTGCTGACAAATTATTATATAATATTCTACTTCTCTTACCGTTATCTCATCATTGATACTCTGAAGCTTTTACATCTGATTTACCA
>JAGCBE010000213.1 GCA_017652345.1 Methanobrevibacter sp.
AAAAGCAGAAGAATATGCTGCAAAAAACAATTCCACAATCACAATCACAAGCGATGTAAAGTCTGCTGTAAGCGATGCAGATGTCATCTATACTGACGTTTGGGTAAGTATGTGTGATGAAGCTGAAGCTGAAAAAAGAAGAGCTGACTTTAAGGAATATCAAGTTAATCAGGACCTTATCGATTTGGCAGATGATGACGTGATCTTCATGCACTGCTTGCCTGCAATCAGAGGAGAAGAAGTTAGTGCAGAAGTGATTGATGGCCCTCATTCTGTAGTGTATGACCAAGCGGAAAACAGAATGCATGCTCAAAAAGGAGTATTGTACTACTTCTTGAAAGAATTGCAAAATCAATAATCAATCTATTTGAAGATAAAAAATTTACTTATTTAGACTATTTGACGACTCCATTATCATTTAAAAAAAAATTATCATAAAACAATTTAATTATAGTATTTAGGGAAAGGGTGAAAACATGGAATTTAATGACCCTGCATTAGAACACTTAGTAAATAAAATTACAATTGCACTCCAAGAAAACAATAGGGAAGAGGCAGCAAGATACATGGATATTATCATTGAAGAGTATCCTGAAGTGGCAAATATCCTAATGAATTCTATAGAATTCCAAACATTGATGGCTGAAAATGAGGAAATGGCTGAAAACGAATCTCGTGCATTAAGTGATGAGGATATCATCAAGCCTGGAAACAGCATGGAAATCGATGAGCAAAGGGTCATTGATGACATGAATGCAATGTTGGATATTGAACCTACCACTGCTCAGGAATTCATTCAAAAAGGAACTGTCTTGACAATTACCGAACAATTTGAAGATGCTTTAGACTGTTTCAATAATGCATTGGAATTAGATCCCAATAACCTTTCTGCATTGATTTCAAAAGGAAACACTTACGAACTTATGGAAAATTACGAAGAGGCTTCCAAGGTTTATGATATCGTGATGGAAGTGGAAGCGACTGACATTTATGACTTAATGAGTAAGGGATATGTCCTTGAAAACCATCAAAGATTTGATGACGCTTTAAAAACCTATAATAAGGCTCTCAAATCTGACAAAAACAATTCCAACATTCTATTTTTAAAAGGAAGCTGTTTAATCAAGCTTCAAAAGCATAAGGAAGCTGTCCAAACTTTAGATGAATGCATCGAAAGATACAGCGACAACCCATATGAAACAATTTTCGAATTGGAAAATGCATACCACAACAAAGGGGTTGCATTGCATGCTTTAGAGGAAGATGATGAAGCGCTTGAAGCCTTCTCTCTTGCACTTGGAATCAATCCAAACTATCACTACACCTATTATGAGATTGGAATTATCCAAGAAGACCGAGAGAAATATGAAAGCGCTTTAAAGAACTATGAAAAATTCCTTGAATTTGACAATACTGACTCTGAAGTAGTGGAAGCTAAGGAAAGAGTAGAGAAATTGATATAATATTTTGAATATGGGTGGTGAAATGAGCTTTTTGAAAAATAAGCCAAGCCAAATGGAATTATATCCAATAATTACTGCATTGTTTTGCGGATGCCTTATAATTTCAAACATTCTTGCTTCAAAAACATTTTCATTGTATGACATAATATTGCCATGCGGCGTTGTCATATTCCCACTCGTATATATTGTAGGAGATGTGCTAACTGAAATCTATGGATTTTCACTTGCAAAAAGAACCATTTATTTAGGTTTCATAATAAATTTAATAGCTGTCATAGAATTTCAAATAGCCATATTTTTACCTGGAACAGATCCTGCAACTTCAAATGCATTCAACATTATTTTAGGAAGCACTCCAAGGATATTGATTGCC
>JAGCBE010000214.1 GCA_017652345.1 Methanobrevibacter sp.
ACTGGTGTCTTGCTTTCTGAAGTGTGCTTGTGGGTGATCACATAATGGACAAACTTCAGGTGCTTCTTTTCCAATATGGATGTAACCACAGTTATTACATTTCCATGCAATCTCTTCATCTTTTTTAAAGACTTTATCTGCTTTTATCTTAGCAGTTAAAGCATTGTATCTATCTTCATGTACCTTTTCAGTAGCACCAGCTGCATCAAACAAATCTGCAATGTCATCGAAACCTTCTGCACGTGCAGTTTCTGCAAATTCCTTGTACATCTCAGTCCATTCATAATGCTCACCAGCTGCAGCATCGGCAAGATTGCTTAAGGTGTCAGGCACTTTGCCATTATGCAAAAGCTTAAACCAGATTTTAGCATGTTCCTTTTCATTGTCAGACGATTCCTGGAAAATGTCCTTGATTTCCACATAACCATCTTTTTTAGCTTGGGAAGCATAAAATTCATATTTCACACGAGCTTGAGATTCACCAGCAAGAGCTGCCTTTAAGTTTTCTTCAGTTTTGGTTCCTTTTAAATCTGCCATAATAATCTCTCCTTAGTTAAATTTAGTTCAACAACATAAAAACTTTTGAAATATTTCTTTTCAAAAGATTTAATTTACAAAATTGATTTGTGCCTCATTAATCAATGGATAAATTATCAAACTGTCTCCTTCAAGATTCTCCTTATTCAAGTCTACAGCTGTAATCTGATGATTATCATATGTTTTATAATACAAAATGCCCTTTTCCGTATTGTAGCAAGATGAGTAAATGGTATACTCATACAAATCAGGATCATCAATGAATGTCAATCCTTTCTGCTGTTCAACAGAAGCTAAGATATGGAAAAACTGTGAAACGCTTTCAGCTTCACTGTCACCAGAAAAGGAATTTTCCTTAGTGAAAGCAACCTTTACAAAACGGGATGCAGAAGACAAATCCCCAGGAAGGCCAATTGCACCCATGCCTCTACTATATGTATCCAAATCCAATTCCTTGGCAAAGGTATTTTCAGGTGTCTTGACAGACAGATTCCTGTAATTGTTCAAATTAAACAATTGCATGTCAAAGCTAGGATTATTAGTTAAAACACCCACAGGATTTTCATATATCTTTAAGCCATTCTCTAAAGGTTCAACGATTATTGAAGAATTCCTATCTGATATCATCCAATGTAGGGGAGATAACGGCAATTCCTCTGAGAAATTAATATTCACCATATTAAGATCCTTTAGCAATTCCTTTACATCCTCTACCGATTCCGATTGAGACAACAAATAAGGAATGAATTCAAAGGGCGTTACATTTACCATTCCCTCCTCACATTCCCTATAAATGGCATTGC
The DNA here is from genome assembly GCA_017652345.1 of Methanobrevibacter sp. The sequence goes on from JAGCBE010000214.1 coordinate 1,341, forward strand.
CTGCAAAGTTAAGACCTGCTATAGCCACTCCCTTTTCATTACAAGCATCGTAATATAAAGGATAAGCGTCAACACCTGCAGCAATTCCAATTATGGCATAATGAGATTTTATCTCATCAATTTTCTTAAATTCAAATTCGTAGTTCCTTGGAGTTATACAAACTCTTTCAAAATATGAAATTTCATAGTCGAAATTTCTGCCAAAATAATGGCCCCTTGTTAAATATTCGCTTGCAGTACACATAAGATTTAATTTATAACTTATCCTTATTAAATCTTTTGTATTGTTTAGAAAAATTAGAAAAAAGTAGAATAAACTAATAAGTTTTTAACTAAATATTAGATAAAATATTAATATTTTAAAAAAAAATTGAACAAATAATTTAATAAACGTATTAAAAAATATTAATTTGAAAAAATTATTTAAAAAAAGCAATGAAAAAATCATAACTATTAAAAAAAAAAAATAAAAAATAGAAAATAAGAGAAAACTCTTATTTTAAAAAAAAATTATTCATCAAAGAATGGTTGTGGCAATGCACAAGCATCGTTTCCTTTAGCTAAGTAGCCATATACTAAAGCTGCAAGGATAGCACCTACAATAGGGCCAACTAAATAAATTGGGAAGAATCCCCAAAGGTTAGCTCCACCAAGCAAGGTGTCCATTAAGTAAGGACCAAAGGTACGTGCTGGGTTAATGGATGCACCAGTGAATGCACCAAGTACAATGATTACAGCTGCTACAGTCATACCAATGGAAATACCTGCAACACCAGGGTCTGCTTTTTTATCCACAGCAACACCCATTACAACAAGCATCAAGAAGAAAGTACCGATACATTCAGCAATCATTGCTGGAATATATCCTACACTCAAACCAGGAGCGGTAGCACCTAATCCTCCGATTGTTACAGCAGGAGCGCCTAAACATACGAATAATAATAAACTTCCTAAAACTGCACCAATAGCTTGAGCTACAATGTAGTAAACACTATCAATCAATGAAATGTTTTTGCTGACAAGCAATCCAATTGTTACAGCAGGATTTAAATGTGCACCTGAAATTTTTCCAAATAAGTAAATACATGCCATTACAGTTAATCCGAATGCAAGTCCAATAGCTAACCAGTCTCCTAAACCACCAAGGAGCCCAATACCAGCTGCACCATGATTAACACCATCATCAATAAGTAAAGTTACAACTGCAGATCCTGTACCGAAGAACACTAGGAAAAAGGTACCGATAAGCTCTGCAATGAATTTTTTAGTAATATTACATGAAGCCATAATTTCTCTCCATAATAAAATAATCTTACATTAATTAAGTTTGAAGTTTTTTAAAAAAATAAAGATAAAATAAAGAATTGATCTTTAAATTATCCAATTAAACTAATCTATACAGATTCTTTCCATTGACAGTACTCGTGTTTTGCATCAATCATACAGGAAGCACAGTTTTTACATCCTCTTACAGGGGAACCAGGAACTTCTTTGTTAAGTGCAATGATGTTGGTCATCATTGTAGCGGTTACAGGTTCAGGAGTAAGTAAACATGGGTAGTCTGCAAGTCTCATTAATGAGGAGAATCTTACTGTAATACCACAAGCAGGATAGGTGTATCTTTGTGGGTTCATGAGTACTTCATTGTGAGTGATTGCTCCTAAGTCAACAGCGAATCCGTTAACTTTAGGTACGAGATCGATTTTTGCACTGCTTCTTGCTTTTCTTGCAGCGCTAATGTAAGTGGAACCTCTGTGAATCATGTCCATAAAGTCACAGTTGTGCAATTCTGCAGCTGCGCCTCTGGTAGGATATTGTTGTACATAGTTGTGGAATCTTTTGGTTAATAAGTCTACAACCATAGCAGAGTTGAATCCGTCTAATTCAAGAATGTATTCGGTAGCACATGCAGTTGCACCAGTTGCTAAGTTCAAGACTTGTGATGGGTGCATGAATTTGCCTACATTGTCTCTTAAGGAAGCTTCCATTACTTTAGCAGTTGCTTGAATAATAGCTAATGTTACATCATCCTTACACATGTTGTAGCTTGCTTGACCAATGTGGTGACCTATATCACCTACACAGTATGCAGGTACAGTTACAATGTTACCATAGTGTACGCCATCATCCATAGCTGCTTTTACAACAGATCTCATTTCTTTTTTGTATCCTTCCATGAATGCTCTTACATCAAAGGAGGAGTGTCCTGCATCATCCATCAATTTTCCTTGAGCTTCTACAGGTTCTTTGTAAATCATTTGCATTGATTCAACTTCTTTTGCAGCTGCTTCTGCAGCAGATGCACCGTTTTCAATTGCATGAGCAAATGAATCACCAATACCATAGGAAGTGTTCATACCCCATGATTTTGCAGAAAGAATAGCTTGCTTGTGCATTACAGGAATATGGATGGTTTTCAAGATTTGGTTTACTACATTGGAAGTACTTCCTGGCATTAAAGCGAAGTCAACTACACAAGTAGGTCCATAGAATCCACCGTAACGACGTACAGATTCTTTTGTAATCAATGTTTCACTATCAGCAATAGCTTGGATAAATGTTGCCATACTGTCAGCAAATTCACCATCTTCCTCACATAAGATTTCGAGAATTGGAGGAGTTTGGTAATGTTCAATAAATGGGTCATCTTCAGGTCTGATGGTTTCAGCCACAGAAGTCAATACTTTGTAATGGCTTTCTACAGATTTTTTGTGAAGGTCAATTACAGATTTTGCTTGTCCGTCTGCACAGGTCATGCCTGCTACAGCATCTGCATAAGGCTTTGCATCTGTAATCTTAAAGTCGTTGTATCTATTTGCACTAATTACATCAACATCTGCTTGGAGAGCAGCTACTGATTCATTAATCA
>JAGCBE010000215.1 GCA_017652345.1 Methanobrevibacter sp.
CTTGTAGATTGGGAAATGAAGCTTCCTAATTTTTCACAAAGTTCCAAGTAATTGTTGGTTTCTTCAAATTCAGCATTGTTCATACGAGGCATGTTGATAACGTTTTTAGGCATGTCTCCTTTGAATAATGTAATAACTTCATTTGCTACAATGATTGCTGCATCCCTATGAGCCTCTTTAGTTGATGCTGCAATGTGAGGGGTACATACGATATTGTCCAATTCAAACAATTTGTTGTCTTTTGCAGGTTCCACTTCGTATACGTCAAGACCTGCACCGAGGATTTCTCCAGTGGTCAATGCTTCGTATAAAGCATCTTCATCAATGACTCCTCCACGTGCACAGTTGAAGATAAGTGCAGTGTCTTTCATCATTTTGAACTGTTCAGTTGAAATTGAGTGTTCAGTTTCAGGAGTGAGTGGAACGTGAATAGTGATTACATCTGCTCTGGTCAATACGTCTTCAATGTCTTCGTATAATTCTACACCCATGTTTTTAGCAACTTCAGGAGGTAAATATGGGTCGTATGCAATTGCATCCATTTCAAATGCCTTACATCTGTTTACCACTTGGGATCCGATTCTTCCCATACCGATTACACCAAGGGTCTTGTTTCTAAGTTCCATACCCATAAATGCCTTTTTCTCCCATTTTCCTGCTTTGGTTGATTTGTCAGCAATAGCTATTTTACGGATAGTGCTTAAGATGAGTCCCATTGTGTGTTCAGCTACAGTGATTGATGTGGATTCAGGTGCATTAACTACCATAATACCTTTTTTGGTAGCTGCATTCACGTCAACGTTGTCTACACCTACACCTGCTCTTGCAATGATTTTAAGATTGTCTGCCTTTTCAATAACTTCAGCAGGCAATTTGGTTCTGCTTCTTATAAGAATTGCATCATATTCACCAATTGTTTCGAGTAACTCTTCAGGGGTAATGCTTGTATCCACTACAACTTCACAAACTTCTTTTAAGTTTTCAATACCTTTTTCATTTATTGCATCTGCGACTAATGCTTTCATTATTTCACCATTCTTTTATTGAAATAAGTTATAAGTAATTTTAATGTGTTTATTAAGATTAAAATTATTTGATAAGATTATAAAGGTATTAGTGCGCTGTAAATCTAGTTTGATAATTTTTTTTAATATGGTTTTACGCACTAAGTGCCTTATAATATATTATGTTTTGTTTACATAATATTTAAAATATTTGTTAAATAATTGAATATTTTTTAAAATAAAATTTATATACTTTATAGCCCTATATAAAACTAATTAACTTATGTTAATTTAAAATTCACTAGAAAAACAATGTGAGGTATTAAAATGGTAAGTATAGAAGAATTTCCAATTGCAAGTTCAGACCATATTCCTGGATACAAGATTGTAGAAGAAAAAGGATTTGTATACGGGTTAACCGTACGTGCACGTGGTATTGGTGGAGATATCGGTGCAGGATTAAAAGGATTACTCGGTGGAGAAATCAAGCAATACGTTTCAATGATGGAAGAATCCAGAGATGAATCCATTCAACGTTGCATTGATCATGCTAAGGAATTAGGTGCAAATGCAATCATCACCATGAGAATGGATTCAGACAGCATATCCCAAAACATGCAAGAAGTTTTAGCATATGGTACTGCTGTTGTAGTTGAAAAAGAATAATTTTATTCTTTTTTCTTTTTTTAACTTTTTTATTTCCATTAGTCTTTTTTTAATTTTTTAGTATAACTGTTTTATTTTCTAGGTATTTTAGAATTTTTTATCTATGGAAAACTTTATATACCCTTTATTATATAATATAACTACCGAACGGTAGGTAGGTAATAATGAACACTAAAGAAAAGATATTTGATGTGTCTTTAGATTTATTTTCAAAGAAAGGATATGATTCTGTTTCACTTAGGGAGATTGCAGAAGAAGTTGGAATTAAAAAAAGTTCAATATATAGTCACTATTCATCTAAGGAAGCAATTTTGATGGATATATTTGACTATTTGAGAAATCTTTTTGAATACGATGAATTGCTCAATAACAATGATTTGCTCCTAAGTGAAGACAATGACATACTGATTGAAAATCCGGAACTCTTTTATCATATGGGTTCAGAAGCCATAAAGGAAATGTTTAGCCATGAGAAAAACCTTAAGATCTGGAAATTGGTATTTATCCAAATGAATCACAATGAAAAGTTAAGGCAGTTTTTCCAAGATGAGATTCTTGTTAAGCCATTGATATTCTGGGAAGGATTTTTCACTATTCTAAAGGAAAAGGGAATTATCTA
>JAGCBE010000216.1 GCA_017652345.1 Methanobrevibacter sp.
AAACTCCTTCTTTTCTTTATAACAACAAAGGAATAAAAGTATTCTTTTATTGTTATAAAGTAAAGAGATATATTATCTCTTTATCAATAAAACTAACGTTTTATGTTGGTTTTATTGATAAGAAGATAATTCTTCTTAAAATTTAAACGGGTTCCCGTGTTAATACACATGTGCTCATTAGAGGAGAAAGAAAAAAAATGAAAGATTTAGAACAATTAAACAAAAGAATGAATACTGCTATGACAGCAGAACTAACAGATGATGAGTTTGATGAAATCATCTGTAAAAACCTAAAAAGCCTAAAGGGAAAAAATCCTGTGGCTTATAATGAAATAGAAGCAGAAGCAGAGGCTAATCGTCAAGAAAAGCTTCCGTTTGTTGAAGCTTAAAAGTTAAAGAGGCATAATTGTCTCTTTATCAATAAAACCAACATTTTATGATTAGTTTTATAGTTGGTTTTATTGATAAGGGGATAACCCTTAAATAATTTTTTGGAGGAAAAAAATGAAAAAAAGAATTAATTTAAAAACAAAAAAATTAACTGATTTTCAAATCAGTTTATTAAAAATGAAAGCCGACCTAAAAAGAAAGGAAGCTCATGAAGCTATTCAAAGATACGATAGTCTTTCAGACGAAGTATCAATGGGTGAACTTCTTGAAGCTCAAAGGGATAAGAAGAAAGCTCTTATCTTCTTAGTCAAAAAAAGATAATGGGCTAAACCATCTTGGAGAATGCCAAAGACAGCCTTCGGGCTGCCGTTCAACCATTATCTTTTGATAATGTAAATATTCCAGAAAGGAGAGTAATTATGAAATCTGGAAAAAATTTGGAGAAACTTTTTTTCGAGAGATTTATGCCTAATAAATCTTTTGGCTACCGTCCAGCCAACGAAGAAGAGGATTTTAAAGAAGGAACAGACTTCTTCTGTGACGGATTAAGGTTTGACCTTACTGAAGATTTTGATGGTAAAGATCATATCAATGAAAAATTCCAAGAGGAAATAGTACTTCCTTATGGAATAGTTAAATTAGGACTAAGAACAGGGAATAACAAAAGTTGTTTTGCAGAACCTGTTGTTGTTCTTGGTATAATTGTCTATTCATATGATACTGCTGTAAAAGCAGTTGATTGTTTAAGTCAATGTTGGGAACAAATTTCCAACAAAGCTTTTGACTTAGTATGTAATTTTGAAGATTATGTTTCATCAGCTGCATAATCTTCTAACTTAAAAAATAATAATAAAAAAGGAGAAAGAATATGAAAAAAGAACAAATTAGACAATCTTTTTTCTTAATTGGAAGAAGTAGTCAAGAACTAAGAACTTTAGCAAAGGAAGGTCGCATTGATGAAAATCAAGAAGACCTTGCTTTGGTCTTTAAAAATATGTATTTAAAAGACGCAGTTGAAGTGGTTGAAAACCATAGAAATATGAAAGGTTCAAAGAAAGATTTAGTTAGTTTCTTTGAAAACAACAATGTTACAGAAGCTGTCAAAGTTTCTGCTGCCGTTTATTTATGCAACGGAACAAATTATGAATTAAGAGGAGAAACAAACGATGAAAAATAAATTTTATTTAATTGTGTTAGTATTATTAATTCTTTCTCTTGCTGCTTGTGCAAGAGTTATTGAACCTGCTGAAGAACCAGTTGAAGAAATTCCAACAGAGGAACCTCCTGTAGAAGAACCTCCAGTCGTGGATCCTCCTGTTGTTGAAAAAAATGAATTAGAACAAGAAATGACTATTGAGTCATGTTCTTATTTATCAATTCATGAATATGAAGTGATAGACGTTTTGGAAGATAGTTTCTTCCGTTTTAATTTGTGGCGTGCTGGCGATTATCCTTTTGAACCTAAAACAACAGCAGCTGGTTGTTATATAAATATTCCAACTATGTTTAAATATGAAAATGAAAAAATAATCATGGAATATAAAGAATGGGGCACCGACGAAGAAAAAACGAGAGAAGTTTCTTTTGAACAAATTTTTGTTGGTGGAAAATATTTATATTATTTAGAAGAATTCTCTCATTTTAAATATGAGAATATCCTAGTAATGCCAAAAGTATTGTATGATGCTTTAGTAGAATTTTATCATTTAGGAGGTAAATAATATGTATGAAGTGATAAAAGAAGATTTCTATTGGGTAATCAAGGAATCCTCTACAGGAGAACTTGTTTGCAAAGTGGGAAAAACAGGTCAAATTGGTTTAAAATCTAATTTACCTAAATTAGAAGATAAGCGAATGGCGATAAGACCATTAATGTTTGGTCCTTATGATACAGCAAGTGCAATTTTGTTGTGCCAAAAATTAAATAAGCAAGAAGAATTGAATAAAGAGGAAATAGAAAAATGAAAAAAAGTCAAGTGAAAATCGGGGATCAAGTTTTTGTACTAAGAATAATGTCAGCCACTGATATGCAGATAGTTAGATATACAGTTAAGTATAAAGGAAAAGATAAATTTATTCCCGAAGGTTTTAAAAATTTAAAGGAAGATTTTCAAGAAATTCCTTACAGTAGTTGTTACAAGTCTGCAGAAGCACTTGTAGAAGATATTATCCCAGTTAATGTTCTTCTTATTGAACATAACTCTGGAGAGTATTATGATGTATTAATAGCATGATGCTAATTAGGGAGGAAAAAAATGAAAGAAATTTTCTTATTATTATTGACAATAATTATAATATTTATTGTATCAGAAGTTATAGCTGCTTATTTAGCTAACTTCATTATTTTTTCAGATTAAAACAAAGAAAAAGAACATATTGCACACGACATATTCTTTGTTTGTATAAAAAGAAACATGAACGCTTCTGACGAAGCAGGATATGATAGTTTTGGCTTCAGAACTCAAGAAGATGCTGAAGCATATAAACAAAATTTAATTCAGGATGGTATTCCTGAAGAAGATATAAAAATAGAAAGAGAAAGGAAATAAAAATATGGAAATTATTTATCAAAAACAGATAACAGAAGAAGGAAATGACTGTATGATATACAAGTCTTTTCTTGTTGTAAAAATTAACGGAGAATGCTTTTTAGCATCTAAATGTTCAGTCTACAGAGGCTGGATGGGAAGCGATTCAAGAGAAGTTTCATTTATTTTTGATAATAAAAATGAAGCTTTAAATTGGATAGAAGAATAAGGAGGAAAAATATGTCTAAAACAATTGAAGAAAAATTCAAAGAAGAAGGAAGTTATATATTAGAACTTCCATTAAACGAAAAGTATAAACTTTTTGTTGAAGGACTGACTGAAAATAGCGAAGCCATCCAAGAAGAAGATTTTAATGTTAACAACATCAAAAAATTCTGTGTAGAAATTTTAAACGCAGAAGGAGAAGCTTTATGTTCTATAGATACTTCTGAATTACGTTTGTATAATTCAATAGAAAAATTTACCGATTTGGCCAAAGAAAGATTGGAAGTCGGTACTTTATACTATCACAATTTATATTATAGCTATTGTGTCCAATATGGACCTAATCCATATAGTGATTACAATGAATACGAATCCTATGATGACTTCAAGTTTTATATAGATTATTATCTTGATGAAGATATAGAAGAATTAGAAAAGCTTGAAGGAGGAGCAGATGTCGGCGATGATGAATATATCATCAGAGACGATATCTGGATTAAATATTATGATTATTTTTTACAGAAATATGAAGAGAAAGCTTCTGAAGCATTAACAGAAGAAAGAGTAGGATAATTATGGCTAAATTAGGAATAAATGCGAAAAAATTTATTTTAGAAAATTATCAATCTTACATTGATAATGGAGATTATAGTTGGCACGGAACAAGTAATGGAGGCTTCGTCCAATATTGGCTTCGTAATTATGGGTATGTCCCTGATAACGAAAACGATATTCGACGAGAATTTAAAGAATTTATGTGGAATTGGAAAAATATTGACTATGTTGATTTTAGATGGCCAATATTTAGAGAAATAGTAAACAAAGCTGTTGATATTATAATAGAAAAGATAGGAGAAAGAACAATATCTTGTTATGAACAAGATGGAGTTCTGATCCATTTTGTTGAAGATTGAATAAAAATATAATTTTATAAGGAGATGATATCATGAAAGAAGTAAAATTAAAAGTTTACGAATGTTCAAAAGATGGTCTACCTGATATAGGTAGACCTTTTATTGCATTTAGAAAAACTCATGAAGAACATGAGATTTATACTAGATGTGTTAAAGAAACAATTTTAGCACAAAATTGGGACAATGTTGATCAACATATAAGTCCAGATGGCGAATTTTATAGCGGCGCTCATCACTGGATTTATTCTGTTGATTATGAAACTTATGTTTATGTTGATGAATTAAATTTAATTCCTCAAAGCCACTTTGACAAAGTTGCAAAAGAAGAAAAAGAAGCAGCTGAAAAATTAGCAAAAATTAAAGCTGATCTTATTGAAGAATATGGAGAAGAAGATGGAACAAAGCTACAAAAATTCATATTGATAGAAAAAGATGGAAGAAGAGTTCAGCTTTATAGCTATTATGAATGTTTATTGAAGCCTTTTGATTATCCACATGATATAATAGGGATGTTAGAAGGAATCACAAAAAAGTTTGACAAAGATTTCGCAAAAAGAATTGTTAATCATAAGATTTTAAAAGAAGGAGCAACAAA
>JAGCBE010000217.1 GCA_017652345.1 Methanobrevibacter sp.
GAAATGTTGATGATGAGTTTAGTTTATAAAAAGATAACTTGGCTTTCTCACCTAGAGCCGAATTTGGAGAAATCGATTATAACGACAACAATCCTGATTTGGATGAAAGACTAGTTAATAAACTTGAGGAAACTGAGAATCTAATGGAAATGAATATAGATTTTGAGTTTTAACTTGTCTTGAGATATATTTTTAGTTTTAACTAGTTTTGAGATATAAAAAAGAGTTAGAGTTTACTCTTTAAATTGTTTGGTAAACTCATTAATTTCCTTAAATTCTAAATTTACTCCTAAGACACTTCCTTCTTCTTCCAATTCTTCAACAACCATATCTATATGATCTTTATCAGGTCCAGATATCCAATGGGAATGAACTCCATTTACAGTTTTATACATGATATCCAAGGATTCTCTCACATCAGGATTGTTTTTAACCCTATCAATGAAATGATTCCTTTCCTCTTCATCCAAAACTCCAATGGTTCTTGTAACCGGAGTTCTAACTCCTGGGAAATGGTATTCTATGTTTTCCAAATGGCAGTCGTGTTTTTTAAGAATTTCAAATTCCCTTTCAAGGAAATCAATTCCATGCCTTTGAGTGACATATACTAAATTAGGCTCTACAGCTGCAAAGTAAAGGTCCACTCCACCACTTGCCTCTGGAGAGATTATCTTGTCTGCACCTGCATGCTTTAATCTTTTGTAATTCTCTTTTTTGCTTGCTCTGGTAATGATCCATGCATCCTTATACAATTCCCTTATTGATAAAACCATAAAAAGGTTGTCTACATCATTTCCAGTTGCAATGATCACTCCAAGGGATTTGTCAATATTAAGTTTCTTAATGGTTTTGTCTTCTGTAGCATTTGCATTATAAACAACTATATTCTCATCTTCTTCAATATCTTCAGTTGCCTTTTCATCCATATCAACAATAATAACTTTCTGGTTTCTTTTTTTCAATTCTTCAAATACTGAAAGCCCTACTCTTCCAAAACCGCATAAAACGTAATGGTTTTCCATTTCAGCCAATCTTTTTGCCATGATTCTCCCGCTCCTTCTGTTTTGTAGGTTTTCTGTAACGGAACTAATGATAAAAGTTAAAATGTAAGCTAAGAGCCCCACTCCTGCTAAAATTAATGTTACAGTGAATATTTTTTCAAGTGGAGTTATTGGAGTGATGTCTCCATAACCTACTGTCGCTATAGTGATTATAGTGTAATAGATGGAATCATAAATGTTTAGGTGCATGATAAAGATAGACCCTAAAACTCCATATAGTATGATAGTTAGAATAATGAGGATTCCAAAGTTTACCAATCTATTTCTTTTAAAATATTCAAGCAACATTTCTAATGTTTTCATTATTTTTCCTCATTCAAGTATTAAATTTCGTATAAATCTGAACTTTCATTTCCTTATATTTAATTATTAGTATGATTATATAATATAATGTTTATTATAATTTTAATTTTCAATTTTAAGAATTTTTTTAAGAATTTTTTAAAAATCTTCATTAAAATAATTAATTCGAAGGTGTAATAATGGATCCAATTGATATGATGACAACAGACTATAATTGTGAATATTTAGGGCTTTCAAGGCTGTGCTTGATGGAAAATGCAGGGAAATCATTGTCTGATGAAGTGGCAAACCTTTCAACTTTCAAGTTTTCAAAACCTGTAAAGATCATTATCTTCACTGGCTCAGGAGGTAATGGAGGAGACGGTTTTGTAGCTGCAAGGCATTTGTTGAATAGGGGCTTTGAAGTTGAAGTTTATGCTTTAAACACATTGGATGAAATCAAGTCTGATGATGCATTGATAAATCTTGAAATATTGATGAATATGGAACCGAGAATTTCACGCCTGTCTGTTGATTTCATTAAGGATTCTTCCGATTTGGATAAGCTTGATTTCGATTCCAATCAGGAGTATATCGTACTTGACTGTTTGCTTGGAACTGGTATAAAAGGAAAGCTTAGAACAAAGGTTAGAAAAACTGTTGAACTCATTAATGAAATAAACGGCTTAAAGATAGCTATTGATGTTCCTTCAGGTTTGGATCCATTAACTGGAGAAATATCAGACATTGCTGTTGATGCAGATTACACTGTAAGCTTCCACAAGATCAAGACAGGTGTCAAGTTAGCTGGTGAGGAAAAGACCGGTGGAGTGATTACCTGTGATATTGGAATTCCAATTGAAGCGGAATTATTTGTTGAAGGTGGAGATTTATTAAGATTAAAAAACAGGTCAAAGGATTCCCATAAAGGAAACAATGGCAAAGTATTGATTGTAGGAGGAAGCAAGGACTATTACGGTGCACCTGCAATCTCAGCAAAGGCAGCTATTGCAACTGGTGTTGACTTGACTTATATTTACACTCCAAAGAATGCGGCTATACCAATCAAGTCATTTTCTGAAGACTTTATTGTTCAAGAAGCGAAAGGAGATTACTTGTCTCTTGAAGACTTGGATGAGATTTTGGAACTTGCATCCAAGGTTGATGCAGTTTTATTAGGGCCTGGCTCAAGTCAAAATGAGGAAACAGGCAAATTATTCAATGTTTTAGCTGTAAAGATCGATAAGCCATTGGTTTTAGATGCCGATGCATTGAAATTGGTTGACATGTCTTTAGTTTCCAAAAAAGAGGATTTAATTATTACACCTCATTTATCTGAGTTTAAGTCCTTCTTTAAAAATGCTTCCAAAGAGGATTTGGATAATTTTGAAAGGGTTGTAAAATTAGATGATAAGGATAATATAGACTTTAGAAAAGTGAATGATAAGATTGATGGAGTCCACGCCATTACAAAAGACATCAATGGTTCTGTTATTCTAAAAGGAAAATATGATTTCATATTCAATAAAAACAGGTTGAAAATCAATAGA
>JAGCBE010000218.1 GCA_017652345.1 Methanobrevibacter sp.
ATGATTATATCTTAAAATAGTATTAAATAAAACTTAATTAAAAAATACTTTATTAAAAGATATTAAATTATTAAAAATTACTAAATTATTAAAAATTACTAAATAAGAAACAATCAATTGATTTTAATAATTTACAAAATTCACAAAAATTTTTATGAGGCGATATATTGATAGTTATTGATTTAGATGAATGTGGAGTTTGTGAAAAATGCATTCCTGTTTGTCCAAAAGACTTGATTGAGAAAAGAGGATACACCATGATCATTAAGGATGGATGCGATGACTGTGGAATATGCATGGATATGTGTCCTTTAGGGGCTATTTACGAAGAATAGCTAAAATAAAAAAAATCAATACATTAATAATTAAAGAATTCATAGAAACATATTAAAAGTTTTTCAGGTTATAGATATGAAAAAGCCAGGGTTTTTAAATAAGATTACAATCATTGACATTTTAATAATAATCTGCATAATCGGTGCAGTGGGATTTGCCATTTACCATATGGCTGATGATGACTCATCAAATGCTTCAGCCACTTCTTTTGACTATTCAACCAATCCGAAAATACTCGAAACCTATTTGGATTACTACAAAAACGGCAATGTGGTTACAAGCACAATTGTCGGTACCGATGCAAAAACCGGAGAAAAGGTTGAATTGAATGGAAAAGTCCTATGGTTAGGAGAAACTGAAAAGGAAAAAGTAAACGTTCTCATTGATGATAATGGCAAAAAATTGCTTGCTGGATTCTACAAGGATGTGCCAAATGCAGACCTGTTTATCGATTCAATAAGCTTGGAATCAAATGGAGATACCTACAGGAATGTCAAGGACATTACAGTTGCTCCAAAGGAAATCAGCAGCCTTAATGATTTAATCAGTGAAATGCCTAATGGAAGCAACTGTGAAATCAGTACAAGCATTGCTATGGACAATTTGGATAACATAAAATATCAAAAAATGTTAAATTCATTATATGAAAATAAAAAGCCTTGCATTGTCATGAATGGTGAAAGCAATGTTCTTGAAATCAATAGGGCTAATAAAACTGATTTGAAAACAGCAAGTGAAATATTAGGCGATTTCAACGGTCAGACAAGCCAAATAAAAATCAGAACTTATGATTGAATATAACTAAAACTAAAACATAAGCGAACAAAAATAAGCTAAAAAAAGTGAAAATATGAGTCTAATATATTCTATAACTAGCACAATTTCTAGAAATATAGAAGATATGATTGGAAAATCCTTTTTATTTACACTTATTTTCAAGATCTTTGAATTTATTGAAAATGAATGGGTCAATAGCTATTTCAAGAGCATATACCCTAGTGAAAACTTTTTATCCATTTTCAAGAAAAGCAAAATTCTAAAGGAGGAAATATTTTCACCGCTTATTGTTCTAGTTACTTTCACACTTTTTTTACTGCTTGCAACAGAACCTGTTTCAAGGGATTTGCAATTCACCATATTGATTGCATTCATCTCATTTTTCATAGGTGCAGCAATACTTCCAAGATTTGTTTTAAACGATAGCGAAAAGAATCAAATACCATTGTTTGATACAAAAGACGTCTATTCAATAGGCTTTTGCCTTACATTGATTGGAATCCTATTCCTGTTCATAAGCATTGCATCTGTTGGAGGATTGCCAATATTGAAATCCTCTTTAAGATACTCACTAAAGCCTATATTCACAATGCCAGTGTTCTTAGTTATTCCAGGAATAGGGCTGATTGCATCACACAGATTGAACCAATACAAAAAGGGTGAAATCTCAAGAAGCCAAGTGAGATTCAGATTCCTGGTTCTAACCCTAATCGGAATGATAACTGTCCTTACACTTGAATACAGAACACCTATCATTGCAATCCTTCTTATGATGATTATCATTGCCTACTATGGAGAGATATTATCTGTTTGGGAAGTGATTTTAGGTGCATTGATTGGAGTTTGTGCAATTATGGGAATTGGCTACCTAAGGTCATTGAATGAGCTTGCAATCAGTTCAAACACTAGCATGTTCTCTACCTTGGAACATAGGGCTAATTTCACTATGCATGTATTGAACCTACTAAATCAGATTTCAGGCAACTTTGGAATATTGCATGGGAAAATGATAGCAAGTTCCATGCCTGGAAGCGATCTTGGACCAAGAATGTTGGTTGGAAAGCTAATAGCTTGGAGAACTGAAGTCACTGTAACCCCTACATTATTAGGCCAAATGATAGTTGATTTCGGTAAAATTGGAGTTGCTCTTGAGATGTGCCTTCTTGGATTCATATTGGGAACAGGATATAAGATAATCAAAATCACTAAAGACACATTTTATATCGCAATATACAGCTTAATATTGACTTATTCAATATTAGGAGTGGAAACAGGAATATTAGATATACAAATCCTATTCTACTTCTTCATAATATCCTTTATCTATTTAGCAGTTATTTTAAAAGGTAAAGGAATTAAAATCTATTAAATGCTATTTTTTCAAAACATGAAAAATAATAAAACCTTATTAAAAGCACTGTTTTTTATTGGAATAAGATAAAATTTTAAAAAAATAAAAAAAGAAAAATAATTCATAGCAAAGCTATGAACTCTTTTTGGAGGTTGAGTTAAAATAATTCCTTGAAATTATTTTCTTTTGGAGATTGAATAATCTTGTAGTGACCTTGAATTTTACATTTTTAAAGAGCGATTATATGCAGAAGAAAATGATGTGTGTTT
This sequence comes from Methanobrevibacter sp., assembly GCA_017652345.1. The sequence goes on from JAGCBE010000218.1 coordinate 2,734, forward strand.
TATGTAAAACTCATTAACTACTTTTAATAATAAATTCTAAATTCAAGAGATTTGGATTGTTATGATTAACTTACTTGTACAATTTCTTGAATTTAGACATCTATCATTAAATAAGATTATTACAGATTTTTATTCAATAACACAATAATTTAGGTATGCCTAAACTTATTGTTAATTATAGATTAGACTTCATAGTATATAAACCTTTCTAAATTTTTAGGTTTACCTAAATTTCTTGAACAATAAAAAGAGAAAAATAAATAATCATAGACTAAAAGCTATAATGATAATGAAACACCTAAATAAGCCAAATTAGGGGAATAAAACACTACAAGCAATTGCAAGACAATTATAATTCCGATGATTATAGCCAAATAAACATATTCAGATCTTCCAATGATTGTCTTTGCATGATATAAATTGGAATTGTCTGAAAAGCATCTGCTTGCCATACTTAAATAAATGGTTTCTCCCTTTTCATAGGCCTTTAAGAACATCATTGCTATGCTGTATCCAACTTGTTTCACTCTCCATTTATAAGAGATGTCATCATTGAATGGATCAAAGTTTCTTGAAGTCATGGATTGTCTAATGTCCCTTAATTCATCCACAAAGATAAACAAGAACCTTACCATAATAGTTAGAATCATAGCAAGATCTCTTGGCATTCCAAGCTTTCTAAATGATTGCACAACTTCCTGCATAGGAGAGGTGGATGAAAGGATGACAATAGCTGTCAAACAAACAAGCAATCTAGCAAATAAGAGAACTGTCCAATTTAAACCAGTATCAGTGATGAACAACCATGTATAAGGACCCTGCCAAATGATATTTCCAGGGTGTATGAATGGTTGGAATGCTATGACAAAACCACCGAATGGCAAAAGAAGAAGTATTCTCTTAAAGCTTTCCTTAAATGACAATTCAGCTAAAAACATGACAATGAGCAAAAAGCATTCCAATACGATTGGAACGATTAGCCTATCTGAAAAAACAGTAAAAAGAATAATTAGCAAAATGGCAATGAGCTTAACCCTACCTTCCAGATTATGGATAATTGTATCCCTGGAAGCAATGAATTCTAATGATCTAACTTGTTCTATCGCCATTTTATCTACCATCAATATATTTAGAATAATAAATTTGAAATTAAAAAATTTATAATATAACTATTGGATTTTAATTATAAATATTTATTTATTTAAATCGATAATTATTACTAATTTGCCAAAATAAGCCCAAAAAGTATTACTATTTGCAAATAAAGGAAAAGTATTACTAATCAAGCAAAAAACAGTGAAAAAGTATTACTAATTGATAAATAAGGAAAGTTTTGAAAAATTAAAAAAGAAGAATTGAATAGAAAAATGAAATCAAGGATTATGATTATATGATAATCAATATCCATGACTTGTTTTTCTAAAATTTAAAATACAAAGATTTTAAATTATTCAACTAACCAATAGAATTAGTTAGATTTTTTTAATGCATAACCTATACCTAAACCGAGAACAAGTGTTATCAGTCCACCGAATATTAAAACACCGATTTCGCCTAATTTGTCTAAAGGCTCATAGGTATAGTCTGGGAATGGTGCCTCCATAACTGGAGCTTCAACATCTTCACCAACTGCTGCATCTTCAGCAGATTTTTCTAATCCGTCCGGATCGCCAGATGCAATGTAAGGAGATAATACTGCTAAAGCAATACAAAATATAATCCCTACAACAATTAAATATTTATCACTTTGACTTAATTCCATATTACCACCTTATTCTCTATTCCATGCCAACAAGTCTGGTCTGAATTTTTCAAGAGCATAAAGAACAATTACAGTTAATACTCCTTCAATTATACCAATAAATGCATGGTAAAGTGCCATAGAAGCAATTCCTACAGTCAATGGGAAAGTTCCTGCAATAGCCATTTCAATTGCAGCTACAACTGCTGCAATTAAGGTTGCAAGCCATGCTGCCACAAATGCAGATGGGTATTTGCCGATTAAACCTTGTAATGCTTTAAAGCTGTAAAGACCGACACATCCTCCAACACTTGCCATGTTGAATACATTTGCACCTAAAGCAGTGATTCCTCCGTCTCCGAAGAATAAAGCTTGAATAAG
>JAGCBE010000219.1 GCA_017652345.1 Methanobrevibacter sp.
CATATAATCATAGCATAATTGTCATTTTATTATTAAATGTAGGATAAAATAATCTCAAATCGCAAGATTGTCTATAATATAAGAGGCAATATCGCAAGATTGTCTATAAATTAGCAGTATAGTGTAGGTTAGTGCTAAAATAGCATAATTGTCATATATTTTAGCGCATAATTGACTATATATTATAATTGTCAAGTGTTTTTTATAAATAAATGTTTACAATATCGTCAAAGTGTAAATACATATAGCATAGATGTCATATAATATAGCGCATAATTGTCATGTTTAACCTACGCAATAATATGATATATTATTTACATAAGGAGGGCATAATATATGAATATTATCCTAAGACCAGACCAACAAGCACTCTATGATAAGGGTGAAATCGCAACGGCTATTGATTTAGATAGTTATAAGGTCTTTAAAGTTGCTAAAAATGATAAGGGTGCTATGTGTATTGTTATTAGCACTAACAACGTGTATACTAAGGTTAACCCTTATACACAAGAAACAACCGCCCTTAATCTTACCGCTGAAGAAACAAAAGAGGCTCTTAAAAGTGGTAATGTTAAGGTCTACCGCTCTAGTGGTGCTAAAGATGGCGATAAGGTGCTTACACGTGAGGAACAAATCAAAAGAGGTTGCGCCCGTGTTATTGATGTTGTCATCTCACTAAAAGAGGGGACTAAACTCTCACACGATAACCCACTCGCTTATGATTGGATTATCTTAAGTGATAATGCTAATAGATTAGAAGTCATTAAGTAGTTATCATTTAGCAATACTAAGAGGGGAGTGCTAATCCCACTCCTCTTTTAGTCATGTTTACAAGGTTATAATTATGATTATTTTACATTGTACTAATCTTAAAAATAATGCACGCTTTGATAAGTCATTTGAAGAGTTATATAAGGCACGTTTATTCTTAATAAAGATAGTTAAAGGAAATAAGGACAATATCAGGGTAGACAATTTTGATTGCGACTTCCCCTATGAATATCAAGAACTTATTTACTGGTACTATAGACAAACTAACAGGTAATAGCAAAGGAGGAAAAATTACTTATGGCAGAAAGTTATTTAATGTTATGTAAGAAAAAAGTTACTGACAATAATGGTAAGTCTTTCCATGTTGTATTTGCTTATCGTCAAGAAAAAGATGATAAAGGTGAATATCAAGATGTATTATCTCCCATTATTGACAAAGAAGGACAACAACAATGGGTTGCTCGTTCTGTCAAGGTTGCGTTAGGTGAAGCCCTACGTAAGAAACTTGATAACGAAGATAAATACCCATACCGTCTTACTATTGATGATGAGTTCAAACTCGCTGATGGTAGAGATAGTTATTATGTTACCATTAACAAAGATAAAGAAGGTAAAGAACGCCTAGACAATAATGGTAATAGACACGCTATCATAGTTATTAGAGATGTAGTTGCTTATGAAGCAGTCCCATTAAAATCCTTAACACTTGATGATATTGATAGTGTTAAATGAGATTTGATAGTTTTAAATCATTAGTATCATTCTTAGGGGTACTTGGTAATCTAGGTTATCAGGTACCCTTTAAAGATTATGAGAAAGATTTTAAGGATAAGGGATTTGATAAGCATATACATAATTACAAGTTTACTCTTGAAGTAGTTAATCCTACGACATTATTGTTAAGTACAGTTAATATGTATCATGATACTTATATGATACTAATGGAAATTGATAAGAAAACGTTATTAAATAAAATACTAATATTATTAAAAGAACTAAAGAGTTATACTGATACTGATAATGAGTATAATAGATTAGTGTTAGAACTAATGAAAAAAGGAGGAATATATACACATGGAACTAAGGAGTAGATATAATATTGATGATACAGTATTCGTATTCTATGCTGGTAGAGTGTTTAAATGCTTAGTTAAGGAAATTCATATACACGTTGATACTAATAGAAATACACCAAATACGTATTATTATTTAAGACATATTTCTAATAATTATAACGCAGTTAATGGTGTTAGATTTGGTGAAGATAAAGTCTTTAAAGATTACGGTGAACTAATGGCAATGTTTGAAATATATGAATAAGGAGGTTCCATCATGGACGATAATGAATTAAAGATTGTTATTCTAAAGAAATGTCCTAATTGTAAGGAGGAGTATGCTATTACTCTTCCTGTTTCTTTATATAAAAGGATTATGTTAAGAGATATTACACACGAACATATACAAGATATTTTACCTAATTATCCTGCTTGGAAACGTGAAGCATTTATCACAGGTATATGCGACAAATGTTGGGAAGAAATGTTTAATAGTTTTGAAGATATTGATGATAATGATGAAGAACTCAGTTATGATGAAGAGGACTTCTTATGCCAAGACCCAAGATAGTAAATACCCTTGATAAAAAGTACATGGGTAAAAGTGTTAGTAAAACTATCATGAATACTCCTGTAGATTATCAACGATTACACAATTCTCCATTATCACAAGAACAAGTTGAAGAAGTTAAAAAGCGTTATGGTATTAGTACATTTAGTAGTGAGGCTCACTTTAAGTTTGAATATACTGATGATGCAAGACGTACTATTGTACAAGATATGAAACTTGCTAATGAACAAGCAAAAGCACGTGGTGAAAAAGAACCATATAAGTTTAGGAGTATCCAATCACGTGAAAATTATATTGATACTCAAATAACAAAAAGATTAAATGAATGGTATTCTTATTATCAAAAACGTGAATTGTTAATTCAAACAGGTCAATATGATGAAATAAGACTTGCTATGTATAGGGAGCAATATTTATCACACTTAAAATTAGGAAATGTTGATGGTTCAGTATTAAAGAATATTGAAGAACTTAGTGATGAAGATTGGAAAAAATTAGTTCAACAACCAGACCCACGCCCTGATAGTATTAAGACAAGAGAACTTCCCTCATTAGCAAACGTATATTCTTATGATAGTAAAGTTGACAATTCAGCAAACATAACAAAAGAAATAAAGGAAGCATTTGAAAGTGCAGGATTAACATTTAAGGAATATCCAGAAGAGGATAATAAATCTCTTATTCGTAAGAAGTTCCCTAAGATTACTCAAGCATACTATGAAGGACGTTATGACCTACACCAAAATGATAAGGGTAAATGGGTTGCACCATTCATAGGTACTGAAGATGGTAAAAATAGTGATATGGTTAAAGAACTTATTGAGTATATAGATAAGCATAGCGATGAATACGAGTAATGGTAAGCGATAAATGGTATGTAGCCGACTTTGAAACTACAAACCATGAATTTTATGAACAATATGGTTATACTAAAGTATGGTTATATGCTATTTGTGATAAAGATG
>JAGCBE010000220.1 GCA_017652345.1 Methanobrevibacter sp.
ATCAAAGCAATAATTAAAACTGAAATTTATTTAAGCCAAAGTGATAACATGGTTGATGAGATTAAATCCTATGAAGAAGCTGGAAAAATAGTATCAAAAGTAAGATCAGAAGCTTCAAAAATGATTCAAAACGGTCTTCCAATTCTTGAACTTGTAGAATTTGTAGAAAGTGAAATACTAAAGTCAGGTGCAGGGATTGCATTTCCATGCAACGTTTCAATAAACGAAGTCACTGCACACTATACCTCTCCTGCAGGAGACACCAATAAGATGGTTACAGGAGATTTGGTAAAGCTTGACCTTGGAGCTGAAGTAAACGGCTACATTGCAGACTCTGCAGTTACAATCATGGTTCCAGGAGACAACCTTGAGGAACTCTTTGATGAGGAAACATTGGAACTAAACCAAAGAATCATCGATGCATCTGCAGCAGGACTTGAAGCTGCAATAAGCACTGTAAGGGCAGGAGTGAAAGTCTGTGACATTGGAAGAGCAGTTGAAGAGGCAATTGCAGAATACAATTTAAACCCAGTAAGAAACCTTACAGGTCACAGCCTTGAACATTATAATTTGCATGCAGGTATTTCAGTGCCAAATTATGACAATAATGATCCAACAATTCTTGAAGAAGGACAAGCTGTAGCAATCGAACCTTTTGCAACAAATGGCGAAGGTATTGTAAATGACTGTCCTTATGCATATATCTTTTCATTTTTACAATCAAAACCATTTAGGATGAAAAATACTCAAAGGATGCTTCAATATATTGAAAAGAATTATCGCTACTTGCCATTTAGTGGACGCTGGCTTACAGAAAACTTCAATGAACATAGAGTGAACTCTGGCCTTAAGCAATTAGGGGATGCTATGGCAATATATCCATATGCTGCACTTAAGGAAAGAACAGGTGCATGGGTATCACAAAAAGAGCATACTTTGATTGTGGAAAGTGATGGTTGTAATATTACCACACTATAAATCAAGCTTTTTGACCTTCGGTCAAAACCTTGACCAAAACTTTTATCCCTAGTTGGGAGCAAAACCCAACTTTTACTATTTTTATATTTTGTTTTTAAACTTAAGGAATATTTTTTTCCATCCCTTTATTAATTTTTAAAAAAAAGCTTAAAGAATTCTCATTTAAATATTCTGTAATTTAAAAAAAAGCTTAAAGAAATCTGATTTTAATATCTTAAAATTTTACAAAAATAGATAGAAATATTAATTTTAATTTAATTTAAAAAAAATAAAAAAAAGATCTAGGATTTGAGCAAATGCTCAAACACTAGATAAAATAAACTAACTTATTTTATTTTAATTTTACCAGTCTTTTTAACTGCTTTGTATTGAGTGTCACCTGCAAATTTAGCTGTGTACTTAAAGGTTCCTTTCTTAGTTAATTTAACTTTGAAGGTTGCTTTACCTTTTTTATTGGTTTTTACAGTGTATTTTTTCTTATTAACAATTAAGGTAACTTTCTTCTTAGCGATAGCTTTACCTTTAGAGTTTTTAAGAGTTATGACAACTTTCTTGACTTTCTTAGCTTTCTTGAAAGTCTTTTTAGGAGCAGTTATTTTAGTTTTCTCTTTGTTGAGTTTGACTTTAACTGATTTTGTGGATGCAGCGTAAACACCGTCACCTGCAAATTTAATGCTTACTGTGTAGGTTTTTGCAGCTTTTAAAGCTAATTTTACAGTTGCAACACCTTTAGCATTAGTGGTTGCAGTGTAGGTTTTACCGTTTACAGTGAAGGTAACTTTCTTGTTAGCAAGAACATTACCGTTTGCATCTTTTAAGGTTGCAGTTAATTTTTTGGTTGCAGCAGTTGCTAAGAAGGTTTTTCCAGATGCGGTAATAGCAGTCTTAATTTTATTGATAGTTAATTTTGCACTTGCATCTGATCCTCTGTAGTTGTCATCACCTAAGTAGAAGACATCTACATTGTAGCTTCCACCTTTATTGAGAGCGAATGATAATACAGCAACACCATTAGCATCAGTAGTTAATTCTAAGACTTGGTTGTCGAATACTACTTTGACTTTTTGATTTGCTAAAGGCATTCCACCAGCGGTTTTTAAGGTAATTTGTAAGTTACCGTTTCCACTTGGAGCAGCGGTTACAGTCATGTCGCTTACTTCAATTACAGTGTCTAATCTTACTGCACTGGTTTCAGTTACATCATTGCCAGACATTTCAACATTAGTGTTTCCTTCACCATTTAAGATAGCAGCATTTGCAGTACCTAAAGTGTCGGAAGAAGTAATAGTGGTATAGTCTCCACCATCAATAGCAACAGTGTTGTCTTCAATGACTATTCCATCTTGTTTGTTGAAACCAATACCTACAGCACCAGTACCTTTAGCGTCAATATCATTTGCACGGATAATGGTGTCAGAACCAGAAGTGGTTGCAGTAATACCATAAGCTTGGGTAGCTGCATTTACAGTAATGATGTTGTTTGCAACAACTGCATTGGTTAATTGGTCAGTAGCGATACCATAAGCTGCACCATTGGAAGTGGAATCAATGCTGTTTCCATCAACAATGACTTCATCTGATTCACTTACATAAATAGCTTCAGCCATTCTTGATCCGCCTTCAAGGTTTACGTAGTTTTCAAAGATATTAATGTTGGTGTTTCTGTTTTCAGATCCCCAAGTTTTGAATACGTCAATACCGTAAAGGTATCTGCAAGATCCTTCCATGAAGATATTGTTGTTGTTAATGAAAATGTCATGACATCCTAAAGCACCGCTTTCTACTTCAATAGCGTAGACAGAGGAACCGTATTTTGAACCAGTTTTGTCAACAAAGTCAGGAACAACGATCTTGTTGTTTTGGATAGTTACATTAGTTACATCTTTAATGTAAATAATACCAATGGAACCGGTAGTGTCATCACCAGTGAATTCCATATCTAAATCTTCAATTACAGAATTGTCTGCACCTTGAATAAGGTTAACTGTGCAGTTTACTAATTTTTTGTTAGGA
>JAGCBE010000221.1 GCA_017652345.1 Methanobrevibacter sp.
CATTAGACAGATGTTTAATACCAATAAATCATGAAAATTAAATAAAAAATTTAAAAATTTCTTATAAATTACATAATGTAGACATATAGATTAGTAATATTTAAGTTATTTATAGTATATAAAGGTTTTGCTAAAAAAAGTCAAAATTTAAAAATTAACTGCTTTCCAATTGGGAAAGATAATTCTTCATATCTCCCCACCAGTTTTCATGGGGATTCTCTATTGGAGGAAAACCAGGACCTCCATTGCCTTCTATCAAGCTGATATCATCTTCATCCAAACATACATCCCATCCTATCAAATGTAGGCTATCATGAGCTAATTCATGAGCTTCTCTGCATAATTCAAGAATTTCCTCCCATCTTGGAATGGTTTCCCCATATAACTGAACTCCAGAATCAGGATGCTTTTCAACATCAAAGATTTGATAATTCATGCCTTTATGGATTTTTCCAGTATGATGATCGATTGGAAACCTAATGCCTCCGCTATGGATATTGTCTACAATGGCTCCTTTAACTCCAACTCTAAGATATGCAAAGACAACATCAGTTTTTCCATTAATTGACAAAGTGCAAACCCTAATGGTATTTAAAGAGGATGGGTTAACCTTATGAAGCCAACCGGTCTGTTCATGATACTCCTCAACAATATATGGCTCATTTTGAGATAAAACTTCTTCATATATCTCTTCATATCCCATTTCAGAAGTATCAAAGACAGCTATTCCTTTGCCTCCCTTTCCTATTCCCCTTTTGGCAATAAGCCTATCGGCATCCTTAAATTTTTCTTCAAATTCCTCAAGAGAGATTTCATCAATCACACACCATTTTCTATGAATATAAGTTTCCCAATTTGTACAAAACTTAGCCTTATCATCTAAAAGAGCAAGTGATTCCTGATTGGAATTGAATTTCCTTTTTAAAAAACGCAACCTTTCACGAGTGATATGGTGATTTCTCCAAATCCATCCCTTCTTATTGAAAACCATGGAAAAGTAATCTTCAGGCATAGCACCAAGGAAAACCCAAGATAGCATATAATCCAATCTCTGAAAACTTGCTTTCAATCCCTTATCCATGCCTCTTGCCTTTTGCTTTTCTCTAAAATCCACTGCAATGATATCTTCATATTGAAAATTGATCAGATCATTTAAAAAAAACTCACTCCACTGCCTTTTCCAATTTGAAGCATCTTTTTTCTGCAAATGGCCCAATCGTTTTGAAGCAATGTATCGAAATACAGGATAAAGATTTTCTATTCTCATATTTACCTCAATCATCAATATTATCTTTAAAGTTTTCAACCCTCAAGACAATTACCTTCACATCACGAGAATCATCACTATGAAAATCATAAATTTTTGGAATTGGAAATTTGTATACCAATTTATGAGTGACTTCTGCACCTAAGTCCCTATAGTAATCTATTACAAACTCTTCGGTATTCTTCATGTGAAATGAATAGATGACATCAGCACTATTTACTGCAAAGTCCATAAATTTTCTATCAGCATGCCTTTTTCCCTTCTCTTGAGACCCAAAAGGTGGGTTTTGAATCAAAGTGTCAAATCTATTTAATGAAGTTTCATTATTATTGATTTTGATGAAATTGCTTTCATTTAATAAATCACTTATTGAATTAAATGAATTGATGTCTCCAACTATGAAATTTGCATTAGCATTATCTATATCATGTTCATCAAATATACTGTTTTGAGTGATTTTTGCTAAAGCTATAGATTCATCGTCAATGTCAACACCTAATGAACACCTTGCACCCATAAGTGAAGATGCGATGGCAAATATTCCAGTGCCACATCCAAGATCCAAAACACTCATCTTGTCAATGTCACCTAAACCATATGCATTCCACACTAAATCTGCAGCAATAGTTGCAGGAGTGGAATACTGTTCAAGATCAACTTTTGGATTTGGATGATTCGGAACTTTTTCCAAAATCATTTCAAGATGTTTCTTTTTTGAAATTTTCATAAAATCACGAGAAGTAAAAATTATAATTATAATATATTATTATTAATATTTTATATTTATTTTTTTATTAACCAAATATTTAGACAAATATTATCTATCCCAAAAATATTTACCAATCAAAAATGATTGAGAAATAATGACAAAATTTAATATTAATATTAATCATATATAATAATATAATGATTGATAAATAATATGATACAATTATAATCATATATTTTTTATCATAAGTTTTTAAGATAATTCAAATTGAAAAAAGAGGTATAACATGTTTGAAAAAGTACTTATTGCAAATAGGGGAGAAATTGCTATACGTGTTATGAGAGCATGTCGTGAACTGGACATGAAAAGTGTAGCAGTATACTCAGATGCTGATAAAACTTCTCTTTATACTAATTATGCAGATGAAAGCGTTCCTTTAGGAAACCCTTCTCCAAGCCAGTCTTATTTGAACATTGAAAAGATCATTAACGCTGCACTTGATACTGGTGCAGATGCAATCCACCCAGGATATGGATTCTTAGCTGAAAATCCGGAACTTGGAAGACAATGTGAAAAGAATGGAATCAAATTGATTGGTCCTAAAGGAGAGCATATTGAAAAAATGGGAGATAAGATCACTTCCAAACAAATCATGAAAGATGCAGGTGTTCCTGTTATTGAAGGTACTCCTGATGGAATCACCGATGTTGAAGAGGCAAAGGAAATTGCTGAAGCAATCGGATATCCTGTAATCATCAAAGCGTCTGCAGGTGGTGGAGGAATCGGTATGCGTGCAGTTTATGAAGAGGATGAACTTGTACGTGCACTTGAAGCGACACAATCTGTAGCATTGAAAAACTTTGGTGATGCAACCGTATTCATTGAAAAATACTTGGAAAAACCAAGACACATTGAATTCCAAGTCTTGGCAGATGAGCATGGAAACACAATCCATGTAGGTGACAGGGAATGTTCCATCCAAAGAAGACATCAAAAGCTATTGGAAGAATCTCCTTCACCAATCATGACTGAAGAATTGAGAGAAAGAATGGGTGAAAGTGCAGTTAAGGCTGCAGAATCCATTGGATATAACAGTGCAGGAACTGTAGAATTCCTGTATGAGAATGGAGAATATTACTTCCTTGAAATGAACACACGTATTCAAGTGGAACACCCAATCACTGAAATTGTAACTAATACTGATTTAATCAAAGAGCAAATTAAAATCGCTTACGGCGAAGAATTGGAATACAGCCAAAAGGACATTCAGATATCCGGTCATGCTATTGAATGTCGTATCAATGCTGAAAACCCACTTGCTGACTTTGCACCAAACCCTGGTAAAATTACAGGTTACAGATCCCCTGGTGGACCTGGTGTACGTTTAGACAGTGGAGTTTACATGAATTATACCATTCCAACATTCTATGACTCCATGATTTCCAAATTGATTACCAGCGGCCGTACAAGAAACGATGCAGTCAACAGAATGAAAAGAGCATTAAGCGAATACATTATTTTAGGTGTAAAAACAACAATTCCTTTCCATAAGGCAATCCTCAGAAACGAATCATTCCTTGCTGGTGACTTGCACACCCACTTTGTGGATGAACATAAGAAATGGATTGATGCAGAAATGGAAAAAGTGACTGAAGAAGATTTAGAAATGGTAAATCGTATGAAATCCACTTTTATGCCTGGAAAGAAAATTGCTGCAATCTCTGCAAGCGTTGGAACCTATTTCAATGCTGCTCAAGCACAGCAACTTAAAAAACAAAAATAAACTAAAAAAAAAATAAAAAATCATACTTAAGTGGTTATTATGAAGAAAGAAATGATAAAACTCTTGCTTAGTCATAACGTAATTTCTGAAGAGGAAGCTGAACGTTTAGACTTGATCAATGATGAAATCATCGAAGAATCCATTAAGGAATTGGGATTTGGAAAAACTGAACACATCACAAAGGAGAAGATTTGTGAAAATCTAGAAACTGAAGAAATAGCTAAGGAAATTCTTTGTTTCAGAAAAGTGTTTTCCACCAATTCAATAGCTAAATTCTTAGCTAACCACAGTGCTGAAGAAGGTACTGTATTGATTTCTGAAATCCAAACAAATGCAAGGGGCAGATTAGGTAAAAAATGGGAAGCTCCTGATGGCGGAATATGGATGTCTCTTATCTTAAGACCAAATGTTCCTCCTGCAAGAATCGGTTTAATTACTTTAGCAACCGGTGTAGCAATAGCTAAATCCATTAGATCTTTAGGTGTAGATGCAAAAATCAAATGGCCGAATGACGTTTTAATCCATGGAAACAAGATTTCAGGAGTTTTAACTGAAGTCAATGCTACTTTCAATGAAATTGACTGGATTGTTGTAGGTATAGGAATTGACAGCAATCTTAAATTGGAAGATTTCTCAGAAGACATTAGAATAGGAACAACTACCCTTACAGAGGAATTGCCTACTAAAACTGATGAGAATGAGCTTATTGCAATTTTCCTAAATGAATTTGAAAAGGTCTATCAATTGTATAAGAATGGTGAAATTGAAACCATCCTTAAAGATTGGAGAGATCTTTCTGATACCATTGGAAAATATGTAAACATTACCCAAACCGGTGGTAAAATTACCCAAGGATACGTTGTTGGAATCAATAACGAAGGTAGTTTAATCATTGAAAGACAAGACGGTACACTCGAGAAAATCATCTCTGGTGAACTTAGAACAGTCGAATAATTTTAAAACAAAAACAGTACTTTAAAAATAAATAAAAAATAAATAAAATGAAATTAATTTTTCATTTTATTACCTCTTTTTTTAAAATTAGAATTTAAAATAAAAATAGCAAAAAACTCTTTTTTAGTTTTTTAATAGAAAATTAACTCTTTTGATTTTTCCACATCTTGAGACAATTCTAAAAATTCTTCAAAAGAATCATCTATTTTTTCATACAATGAATTTAAATCCATATCTATTACATCCTGTGTAGACAAGTCAATACGGATTGTAGCAGATGCACCAGGCATTCCTACAGCAGGTATTGTAATGATTCCAAAATCCTTCAATAAAACCATAGCCCACAAGAAACAGCAATCCTTTTTTGAAAGCTCTGTTTCAACATTTAACTTTTCTATTTGGTTTTTTAAGGAATCTTCACTTACCATAACACCAGTCGGTGTCTTTTCAAACATTTCATACTTTTCACTTAATAAATCATAGAACTCTTCTTTTCTTGAAATAGCTTTTACCAAGTTCTCTTCAGTGTAATTCTTGATTCCATTAACCATAGCTAAAATCAATGGAGGTTGAGCTTCAAGACCGAATTGATTGGCCTTAACCTTTATCTCATCAATTAAGTCTTTTCTTCCAGCCATCAACCCACCTCTTGGCCCAGGCATTAACTTATCTGTACTGGTAACAACCAAATCCGCTCCAAGCTCTGTCGCTTTCGCTTGATTGA
>JAGCBE010000222.1 GCA_017652345.1 Methanobrevibacter sp.
AAGAAAGATATATTCCTAACTGATATAAATGATTATGAAGAGTTCTTTGAGATACCTAAATGAATGTATGCAGTATGTGATTATGATGCTGTATAATTTTAACTTGATTTATATTATATAATATATATAATGATTGACACAACTAAATTAGCAGACAAACCATTACAAGACTTATTAAGAGATAAAGCTTGGCTAATGGATTATATGAAACGTATTGCTACTAAGATTGGTATTGACGTTTCAACTGGTAAATGGATGTATAAGTTTCGTACAACCAAGATAAATGATTACGTATTACCGCCAGACTGGCCTGATAAATTAGGAAAGCTGTTAGAAATACTAGACATTTATATTGAGTGTAAGAAATGTTGAGCACCAGTTAGCAGCACAACTCAGGAGAACTTATTGTTCTGTGAGTTTAAAGCTTTAGAGAAAAAAGTTTTAGAACGTAATAAAGGTAAGTAATGACCCCTCAAGAAAAAATTATAATAGCCGTCGCAGAAGTAAAAGGCTACTTAGATTACTGGCAGAATGAATGTAAGAATGATTATGCTGACCCAGCAGAACTGTCAGAAGACATAGATAAAATGAATAATATATTAAATGACGTTTTAAATTATGTACATTTAACATATGAAAAAGACACAACTGTTAGCCATTCAGACTAAACTGAATGCACCTAAGAACCAAGTTAATAAGTTCTGAGGTTTTAATTACAGAAGCTGTGAGGATATTCTCATGGCAGTTAAACCATTGTTAGAGGAGACTAATACAACTCTAACTATTAGCGACAGTGTTGAAGTATTGGAAGGTCGCTTCTATATCAAAGCTACAGCAACTCTATATGATAATGAAACTTGAGAAGTTATCTCATCTACTAGCGCTTTTGCAAGAGAACAAGAGGACAAAAAAGGAATGGACCCGGCTCAAGTCACAGGTGCGGCAAGTTCCTATGCGCGCAAGTATGCCCTCAATTGATTGTTCTGTATCGACGATAACAGGGACGCCGATGCAATGTCTCCAACAGTAAACAACCTTACAGTTGATGAGAGTTTTGATGGTGTAATGAAAGCAATAGATAGCTGTAAAACATCTACCGAACTATCACAGATAGCACCTGTGATAAGTAAAGTGAAGCCTAATCTTACAGCAGAAGATTTCGCTACAATCAAAACAGCCTACAATGAAAAATTAAAACAGTTGAAATAATCAACTAAAATTATATTTATATTGTAGGGCTAGCCAACTCCTGACTTTAAACCTTTTTAGCTTACTGTCAGGGTAAGCCTAATTACTAGCTATGGGTAAACTGAAACTTTTATTTGGTTTGCTACTTGCATTACCATTATTATTCTTCTTCCCAGTGTGAGCTGATGATGAAGAAGTACAAGCTTGACAGGCAGAAACTGTTGAAGTAATATGCGAGACGTGAACTGTAGTAAAAGTAAAGTGATTTCCAGAAGGTAGCTTAGCTAATCAGATTGCTACTTACACGTACAATACTTATTGATTAGATTATCTTCTATTGCTACGTGCAGAGAACGGAACGTTCGAACCAATGCGCCAACATCCAGGTTGAATTAAGCGTTGTATAAGAGGGTATAACGAGGAGACCCAAAGACGAATTCTCTGACAAGTTAAGGAGGGTAAGTGTTACTGAGAATGGAAAGCTATGTATGATTGGTGACTGTGCGGCTTCAATGAGTACTGGCATCCTGAGATTGTTATGAGTTATCGCTTCGGCGATTGGCAACGGCAAGTAGATAAATGCGTTGAACTAAAGAAAGGATGAACTGTATTCTATTGACGAAACGGTAGATATAAATACAAGAATGATTTTATATTTACTGAAGAACAAGTATGTCATTAGAAGAACTTGAAGACATAGAGTGGGTTAAACAACATCTATGAGAAGTAGTTAAAGCTTACAATATTATTGATAGGCAAATAGCTACAATCAAAGAGGAAGTTAAAACCGCTCAAGCTGATAAGCAATACTGAGATACAACTGCGAAGTACAGTAAATATATCAAGCTGAAACCTAAGAACTTACAAGAAGTTCTAACTAGGTATCCTATCCAGGATTATCCGCAGGTATATAATGTAAGTCTCAGTAAAGAAGCACAGCATATAATCACGGATGAAGAGCTGTTTGATACAGTTGAAATTACTTCCGTAAGAATAGAGCTACCACAATAGGTGGCTCTTTTTTTATTTTATTAGTAATATTGTATGTCAGTTTCATTAATTGTCAAATCAAAATATAAAGGAAATGTAAGGGACTATATGACGATTAATCAGTTCTCGACATACATTTCTACTGGTCAACAGCCACTTCAAACGTGGTGAGAAGTTAATAAAAAATGACTTGCAATTAAAAAGAAAAAATATATAAAGAAATAGTCTATGTAGGTTTTATAAATTTTCCCTGCATAGAACTCTCTGGGTGAGACGGATATTAATGTAGGAATTCACTCTAACTGATGTGTGCGATACATACCTGTGAACCAGGTCGGCTCATCGGACTAAGGCACAGACGCAATGTCGAAGATTAAACCTTTGGAGAGTGGTGGGTTCAATTCCCACTTGCATGACAGTGGACATAACACTTCCCGGTTATGTCCCTTAACGAGATTTATTTCTTTATATATATTATATGATAAATATAGATTGAATTTATACAACACATATTTATAACTGAGTTCATTGATGAGATGACCCAGATGGTAATCGCTTTGGTTACTATGTTATGTATGGTAATCGTTTACTAGCTAAAGTATATAGACTATGAAGCGATGATGTAGATGGTACAGTATTATTTGTTAATAAGAATGATACTTTTAAAAAGTATACATTACATTGATACTATCAACAAACTGCAGTTATATGATTTATATTATGAATATTATATAATGGTGAGCGTGAGAGCAACCAACCTTGAAACGTTTCTAACTTGTCCGCACAAGTACAAGTATGAGCCAACGCCTAGTCCTGATAAAATGGCATTCATATTTGGTACTGCATTACATAAGTTAGTAGAGATGCACGTACAATGACTAGAGAACCAGGACGCTGTTGATATTATACTTAATAGGTTTGGAGTTAAGGAACGTAAGATGTTGAAAGCATTGACTGAATGTTTCATTCAACATCTAGAAGAGAGACAACTTACGTATGTCTTAAGTGAATACAGTTATACTCATAAATTTGAGGACATAACTGATGAACAATGAGAACATCCAATACTTGAATGAACATTCGACTTGTTGTTTAAGGATAATGAATGACAATTTATTATTGTAGACATTAAAACAGCAAGCAAGCATTGGGATGACGAACATATTAATTCAGTTAATCAGAAACGTATATACCCTGCGTTAGCTAAACTTGAAAGCTGAATTAAAGTAAGTAAGTTTGAATACTGGGTGATGAATAAAACATTAAGTCCAAAGCTACAAGAAGTAGTCTTCGATGTGCCAGAGGACAATGTTGAAACTGTTACTGACTTTATGAAAGCTCTAGTTAAAGCAGAAGATGACCTAGACTTTCCAGCTAATTATACAAACTACAGTTGCTTCTTCTGTGCGCTACGTAAACAGTGCCGAGCAACGAATAATTTAAATGATTTAATAACAGAAAATGATTAATGCAATAGCAGAATTCTTCGTAGTAAACTGAGCATGGATATCTTGGATTATGCTTACAGAATTACCAAGCACAACCCCAGACTGGATATGGGCAATAATAGCAACGATTGCTACAGTATTGAGCGTAACATCATTTATATTAATGGCTGAAGAATTATAGTTTTATATTATTACTAATATTAAAATGTGTGAAGCGGCAGAAACTTGCACTGGATGTGCAACATTCGGAATTATATTTGTAAGTGTACTTGTAATTATAATCATACTTTGTTGTATAGAATGAATAACTTGAGGAGAGTTATCCGATTGGATGGATGATTGGTTAAGTAGCTGGATAGATAAATTACCAAGGCCAAAGAACAAAGATTAGTTTTATATCTTACTAATATATATTTATGAAATGATTTATTCAAGGGTTTCTACTCCCTCTAATAGTAGTACTATTAATCATCTGTGGGTTTAACTCTTGGTTTGTAGTTGAACCAGGTTACAACTGATTTACTGTTACGCTAGGTAAAGTAAACAATGTAGTGTATTCTGACTGATTACACTTTAAAACTCCATTTATAACTAAAGCTGTTAAGTATAACATCCAAACGCAGAAATTAGATACAACAGCTGACGCTAGTTCAAAGGATTTACAGACAGTATGAGCTGTAATAGCAGTGAACTATAAGTATAAAGAGAGTGAGGTTGTAAACCTATATAAGAATGTAGGTAAAGAAGATAAGGTTGCAGATAAAATTATACAACCTGCAGTACAAGAAGTATTTAAAAGTGTAGTTGCTAAGTATAGTGCTGAGCAATTAATTACTGAGAGAAGTATTGTATCAAAGGATATAGAGGATACACTTAATAAACGTTTAGAAAGCTATGGTATTCAAATCCAATTGTTTAATATAGTAAACTTTGATTTCAGTAAATCATTTAACGATGCTATCGAGGCTAAAGTAACTGCAGAGCAGAACGCATTAGCTGAGAAAAATAAGTTAGAGCAAGTTAAATATGAGGCTGAACAAAAAGTTGTAGCAGCTGAAGCTCAAGCTAAAGCTATTGAGATACAAGCTAAAGCTATTCAAAACCAATGAGGTGCTGAATACGTACAACTTAAATGGATTGAAAAATGGAATGGTAATCTTCCAACTACTGTCGCAGGACAGGACGCTTCTTTTATAATGATGATGAATAAATAAAATGTTTATAGTACGATTAATGTGTCTAGCTATCATTATATTATTGATAGGTATAACAGACAACCTAGCACTAGATGGAGTGCTTACTAAACGAGTTAAAGCATGGCTAGAAAAACATTTACCTAAAATAGAATAGTTATGGATATAAGGAAACTGAAAAAGTTTCATAGGCTAGACAATCTACCACATGGGTTAACATGATGTGAAGACCCTATGTGGTATGATTGAATAGCATACTATGAAGACAAGAAAGGTAATAGATATTCACGTAATGGTAATCCTATAGAGAGAAATGAAATGTGTAAACATTGATATATATTTGATACTATTATATTAACTGAATGACCCTGACCATTTGATTATCGTTATCAAATAATGGATGCTAGACCAGATACTATATGGCAGTATGATAGTCGACCTGAAGTTGACTTAAAGATATTAAAGTATAATAGATATATTTATAATAGAATACATTAATGGCTACAAGTCTACAACGCATGAAGTCACGAGGAGAATTAGAAAAGACACCATATTGTTGGTGGCTATTCTCTGTTACTTACAAGTGAAGTCGATACTGGTATGAGGTATTTAAAGAATACTATGAGCATCCTAAGTTTAGAAAGCGAAGTACATTAGAAAAGTTTTATAATCTATATTATAAATAATGCCTAGATATACATTATCAGATAAAAGAACTGCAAGATATGAATATAAAGTTCATGCAGTTAATTCAGTAGAGGAAGGACTGCTTAACAATATGGCAGATGAATGATATGAACTTGACTATGTAATAGCTAAGGAAACTCTACCTATAATATATTTAGTCTTTAGAAGATATACAGACAATGAGTAAAAACAGTGCTGTACCTATGTTACTGGAAAGAATAAACCAGTTAGAAAAACGTATAGAAATACTAGAATGATTACAACATCCTACGTATTCAAGTATTACTAATACAGTTCCTATTACAGCAACACGTGGTACTTATACAAGTATATGAGCTACGCCTACTGTAACAAGAACAGAAGCTATAGCGTATAGGGATAGGTATGAAGATAGATTACATGACTTAGAAAGACAGTTAGACGATTTGACTAATACTCGTTTCGAAGTAAGAGATGGTAATTTATATATAACATGAGTAAATAATGATTGAGGGAATGGCTAAGGTTGAAAAACCTAAAGAAAAATCTGCAGTTGAAATATTGCTAGATAAAATAAATATGTTAGAAGAAGATATTAAATTCTTAAAATGATATCATACTATATTACCATATGATATGATACTAAACGCTCCTAATCCAATAACTAGAATTAATAGCGAACCAGATGGATTAATTGTAGAGTATCATAATTGACGTAGAGAATTTATTCCTATAGCAGTAACACAATGCAGAAACTTCTAACTAAGTTTAAAGAGGAAACGGGGATGGACTTTTTTGATGCCGTCCCACGTTTCTATGAATACTTTCCTGAGAATATATTGCCATTTGTTCCATTTACTGAGGAACAAGTTACGGATGAGAATAGCTTTAAAATTGTATACGATGCGTTATTGGCTATCGTAACTGATAAAGCTAATAAGAGAGAAGCTATCATATGAAAGAGGATTGATAGTTATTTTGATGAAAGCTTCAAACGTTGCTTAGGTATTAGAAGGAAAGATACAACTGCAGAGCATTACTTAATAATGGAGAACTTCATTGATGAGGATAAACTTAGAGATATTATAACTAAGAACCCTCATAAATGATGGAACCCATTATTATTATGTAATGGTATGAAGTGAACTATACCATGTATCTTTCAGCCAAGTCAATCGCTTAGGAAGAAATATCCATTTATAATACAGAAGTTCTGACCAGCTTGACAATTAACTTGAGCTGAGATAGATGTAGAACAGCTAGATAAAGAACAGGCTATATATATAAATGAAGATGATATACTAAGTTTTGACTTTGGTTTATATCATCCATATATATGGGGACTGATACAAAGCAGACAACGAAACAAATTAACACACGAATTAAAATAATTTTATATTATAATAATATACACATGATAGAAATAATTAATGTAGTATTTATATCACTTGCATGGTGAGCTGTTACATTTGCGATTTGATGTGCGGTATGAAGCGAAAGCTCATTAAAATCTATATTTTGTAAACATGATTATGAAGAATTATATAAAGCTCCTTCATATGAAAGAAAGGAAGACGTAGCAAAATGATTAGAGAACTGAGTTGATATAGGTTATGTATGTAAAAAATGTAAGAAACCTAAAACAGTTTCACTAACATTTAAACCCATTTGTAAAAGAAGTCAAGACGAATATTAAAATCACTCTTGATTTTTAAAAGTAAATATATATATAAATTATATTTATATAAGAAATATATTGAATGAAATTGTATCCTAAGAAAGGTTATAAAGGTTGAATAAACTTTCACTTTAAACTAGATGAAACGTGGTTCAGTATTAAGTTTGCAGGTAATCCATTAGTAGTAATTAGACAATTATATACTGATGCTGGTGGAGAAGATTTTGATAGAGTATATGAAACTGCAAAGACGGAGCCAAACAAACTTAGTAAGGATGAGAAAGAGAAACTTCAGTTTGCAGTAGCAACTACAGAAGTATTCTTGCAAGCTCTATCTAATACTAATCAACCACCAATAGTTGTGTATACTAACTATTGAGAACAAGCTGGGTAAGTATCCCATATATTTTATTTCTTATTTGTATTGCAACATGGCAGACAAAGCGAACAGAGTTTATATCAATCTCTATAAAAAAGGTAGCGACAATTTTACAGGAGAGAAAGACGGTAAGTATTTCTACGTATTCCCAAGCTCACCTGAAAGACAAATGACTTCAGACATTGTGTACTGGTTATTAGTATTCAAAACTAAAGAGGCATTTGATAAGAAATGTGCAGGTGAAAGAGTTGATGCTGACTTAATTGCATCTATTAAAGATAGAAGCAATGATAAGTGAAGTTGGCTATGAGGTATGTTATTCGACAATGATGAGAAGAAAGCATACTTTATTAATATGTGAGACAATAGTTTCAAATCTCCAGGTAAAGATAATGACAAATACATTTCTTTAACTGAGACTGAATATAGGGAAAGACCTACTACCAACAACGAAGAGGAGAGAGCAAATCTCCCATTCTAGGCACAGGGGGCCTAGTGCCCCCTTTCTTTATTTCCCTTTTATTTAAACAAAATGTCAGAACTAGCGAAAGCTTGGCTATCATTATTCGGAAACAGTGCTGTGTTTCTATTACCAGAATGAAGTGCTAAAGCAGGTAAATGATGAATAAATTATAATAACTATTTTGGAATTGACAAATCAATTGCAATAAATAATGACCAGTCTTACTGACTATTTTTCACGCCCAATTGAAATCTAGGTAGAGTTAATAGCGAATGAGAACCAGTAATGCGCAAGCAGATTAACTGTGAAGATTACATATGTTGTTTCTACGCAGACCTAGATAAGAAAGATAGCAGCTTCGCTGATAAATCTATGGAAGAATATTTTGATTACATAAAAGAGACAATACAGAAGAGAGACTTTGTAGTACAATTCATTGTACAAAGCTGATGATGATTTCACTTATATAGTTTCGTTGAACCTAGTCAACGTGCAGAAATGTGACAACGTTTTAGAAGTGAGTTTAGATTTATTCAGAACTGTATTGCAGATATCTTCGATGGTTGAGACCATAATAGTCACAGTATTAATAAGCTTATGCGTATGCCTTTCAGTAATCACTGGAAGACATCTATGCCTAAACGCTGTAAGTTATGGAGAGTAGATAAACCAGAAGATAAATATATATTTACTGAAGTTACTAAACCAGAACAGATACATCTGGAAGGTAAGAACTTAACTAAAGTAAATTGAATAGCTCAGTTTATAGATAATCAAAGAGCTATTATTATTACTAATAATAAATGACAGGATGTAACTTATAGTCCTATGACTGAAGATGTTAATAAGTTACCTATCGTAGATGTAATAAGAAAGTTAGAAGCATATCCTAGAACTAACGAGAGACAGCAGAATATAGTATTTAAAACAGATGGTGAAAGAATATGGTTTAATGTAGACTGACAGATAATATATACTGACTGATATAAGATTAATAAATCAGAGAACTATGTACATAACTTCTCTATGTGTTTACATAATAAGGACGAGCGTCCTAGATGACCTGTATATAATTTCTTGCTTAATTACTTTAATAAAGATATGATGGCTATGTGAGATTTCCTTAAGAAGGAATATGACATAGACTTTCTGGATGGATGAAAAGAAACATTCTTACAATTACCTACAGACAAATGAGTTATAATGTTTCAAGATGACTGAGTATATTACAGAACTACAAAGACAAGGTGAAAGGAAACTGAAGACGCTAATGAAAAATTATTCGATGTACCATTCATAGTTAAATGATGAATGAAGATATGACAAGACAAGTACTGAGAGACGGATGATATGAATTACTATTATATTATATCATTACTTGATAGAGATGAAGATGACCCAGAGGAAATGATTATAGAATATAAGCCAGATAAATCTCGTTTCAATAATGAATACTGAAAGAAATGAATATCATTTACTAAGACAGATACTTATCTTGTAGACTTCTATTCAGCATTAAAGCTATGACTTAAGTCAGGTAAGATTAGGAAATATGAATACATTAATATGAACTGATATTATCCTGATATGTACATTGAATGAGATAGGATATATAATCCTAGTTGAGACTTACTAGATGATACTAGTTGATTAGCTATGAAGTTTGATACACCTAAGATAGAAACCTCACCTATAAATAATGAGGTTAGTATGAAAGAATACTGAGAAAAACTAAGACAGGTATTCGTAGATGAAGAGAGTATGCTATGTTATATTACATTCTTAGTATTAGTTATGTGAGATAAGTTCTGGAATATATACTTAAATTGAAACGAACAACAAGTTATAATACCATGACTATTTATTAGTTGAAAGACTAAGTCAGGAAAAAGTACAATGGTAAACTTATTACTTAATTGATTTGGTCTTAGTAGTAATTGTCGTAGAGCTTCAGTTAAATGAACTACATTACAGCCATTAAAGCAGTCAGCTACTGATGACTTCATTCTACATCGAGAAGAGTTTACAGGTAGATGAATGACAGAAGAAAAGGAAAACTTAATCAGGGATGTATTAAATAAAACTAAGACAGCTAGATGAATGATTGATGGTACTAATGCTAGATATACATATAGAAGTTCATTAATCCTAGATGGAGAAAGGCTACCAGATAGTGAGAGTGTTATCAATAGATGCGTAGTAGTTCCATTCAATATTAAAGGTAGAATAGGAACTATGGAACTTCTTAGAGCATTTAACTGAGTATGATTTAAGAGAGACTTTATAGAAAAACTATATAAGATTAAATTAAATAAGGTAGAAGAAGACTTTAGAACTGCACAAGATGTATGTATTCAAGCCTGAATACTAGATAGATACAGCATGTTATATGGTTTCCTACTATGTGTTAATAAGTGGTTTGATATATTTGAACAAGATGATTTACTTAATATTATTAAGAAGAACTTAAAAGAAAGTGATGAGATAGATAGAGAACAAACACCATTGGCTTCAATACTTAATGAAGTTATTAACGAATACAGAGTAACTCCAACAATATCAGAGGAAGGTGAATGAGTATATAAGGTTATCATACCTATACCATATAAGATGCTTAGTCAAGTAAAGCTTTCTATTATGGAAATGATTAAGACATATGGTTCGAATAGAATGATATTCCCTAAGTGAAACCTAGTAGTTACACTTGATGCAAATGATAAAGACCCATTGAATATAGAATTATATAATACTATCATACTTCACAAATCACATTGTAAGTTTGACAAGTTCATGGACCTAGATTGATTTATCTCTAACTAAAATAAAATGAATGCTAAAGTATTAGACATATCTGACAAGATAGCTCGTAACGAAGACGTTACTATGGAAGAATTTAAATTCCTTAAAGGTTATATACGAAAATCAAATAAGGGCAAATTGGGCAATCCAGACGATGTGCTCAGTAATTTTGCCCTTGATGTTAGAGAAAATTATAATCCAGACATGCACGAGAAACAAAAGGAAGCGTGGATATATGCACATATCAAGTACGCTATAACAGTTCAGGCTAGGTTCGACTGAACATGAACATTGTATTGACCAATGCCAGTATCTACTACTTGATATGATGTAGCATGATGAATAGGTCCAGAACTTGAATATCAAATAAACAGCGAGAACGATGAGCTACGTGAGATATTATGAATACTTCATTCAGATTTAGAGGTAGACATATATCTCAATTGTATACTGTGAAATACACCTGTAGCACATATCGCTAAAGAACATTGAAAATCTGCACAATGGTGAAAGATTATTAAGGATAGAATTGGTAAAAGAATAAAAGATTATATTGAAAATAATCCCAAATAATATATATATATAATATAGTTTTATTTAATATATATATTGTATGGCTGAAAGTAAATTCACTAAGCTGCTATGAGACACACAGCAAACGTCTCAATGATGAATAACAGACAATAATAGCACACAACAAACACAATGAAGTAAGTTTCAACAACTGCTATGAAATCAACAAACTATAAACGCAGAGAAGACATTAAGAGAAAGCTTAAAGGAAGATGAAGATTATAGAGCATTTAGTGCTTGACAAATTAAAAGCCGATGAAAACAAATTGGTAACTTTTTTGATAACGCTTGGCATACAATAACAGATAAAGACGAAGACAAATGAATAAAAGATTATTCAGAATATAAACACTATAAAACATTATTAGATGGAAGTAATCCTGAAATAGACAAAACGGATGTCTATAAACAAATGGCATTCGAATGAGTAATCGACTATGATAAATTTACTAAATGGCAAGAAGAAAACAAAGATAATAAAACACCATTTGAAGATTATAAAAAAGCTGTAAATGATATAAAAGAAAGTTTTAGTCTTAGTATAGAAAAGACATTAAAACCTTTTATGTCTCAGGTAAATGACAGTTATAAATTAAACGCATTAACTAAAGCAGCAGAAAGGATGAATAATCAGTTTTGATTTTTTATCGACTGATATGCTGAAACATATAAAGACACAAGGGATGAAGCATTATTAACAGACCTCAATAAAATTATAAATGAATATACATATAATGTAAATCAATTTGTATCTAAATGGGCTAGCCATTTGATTAATGATAATTCTAAATGAATATGAGCGTACTATAACACATTAGATGATACAGGTATGAAAGACCTAGCTAATTGAATAGTAAAATTGGAGTGGCAAGCAGAAGATAAAATGGCTAAAGCTGCAATAAAAAGTAATTTCTGAGACAGTATTGAAGCTTTAAAAAAATGAAACGTAATATCATCCGTTGCTGAATTAGTATGAGCTGCATTCAACTGAGCTGATTGGGTATTAAATAAAGTAGGCGATGCATTCGAAGAAGTTAAACAAACTACTATGTGATGGTATGATGTAGTAGAGGAATTAGCAAACTTAAATGTATATAGTAATGATGCTTGAGCATTAGAAAAAGCATTTGGTACTATGTGAAGTTGGGTATGAAGTATTGTAGATGCTGCACCAACTATATGACCAATGGCTTTAGATATAATATTTGGTACTAAAACATGATTAGTAAAATGAGTAAAACAAGCATGAAAAGCATATAGAGTAGCAAAGACCACTAAGTTTGCAGAAAGCGTAGATGATGCAATTAATGCTATATTTAAAAGCAAAAAAAGCTATAAGCAAATACAGAAGGTATGAGACATAGTATTATGAAGTGAAGAATGAAGTACATTCTGAGTTAGGTGGATGAAAAATATGATGGATGATATTATATTATTTGATTTATCATTCCAACAATTTGAATGACATCCTCTTAGTGATGACAACATGGCATTAAATATGTTGTTTAACTTACCATTTGATGCACTTGCAGCTAAGCTTACAGAGTGAGGAAAATTCTTTAAAAGTTGATTAAAAGATACAGACTTAGTAACTGAAGAAATATCTGATGATATGCTAAAGAGATTTCAAAAAGCATATAAATGGAATAAATGAGAATGAAAAAGCGTAGATGTTATGGCAGAAGAATGGTATATGTGACGCTCAATAGAAACAAGTTATCAGCCAACTAAAGTATGGACTAAGGAACAAATAAAGAATTTACAAGATTGAGAAAAATTATTAGAATATATTGAGAAAGTACAGCAAGCTTCTAAATGAGTATGGGAAAGGTTAACTACATTTCAATGAGTATGAGCTAGAGACTTACTATTAGAGATAGAAAGTCAGCTAACTAAAGCAAATAAGAACTTAACTCTTAATGAAAAGTTAGAGTGGTGAATGAAGAAATTAGTTGCACAAAATAAATTTCTTAACCTTTCAGCACAGCAAATAAGTAGTAAACAAATTATATGATATTTACAGAAATTAGTACATAATTGATGATTAGATGCTAAAAACTTAAAGAAGGCATTAGAGAGATGAGTAAAAGAAGATGACTGATTTAAGGAAATCATTTACTCAATTATGACTGATGATGTAGAATTGTTTAATAAAGCTAGACAAAAGGTAGAGAGTAGCTGAATTGAACTTTCTCAGACAGAATTAAGTAGGAGACTTAATTCAGTAATGTGAGAATTAATAAATATCAATCCTGATGTAGTTAAAGTATGAGATATAGTATGAGGTTATGTAAGAGAATGACAAGATACTTGGAAGAATATATTTAAAGACGAGGTTATTAATACTGAGGTATTATTATCTAGACTTAGAAATATGGATACTGTCGATGGTTTCTCTAGAACAGAAAACGAAAGTATGATAGATAGAATAGATACTATGATACAGAGTATGTGAAAGAAAAAGCAAGACGTATCACAAGTATTTGAGAATACTCAGGTTGACGACATGATAAAAACTTGGGACCCATATAGATGGGAATGAATTGAGAATGATGTCAAAAGAGAGTATCGAAAAGACAATTCTGAACAAGTAGCATTAACTTCTATTATGAAAAAAGCTTGACTTAATATTAAAGTACAAGATTGAAAGTTTGTAATAGAATGAGATAAGTCTGCATTAATAAACTTAAGAAAAAGTTTTGAACTAATGCAGGGTGCTGTTAATATTAATAACTTAACTGGATGAGATTGGGTTGCATATAAAATAATATTTGCAAAACAATATGCTAATATGTTTAATGATAGTGTAAATGCTATTAATAAACTAAATGCATCATTATGAAATGCTCCATTAACGCAAGAAGAGGTATTAACTTTAGCAGACAATTGGACACATTGGACTGATAGATTGTATAAAGAAACAGAAGTAACTAACGAATTAGAAGAACAAATTAAGAAGAGAGAATTGAAAGCATGAGTTAAAGCAGATGAAATTAATAAGGCAGTTAATAATTCGTTAGACTGAAATTGAACAGCTATTGATGTTGAACAAGAAGCTTGCAAGGCAGTTATTAATGATATATTATTAAATCCTAAAGTACTTGACGATTGAAACTTTGATAGACAATCACTTGCTAGTGAAATAAAATGATTATTCAAACAAAGAGTAAAGAAAATAGTAAAGCCATGAGATGGTAATAGATGATACTCTACAATAAGAGAGGGCGAAATATCTATAATAGATGAAGAAACATTAGATACTATTACTGAAAAGCTTATAGATGTTATGGAAACATTTAAAGCTGATAGTATAGAAGATAAACAACAAATATATTCATCAATAGCTAACTGGTTCTCTGTAATAGCAATGACACCACAAGCAGCTAATACATTGAAGGAACAATGAATGGATTTCTATTATACTATATTAAGCTGATTAATAACTAAAGACCCAAAGGTAACTACAAAGTATATGAAGAAAATGCAAAGCTTCATAGATGAAACACTAGAATGATATAGAATAGCTGTAGATAATGCTAAAACTAAATGAAGTAAAATCGCAGAAGAATATAAATATAATGGTAAAGTATGAAACTTAAAAGCATGAATATTACAGTTACAAGAATGAATTAATGAAGTAAAAGCTTATATTGAGAACTGAAAGCTTAAATGAATGGTGCCATGAATTGAATGAGAAATAAAAAGTAGGATGAACCTACTAACTAAAAATGTATTTAACTCAAAAGATTATAAAGATTGATTAGCAATATCAAAGAAAGTTACTCCTGATAAAGCATTCGCAGAAAAGTATTTGAATAAAACATTAGATACTAATAATTTAACTGACAATGATATTGATACTATAAGTGACTTTTTAGCTAGAAGAGGTATGGCAACATCATGAGTTATTTCAAAGAAGTTTTATAATAATTTGTATCAATGATATAAAAAATGATTTGATACGGCTAAACAAATGTGAAACTTTAAAATAAAAATAGATGAATGATTAAATAGATATAGTTTAGCGTGATGAGAAAGTATATTCTGAATACTAGAACCAGCATTTGTATTATGAAATATTGATAATACAAACCTTGCATCATCTATAATAGTGCATGAGTTAACACATCAACAGATATTTAAACAAATGAGAGATATAACTAATAAGTCTCTAAAATGATTTAAATGAAAGTCTATTGATAAATGAGCTCTAAAGGCAGATATAGAAACTATTTGAAATAAATACTTCTGATGAAGTATGTCAGCATATATAGAAAGCCTTAGAAATAAATTAAAAGAAACAGTTAAATTAAGCCAACAGAAATGAAACGAAAACTTAAATTCATTCTTATACAACTATACTAATCAATATTCAAAGAGAGAAATATTGGATTGAATAATTGATAAGTATTGAAAAGAAAACTTAATAAATGAATTGATAAATGATTATCATAAATTTGATAGAAGTAATATTAATAATTACTTATGAAGCATTATCAATAACGAATATATAACGACTATAGAAGAGTTAATAACTGAATATAAAACATTATTAACCATATGAGAAGCATGATATAAAAATGTAAACGCACCATACATAAACAAAGCGTTGGATATATTAATGGATGCTGCGAATACAATAGATAGATATAGGGTATTATGTTTGGAAAAAGCAAAATATGATGATACTGCTTTAAGGACTGCATTATCTGCTGAATATACTGCAAGAGATTTAGCTTGAAATAAGAGCTTCGAAGATAATATATCAGACTTTATTTCTAGAGAGATATACTCATTAAAATGATGAGATATTAAGAGTAACGACTGAATAAAATATATATATGATATTCACAAAGCAATGTGAGTTAATAATATAGATATAGTAAATCAGTCTCCAGAAGAAATAAAGAGAAAACTAATTGATAGTTTGGATGATAGTATAAGGAAAGCTAAGAATAATGATAAAAGAAACTCATATTATAGACTAAAATGACAAATACAAAAGATGGAATGAGACGAAGTATTATCATTTCTTGATATTACTGACAGTGTATATATGTCTCCTTATGCAGAATACAATAAAATACTAGAGTGAGAAAATAAAATATATGAAAGTGGACTTGAAAAGGCAGAATGAAATTATGGTACTGACATTAAAAATATGTCTAAGTTAGACTACCATATATGAGAAACAGATAATAATGCTAAAGTGCTTATTACATTATTAAAACAATATACAAGCAATGAAAGTGTGCCAGTTATGAACAGCTTATTATCTATGTCTTCTGAATTATGAGGTACTAACTCTAGTATATTAAATACTGTAGCTAAATTGATATGAGTTGAATGGTTACCAATTGATGCTAATAAATTATTAATATGAGAACATACATCTAAATTATATGATGAGTATGTTAAGGCATTAAGTAGCGACGAAGCTCCTATGTCATTTGCTACATTCTGTACAAATAAGTTAGTAGCCAACGTATTATCAACATATTGATTATATTCTGAATGAATAGTTGATTTAATAAATAAAGTTAATAGAGAAAATATATTATCAAATGTTATAAATAATATAACTGATAGTGGTGGTAATCGACAAGCTACAGACAGAGTATTTAAAGCTATGTATAATGCTATTAATGAACAATTTTGATGAGATGTATTTAATTATACTTCCGAAGAATTTATAAAGAAGGTAACTCCATATAAATTAAGCAACTTTAATGATAAAGTAAAACAGTATTTATATACACAACTACAAGGTTGAGAAGTAGAGAACCTAGAAAAAGAAATTAAAAATGCATTCTTAGAAGTAATTAGTAGCTGAGAAGAGGCATTAAAAAATCCTTTATTCAAGGAATGATACGCGCCTAAAGTATTAAAGTGAGAGATTTCAAATGTAAAAAAATGAGTAGATTTATCAAGGGAAAATGCCTTTAAACAATATGTTAATTGACTTGATAAAGTAGATTGACGTTTTAAAATGAATAGAAACAATGCTTTACCACAGTTATTAAATATTGTACAAGATATGGTTTGAGCAAAAGTATTAACCGTATCAAAAGATAAGGCTAAAATGTTTAGCGAAAGTGTATTAGTTAACTTAGACGACAAATTGTTTAACTGATTTATGAAAGACTATTATAAACTGTTAAACGATATGGAATGAATAAGTGATAACTATAATCAAACATTACTATATCAACACTTTATATATAAACGAGTTGATAAACTAGCTGATTGAATTAAAAAGCAATGAGTTAAAGTTAATAAGGATAAATATTCTAAATTAAAAGTATATCAAAAAACACAGAAGGACTTTAATTGAATACTTGATGAAGTATCAGAAGAAAGCTTTAGAAAGTATATGAAAGAAAATCCTTGATTAAACTTAGATGCTATATATGATGAAGAATGAAATTATATAGTAGATGCTACTGATGATATATTACAGTATAATGATGATAACCAAGTTATAAACTTTGCATTTAGGGGAGAGGATTGAGAGACTACAGAGAAAGCAGAGACATTAAGAATACTACAGGAAAGAAGTGACGAGTGATTTAATGATATTATATCTGATGATATATTAAGTACAATTAATAGTGAAGCATTCTTAGATAAATTAACTGAACCATATAGAGTAAAATACTGAGACGAATATAAAATAGTAGAGAAAGAGTGAAGTGATTTACCTATCAATATTTGAATTTATTATAATAAAGCAAGAAACGCAGATAATATAAATTCAATACTTGCTTCTAATAAAAATAAGATAGGCAATGATTTATATAACAAGTTAATTAACTTTAAGAGATGAGTATATGATAATAGTAGTGCGCTTAGAGTTGCTAATAATCAATGAGTTGAATATATATTAAAGTCTACTATCAATTGAACTCCAGTTAGAAAAGTAACTGCACAGTTCGGTAATTGAAAAAAAGTAGCATATATATTAAAAGATTGACAATTAAAGAAATTATGATTTGATGATACATTAGAATTATTAGAGAATATAAATTCGTCTATTAATTGAAATATGTGACTTGATATTAAATTTATATGAGACAAATGAGATGCATTAGAAGTTTCTCACTTAGGTAAAACTCAAATCCGAAGTTCATTTATATGAGAAGATGTTGCTAATGAAATATGAATATATAAAGATATAGTAAGAGATATTGATTGAATGACTAAGGATGAATATAGAAAGGCTATATGATTTAAAATGTTATGAGAAGAGTGACAAGTATGAATTAATGATGTAATAAATAGTAGTAAATCATTACAGTTAAATAAGCTAGTTAATAATAATGATGTTGTATTACAGCTTATATACTGACAGCTTAACTATCAAAGAGAAACATTAATATGAGGTATTAATATATTGAATAATGCATTGAATGCTTCTAAATGAGCAGAAAAAAATAAAATAATATGAAAGTTAGAATTAGCAAATGATAGACTTAATAGAATAGATAGATTAAAAAACAGCATTAAAAATCAACTACCTGATAGTGAATACTTAAATGACCCATATCATAACACTATGGATATGTTAAAGTCTATGGAGATAAATGATATACCTCAATTCTTTAATAAAAACTGAAAACCTTGGCAATGATGAGATGGAGACAAGTATTATAGAATTGTGGTTAAGAATGAGAAATGAGAAACGCAGAATGTAAGTTACGAAAAAGCTCGAGATGATTGAGCGAAGAGATATAAAAAGAATATTGATATAACAGTTAATTCTAATTGAGAAGAAATATCAAGAGAGTTGAGTAAATGAGATGTGTGGAAGCCATACGAGTTCAGACAGAAATATAAAATTATTGACCCAGAGAGAAAATGATTAGCAATAACACGTCCATGAGAAGTTGTCGATGAAGAGAAATGACTTATAGTATATGAATGAACTAGTAGAACTACATTCTCATTAGATAGTGATGCTAGATGGGTACGAGATAGACTTAACAGAGAAGAGGACATTAAGAATTTATGAAAGAGTTGAGATGACTTCTTTGATGTAGAGATGGTATATGATGGTACAATACCAGTGATATTTAAAAACGAAACTACTTGAGAAACATTTGAGTGAACAATTAGAAAACAAAGTGCTGTTGACCAAGTACATTGAACTGAATTTAAAAGAGTTATATTAGAAACTGATTGAGAAAATCCATTTAAATATCTATGAGAATGAAGAGATGAAATAGCGTTAAGCTATAACTCTCAGCTTGATAAACGGAGGCACTCAAATGATGTATGACAATATCAATATATAATTAATGAGGATTGAACCGTTAAATTTGATTATGATAAATGAGACTACGAAAAAGTATGGAAGAGTAATGTATCATTATGAACAGAAGAATATGAGAAGTGAGTTGAAGCTTGATATAAAACTAGAATGTCTCAACTTAATGAAGCAATACCTGAAGCTAGATATAAGAGTATAGAATGAATATGAGATAGAAACTTCTATAAAGATAATATATGAAACTATAGAAGTAATAAAGAAGACTTACAATTAAGTCCTGAAGAGCTAGCTAAGAAATATTGAGATGAGACATGAAACATTAAATATGAGATAGATGACTTATCATCTAAGAAAGCAGAGGCTAAAGAGGCAAATAAAATAGCTGAAACGACTAATACATATTCTGATATAGAAAATGTTTCAAATGCACAAAGCAGAGTATTAGCATTCACTAACTATGATATATTATGAAATGACACATATTTAAAATATGTACGCTGAAGAAGAAACGTATTACTAAATAACAAGAAAGCAGACTTAGAAAGAATACAAAATGAATGGAATAAAGTTACTATGAATATGTCTCAGAAGGAACAGCAAGAAGCTATAGACGATATTAAGAAAACATTATGAAACCGAAAGCTTAATAATAAATGAGAATTAATAGCTGTTAATCCTATGGGAACAGAAACAACTGTTAAGTATAAACAAATAATTAATGAGTTTGCTAACGTGTTTGCAGATGAATGATGGTATAATATGAATATATTATGACAAATAAATTCTGTTAATTCAATTGATGATATTATAGTTAAATTACATACTAACGATTTAATATCAACAATGGGTATTAATGCTGATGCTACTTCAGTTAATAAAGCTAGAGACGCTATATATGATTGGATTAGATGAAGCGTTAAGACTGATAAAGAAGCTAAACAAATAGCACAAGACTTTATATGAGACCCATTAGGAACTTGAGCTGCTTATAAGTTATTAGCTAATACTAGAGCTGCTTATAGATTTGCAAAGTACTGACTATTAAGTCCAGTATCATGAGCTATAATGTATGCCAACTCAGCCATATTGTGAAATATGTTATTACAGTGAAAGAAGAAATGACTTGAATGATATTTAAAAAATAGCGTTTTCGATGAGATAACTTGACTAGACAATGTATTATCGTTCTTAAATAGAGGAGACGACTTAATAACAAATTCATGAAGTGATATAGAAAATAAATGATTGTTCGTTAATAAGATGTTAAATAGTATAGTTAATACTGTTACTAAGAAATGAACTAAAGCTAATCAAGTATTATCTACAATAGTTAACTGAGGTTACCATTCATTATATGACTTGTGGCATCAGTGAGAAGTTAGAAAGTATGCATTTGCACAAGCGCTGAAACAAAATAGAGTTTACGAAAGCCAATTACCTGCGTTATTAGAATTGCTACAATCTTGAAAGATTATGGATAATCCAAAGACATCAGTATTGTGGAGTAACATAATGGCTAAGACTGAAGAGAATTATGCTAGGTTCTTCACTAATGCATCAACGTCTTCATTGTCAAGACATAAACGAAGTAGGCTACGAGGTTTCAACTTCTTACAATGATACGTTATTAATCGTACAGACGAAATGATGTTATGAATGAGGAAGTGGAGAGACTTTGTTAATCAAGCTTGAGGATTTAAGAATATGACATGGGATGATATTAC
This sequence comes from Methanobrevibacter sp., assembly GCA_017652345.1. The sequence continues at coordinate 21,371 of JAGCBE010000222.1, forward strand.
TAGACATTTAGCAGAAGATAATGTAGAATTGAAATCATTCATGAACAACATAATACTTTCAGCTAAGATGGCATATTATCTAGATAAAGCCGCAGATGCAGACTGAACTGAAGCACAGAATATTAGAGCATACTTTATAGATACTAACGATTATCTGTCTTCGCTAGATACAGTATGGTTTATGCGTCTATTGAAAGCTCCATTAGAATGAGTATGAGCATATAAGACATATTCAGAGTGGGCTTGAGAAGAAGCAGATATGTGGTGATGATTAAAAGTATGAGTATATGAAAGTTTCGCGGAAGTATGTAGGCAATTCTTTAGAGAAGGTAAGTTCCTAAGTGCAGTACTTAATCCAGTAATTGCAGCGATGCAGACATGAGATATTGACTTTGCTAGTACTGTAGCTTGAGTTGAATGGGAAAAAATGGCTAACTCACTATGACGTTTCGGTTTAGTAGAATGAATGGAAAAATACTGATTAGAAGACTTTAGTGAGGATAGTGATATCATATGACAAGTATTATTAAATACAGATAGAAGTACTAAAGTAGGTAAAGAGACTGATGATTTATATGATATATCTAGAGTTGATAGCATAATAAATGACCCAAGTTATGCAGCAGTAACAACTATTGGATACTTGCCATTGATATGAGAATTAATAAAGAGCGCAACTAATAACTGATGATTTAACTTCAGCGAAGCTAAATATAAGAAGTTAATGAATATGGTAGAGAATGATGCTGACTTAAAGAAGCTATATAAGTGAGAATTAGATGTATCATTATATAGTGATGAGGCAATTAATAGGCTATGGACAGACTTCACGTCATTCAATTATCCATATAAAAATATGAAATCAGCATGAATACACGATGTATGAAGTATGTTCCAATGAAAAGATAGTACATTAAATAGCATGAAAGAAGATGTATTCGTTCAGAATATATGTGAAAAAATGAATATAGATATAGAAACATTCCATAAACTTATTACTGAAAACTGAAATGCTAATGCTAAGACTACTGGTAAATTAAAAGTAATAGCTGCAGCTGAAGCTGCTGAACCAGGAAGCTGAAAAATAGTTCTATGATATATGATGGCTAATGCATTATATGAATTAGAGAAAGAAGTAAGCTGAATGGATTATCCTAGCAACGCAGACTTCACTGATGAACAGATGAACTATATGAAGAAAGTAATACTAAATCAATACTGAAATGAAATGTTTACAGCTGATAAAGCTAGTTGGTATAAAGCAGTTAGAGAATTAGTTAGCATAAAGGAACCAGATGTATTTAATACATTATATAAGAACGAGACGTTAAATAGTTATTTATGAAGTTTAGGTTTCTTAGATATGCTTATGCGAGATGCGGCAAATAAATGAGATGTTAATGCGAAGTATATTAAGAACGTATTCTCTGTTATAAGTAAATATATGATAAATCCAGAGGCTAGATGAAAAGCTATTGAACATGAGTTCTGAGTTATAAGTGAATTAAATACCACTCAGTCAGTCAAGAATATGGCTATGGAATGAATACTTGCTGGTAATATAGATTATTATAATCAAATTAAAAACAATCCAACATTGTCAGTATTATATAAAGATGTATTAGATAGTTTCGAACATAGAATATGGTGAGTTATGGATAATGTTGATATACAAAATGATAGTATGAAAAGACAATGAAATAAAAAATACACACCATATACATCACAATATTGAAATGACAATAAGAAAGTTGACGATGATTTAAAAAACAAAGTAGGAAAATATTATAATCCCTTGACTTGAAAGTGAAAATCATTATCATCAGCACCAGTGTATAAACATACACAAAGTGCAACTCCAGAAAAATGAACTTTAGATTGGTATTGGAAATATTATGAAGAACTTATCAAAGACTACTCAGATAAATTGGTGAAGTCAGAGTGAAAGAAATATCCAGCAGAATGAATTGAAAACATCACATTCAAAACAGGAAGCAATAACAGGTGAAGTATTAAATGACAACAGCTTACATTCCCAAAGCACAAGTCTAAGCAATATAGAACCAACGTGATTAGCAACCTCCCAGGAAGCCACTGATAGTATGGCAGTGGCCCTGCAGGAGGCAGGGATAACTGATAATGTTGTTGCTGACAAACTTAAAGAAATAATGGATGAAGCTTTTACTAGTACACCGGATTGACAAATAATACCAGACTATAAAACTATGCTGGATTGTATTAAGGTATACTTAAAGATGAAAAGTAATAAGCCTGATACGCAAATTAATATAGCAAATATATTTGGGTGAAAGGGCTGAGATTTATAATTTGTAATTGAATAATGGAAAAGGAAATATTAAACGATAAAGAGAGTATATGTAAATATAAGTTATACTCTGAAGAATGTAAGGAATGTTTATTTAAAACATTGTGTGAACAAAACATTTTATATATTAATGATAATAAAAATGGCTTGTAAAAAAGGTTGTGGTAAATGAGGTAAACGTAAATAGTTTATAGTCGGTAGGTAGCAGTAAATTCCTATGAGAACATAGGTGCTACAATAGCAACTACAACTCGAGCAATGTAGTTGGCACGTGCTGATGTATAGGTTAAACGGCCATTAAATACTTGGCTGCTATACACACTCTGGTCGCCTCGGCGTGCGAAAGACAATGGTGACGTTGTCGAGGTTAATGCTCATCCTGTATATGGGAGCCGGTCATAACGGTGTCGTGTATACTATAAAAGCATACGGGGCCTAACACCAACAGTTTAGCTGAGAAGAAGGCCCTATATAGCGGAGAGGAGATATGGTATTCTTACGTGTCTCATAAGCACGTCGTTCCTGGTTCAAATCCAGGCTCCGCTACCATTTATATTATATACTATCAACTATGGAAGAAATTAAAGTAACACTGTATACTACAGAGGATTGTAGTAAATGTAAAATGTTAAAACAATTACTGGAAAGTAAACACATTGAGTTTAGAGACTTAAACGCTATTGATAACTATGAAAGCGTTAAGGACAGTTGATTTATGTCTGCTCCAATTATAAAGTTTGAAAGAGAAGGAAGTGAGGATATGTGGTTTGGAGATATGCAAGACTTTATAAGTTACTTAGAAAATAATGGCATTTGAGTTCAAGAATAGTTATAAGAGCGAAAAAGATTTTCAGACGGACTATATTAAATGGTTAAAAGAAAATGGTTTCTGGGTATA
>JAGCBE010000223.1 GCA_017652345.1 Methanobrevibacter sp.
CCCATTGAAAAATTAAAAAAAGCATGAAATTTAAATTATATTTATTAATGATAATAAATATAAAATTAAATATTATAACTATATGAATTTTTAAAATAATTGTTAAGATTGATTAATGAATTATTTTCAAAATAATTTTTAAAACGATGATTGAAATGGATTCTAAAAATTTACTTTATGAAGGAAAGGCAAAAAGCGTTTTCCAAGGTGAAAATCCTGATGAGGTCATAATTGACTTTAGAGATGACATGACTGCAGGAGATGGCGCTAGAAAAGAAAGCATGGGCCAAAAAGGTTACATCAACTCAATTATTTGTGCAAAGATCTTTGAAACTCTTGAAGATGCTGGAGTCGAAACACAATTGATTGAATTATGCGAACCATGTGTGATGAAAGCTAAAAAGCTTGATATGATTCCTATAGAAGTTATTGTAAGAAACATAGCAACAGGAAGCATTATTAGAAAATTCCCATTCGAAGATAAGGCTCCATTCAACCCACCTCTTATACAAATGGACTTTAAGGATGATGAATTCCATGATCCAATGTTGAATGATGCAATAGCTATTGCTCTCGGAATAGCTACTAAAGAAGACTTAGACACATTAAGAGAGCTTGCTCTTAAGGTAAATGAAGTCATGAGCAAAATGTTTAAAGATATTGGAATCATTCTTGTTGACTTTAAAATCGAATTCGGTAAGGACAAGGATGGAAACATCATCTTAGGTGATGAGATAAGTCCTGACAGCTGCAGATTATGGGATGCTGAAACCCTTGACATGCTTGATAAGGAACTCTTCAGACAAGGAAAGGATGATGAGGTCATTGATGCATATGAAGAAGTCTTCAACAGACTCTTAACTGAAGAAGACAGAGAAAAATGGGGAATTTAAATAATCTGAAATTATAATTATTATTAAAAAAATTCATAAGCCAAAGGCTTAGAATCAAACTACTATAAAACTAAACCAAAGCTATAAAATTAAATTTAGGTGATTAAAAATGATGTATGACATTGAAGTTAAAGTTTCCTTAAAACCAGGAATGTTAAATCCAGAAGCAACCACTATTCAAAGATCCCTTGCTCTTTTAGGATATGAAGTAAAAGGAACCAAAACAAAAGAGATCATTACTTTTGTATTGGAAGCGGACTCAGAAGATGATGCAAGAGAAAAAGTGGACGACATGTGTCAAAAACTATTATGCAACCCAATTATCCACAATTACACAATCAATATCATTAAGATGGACTTAAGCTGCGGATGCGGATGCGAATAGATAAAGAACTCAGATGCAATTGTAAAATAAATAAAGATTATAAAGTGATAAAATGGCAATTGGAATTATAAGATTCCCTGGAACTAACTGTGACCGTGATGTTTATAAGGCAATTGAACTCGCAGGTGGAGAAGCAGAATATATCTGGTGGAATAATGAAGATTTAACTGATTACGATGGAATTGTTATACCTGGCGGATTCTCTTATGGAGATTACTTGCGTGCAGGAGCAATAGCTTCCAACACCCCTGTTGTTGAAGGCGTGAAGGCACTTGTAAAAGAGGAAAAGCCAGTTCTTGGAATATGTAATGGAGCACAGATTCTTGGAGAGATTGGACTTATTCCAGGATTGTTCATTACCAATGAAGTACCTAAATTTAATTGTGAATGGTCCAAATTGAAAGTTGCAAACAATAAGACCCCATTCACTAAAAACTTTGAAAAAGGCCAAGTGATTGACATACCAATAGCTCATGCTGAAGGAAGATTCTACACTAAAGACATTGATCTTATGAAAGACCAAGACCAAATCGTTCTTCAGTTTGCAGAGAAAAACCCTAACGGATCTATGGAAGCAATAACCGGTGTTTGTGACGAATCCGGACTTGTACTTGCAATGATGCCACACCCAGAAAGGGCCACTACAAAACTATTGGGTTCAGACAATGGTCTTGAATTCTTTAAAGGTATGTTAGATAGTATTTAAGCTATCTAAATATACTAAATTTTTAAAATCCATATTGAAATTCATTGAAATGAAATTTTACAAACTCATTTTTAAATAAAATCTAAGGAAGTATTACATGCCAGTATATTTAATAGGTGCAGGTCCAGGAGACCCTGATTTAATAACTTTAAAAGCTGTGAAAGCATTAAACAAAGCAGATGTTGTTTTATATGATTATCTTGCAAATGACGAGATATTGAAGCATGCTCCAGAAGATGCAAAACGCATTTATGTAGGAAAAAAGGCTGGAGAGCATTATAAGACACAGGATGAAATCAATCAATTGATCATTGAAGAGGCTAAAGAGCATGAAAATGTCATTAGATTGAAAGGTGGAGATCCATTTGTATTCGGAAGAGGTGGAGAAGAGCTATTGGCTCTTGCAAAAGAAAACATAGACTTTGAAGTTATACCTGGAGTTACCTCAGCTATCGGTGCACCTACAAGCATGGCATTTCCAATAACCCATAGGGCTGTTGCAACCTCATTCACTGTTGTTACAGGCCATGAAGACCCAACCAAAAAGGACAAGCAAGTGAAATGGGATTACACTGCAGATACCTTGATTATCCTTATGGGAATCGGAAACATTAAGGAAAACACTGAAGAGATCATGAAATACAGAGATCCAAAAACTCCTGC
>JAGCBE010000224.1 GCA_017652345.1 Methanobrevibacter sp.
TTAGATTGGCCTAATTCACTGTTATAAGGATTTGCCCGATAAATGGCATTGATTGAAATAATATACAGAATGTCTATTGCAAGGAAAACAATCCCATACATTGTTTCAGCTGCAACAGAGTTTATATGTAAAGCCACCCATGTTGCAAAATAAGGAAGAAGGCTTATTGCAAATATTTGAATAGCATATATTGACAAGACCTTATGGTCTATCTCTTCAACGATCTGAAACAGATTATGGTTGTCATACCAAATGATGAAAATCACTAAAAAACAGATAGCATAGGTAATGAACCTTGCATTCAATGCTAAAATGGCGCCTAATGTAGGGGACGCCGGTTGAGTTAATTTCAACACTAAAACCGTTATGATAATCGCTAAAACTGCATCAAAAAATGTTTCAAATCTGTTTGTATTCATAAATATACCTTTGACTTTTTTAATATATAAATTATAGAATAGCTTAGACAAATCTAAAAAAGCATATAATCATTTAGCCCCTATAAATCTATTGACATATTTTACCTTGTTTAAAATATGCATTGTTATCATTGAACTTGCCACAATCAGGACAAATAGAATTATCATTAAACTGTAAACATCATGATAAGGCAATATTTTTACATAAATGCATAGGAACAATCCTTGAATCAAATAGATTCCATAACTGTACTTTGCAATTAATGCAGTTCCCCTTCTAAACAAGCTATTCTCATTTTTAATGAAATTCCAATTAAGTCCAAACTTATTGAAGTTCTTAAATAACAAAAATACTCCAATTACCTCAAGAGTGATAGGCAAGGAATATCTGTTTAAAGTATGGAATTTAGTAGGAGTGGAGAAATAAGTTACTATTGCCAAAATAAGTATAGCTGACAATACTGTTAGTGCTAAAGCAAAATAAGGATTGTTTAATACCTCTCTCTTTGTATGCCTTAAGTAATAACCTGCTACAACTAAACCAATTGGGCTTACAAAATAGCTTAACTTAATTGGAAATTGAATATTTAAAGTAAAGTCAAATAAACAAGTTATTAACCAAAAAACCAAGAAATATTCTGCTTCTTCAAGTTCTGCATACTGCAGCCATTTATTGAATATAGGCATTATCAAATAAGTTCCTAAAATCATCCAGAAGAACCAGTATGGTAAAAATCCTGGTGATTTTGCCATGAAAACACCATAGAAGAAACTTAATATTGAATTGACATCAAATGAATAAATGAATCCATATCCAAAATAATAGGATAAAATTACTGCAATAGCTCCTGTAAGCAGTCCCCAAAATAGAAAAGGCTCAACAATACGAGGAATTCTTTTTCCTAAAAACTCCTTGATTGACCATTCACGTCCAAGAGACAATGCTCCCGCTAACATTAAAAAGAGATCCACCCCTATTCTAAGATTATTTCCAGTAAATTGGGAAACCAACCATCGAATAGAAGGACCTGTAGCAAAATCACCCATAACATGAACTCTTGTAACCGCATAAACATGAACAGCTACAACTGTAAGAATGGCTACTGCCCTTAGAGCATCTAAGTAAAATATTCTCTTGGATTTGCTGACTGTCATAAGAAAA
>JAGCBE010000225.1 GCA_017652345.1 Methanobrevibacter sp.
GTGGTGGAGGATACGTCGCCATTTAAATAAATTTCCACAGTAATCTCTATGCACTCATGCCTAGAGCCTGGACGAATAGGACGGTCTGCAAAACCGTTGGGAGAAATCCCCGCGTTGGTTCAAATCCAACTGAGTGCTCTATGCATCACTAGCTCAATTTGGCAGAGCAAGGCACTCTTAATGCTTGGGTTGAAGGTTCAAGTCCTTCGTGGTGTACTTTATTCATCCCTGGTGTAGTGTAATTGGTAGCACGCAAGTTTGTGGCACTTGAAGTTCGGAATCATTCTCCGGCATTGGGATTACTGTTCGTTAGTATAACGGTAGTACAGGTGCCTCTGAAGCATTTAATGTTGGTCCGATTCCAGCACGAACAATTATTGCAGGAGTATCGGCATACACACGAAGCTCATATCTTTGTGGCAGTGGGGTAGGCACCCATACCTGCAACTAACTCATGTCCTATTGGTGTAACTGGTAACATAGGTGATTTCCACTCATCTGTTTCGGGTTCAAATCCCGAATAGGGCTCTAATTCTTCAGATCAAAAATTTTAAAAATTTTTTACACATAAAGTAATAATTACTATATTTGGCTAATGACATTTGAAAGTCTATTTCCTCGGAACGAAGATCAATTCAATGAAACTATCGGTAGAGGGATAGCCAATATGTGTATAAGTTAGTTACGCATTTGGATAGGATAAAAGGTTTGAAGACTGAGTAAACTATCATTGAAAATCTAACATCGAAGTTAAATTTAGCAAGTTTAACACATAGCCGCCTTGGTTGAATAAGATGTAGCTGGAGTACAGGAAGACCGACCCATAAGCTTATTCGTAAATCCCACAGAAGTGATTCTTCATACGTTATACCAAAAAGAATCAAATTTCAGTTCTAGTGTTCCTTACTAGGCTGAAGTTTCAAACTTCCCAGTTACCCAAAAAGAGGTACATATAATTCATTAAAATATTTAAAAACCATTGAAGGTCTCCTTCAATGGTTTTTGTTTACGAAGTAAACTAAAATTTACAATAAAAATTCATCTAATTCATCTTTAATTGTTTCATTAAATTTACTTAAATACAAATCATTCTCATAAATGCTTTTAAATTCTGTTAAAGTACATTTCAATGGATTTTCTAGATTAGTTAAAGAACCTTCAAAAGTAGTTTTATAAGTAAGTTCTTTATTATGATTTATAACTTTAAATTTACTTAAATAAGGGTCATTATCATAAACTGACATGAAGTCTGTTAATATAGCATAATCGGAATGTAAAAATCCATCAAAATAAGTCATAATGTATGTATTTGTAAAGAAATGTTTACAATAATGGTATTGACAGTTCAGTTTAAATAATCTATATTATACTTGTTAAAAAATTAAACTAGAGGTACAACTATGAACGAATACATCCCGAATGGTTACACGAACTGGACTGAATACAACCGAGCAATGGCTCGTCAGGAAAAGCGAAAGATGGTTATCCAGGGTGTTATCGGTATGGTAGCGTTCTTTGGTTTGATTTTCTTGGATGGATTTATTAACACCGCATTTTAAGGAGAATACTTCAATGAATATTAACAAGTCAATTTGTATGCAGTTGCTTTCTGTTATTGGCTGCGAAATCAAGGGTTTCAAGGATGACAAGACGAATATTATGAGTCTTGCGATTTATAAGAATAACGGAAAGATTGGCGAATTCAAGGACGATGGTGTTGATATTAAAGTTAATGGAAGGATGCTTCATTTGAAGTATGCCAAGTGTGAATATACATCGTTTGTTACACTTTTGAACCAGAACAAGTTGGGGTAATAAAAATGGCTAAACGTCACCGTAGAACAAAAGCAGAAATGGCAGCACACCGAGCAGCTAAAGCAGAAAAGATTGCAAAGAAGTTCCAGGCAAAGATTGATAAGAAACTTGAGGAACATCCACAGGTTCTTGGTGTTCGCCCGGTTGATTTCAAGGTTACGGATTTGGAAGACCCAAATACTTATGAATTGAGTGAATTTTTGGGAACTGAAGAAGATTGTAATAAGTTCATTGAGAAGCATCCTGAACACGATTTTATTAGCAAGATTCCATATCTGTATGAAGGTGGAAAATATCGTATCACTTACTGGAAGAAGGTGTAAGAATGGTTTATCATATTGTAAGTAATGATAAGTATTTGATTGACGTGATTTCTGTACCTCATCTCGGTGCTCCAGGTATGCTCGGCTGCCGACCGATAGTTCGCTCATACGAATTTGAATGGGGTTATAGTTTTAAGGACCGAATGGAATTTGAAGATTGCCCAATGTTTGAAGATGTAAAGAAGGCATTGGAAGCACGAAACATTAACTTTGAAGTAGTAACGGAAGTATGTTAATAACTGCAATAAAAAGGAAATTCAAAATGGGAATTTTTAAGAATATAGGTA
>JAGCBE010000029.1 GCA_017652345.1 Methanobrevibacter sp.
ATTAGCATCAAAGCGCTTTACAAAAGTCTCTCCTTGGTGGTGCAAGTAGCTTTCCACCTCAAAGTCAACAGTGAAGTCATAACTGAGTTCTGTCTTGTCCTGCAAGTCTCTTCCGAATTTCTGATACATTGAAGCATCAGAGAGATAAGTGATGTGGCCTATCATACGTGCAACTGCAAGCCCAGATCTTGGAGCCTTTTCCTGATCATAGTAGTTTCCCCTATTCCAGTTATTGTCTAGAATAATGGATTGTCTACCTACCTCATTAAAAGCGATTTGCTGAGGGGAAGACCTTGCAGTTGTAGCAATTATGCTTGCCTTTTTCATCATGTTAGGATAAGAAACAGTCCATTGCAATGCCTGCATTCCACCCATAGAACCTCCAATAACAGCATATAATTTGTCTATGCCTAAATATTCTATAAGCTTTTTCTGTGCATGAACCATATCCTCAATGGTGATTATTGGAAAATCAAGAGCATATTTCTCTCCAGTTTCAGGATTGATTGATGCCGGACCGGTTGAACCTTTACATCCTCCCAATACATTTGAACAGATGACAAAGTATTTATCTGTGTCTAATGCCTTTCCAGGACCTATAACCATCTCCCACCATCCTGGCTTCTCATTCTTGTTTCCAGTGTACTTACCTGCAGCATGTGCATCTCCTGTAAGTGCATGGCAAACTAAGATAGCGTTGGATTTGGCAGAATTCAATTCACCATAAGTTTCATAAGCAAGTTCTACATTGCTAAGGGTCTTGCCAGAGCTTAACTTCAAATCATCTTCAATAGAAAAGTATTTTGTTATAACTCTACCAACAGTACTTTGTTTCATTTTTTATTACCTTTAAAGTTTAAGAATACAGAATTTTAAATAATTCCGCATACTATTCAACAGCTAGCTAGTATTTAATTAGATTAAATATTATTTATGTTTCAGTTTATGCATAGTTAGTTATAATTACTGAATATTTCTTAAGATATATAAATATTTGCATTAGTAATATATATCTTAAATACTATTTATATTTACTTATAAATGATTTATATAAAAAAAGCAAAAATTAATATATATAACCTATATATAATCATTTAACAATAAAAATAAGGAATTATCTTATGACTAAAGAAAATCAAATTGAATTTAACAATACAGATTTATTGATTGAATTGTATGAACTATTGTTCAATGACAAGATTAGCATTGAAACAAGCAAGATAGTGTCCAAAATCATTATGGATCTGATAGATAATCATGAAATAGATGAGGAAAAGGTCATAAATCACTTCAATGAAAAAAATCCTGAAAACATAAAATTCAATTTGAAAGAGGATTTAGAAACAATTTATGACATTTGTCTAGAGATATATGAAGAGGAATAGTTTGAATTTTTATTTCCATTAAAACAAGCTATATCTAAAACTACTATTTTTTAAATTTTTTATCAAATAAAACAAGCTATTTTCCAATGTTTAGCTTATCAATAGCTTTGTGAGCAGCCAATTGCTCTGCCTCTTTTTTGCTTTTTCCAGTACCATGGCCATAATCAATGCCATCAATCAAAATCCTCATTACAAAGGTCTTATCATGAGGAGCGCCATGCTCTTCAAGCAATTCATAGCAAACCTTAACGTTTTTAGCGTCCCCGTATTCCTTGATTGTAGACTTATAATCATAGAAAAAGATGGTTTTAGCTTCAATATATGGGAATACTGTTAGCTCAAGGAATTCCTTAGCCTTTTCTATGCCTTGATCAAGATAAATGGCTCCTAAAAAAGACTCAAAGACATCTGCAGTAATTGAGATTACCTCATTATCGGTAAGTGCATTATCTTCCAAGTTTAACCTGATGCATTTATCAAGGTTATTCTCATGTGAATAGACAATCAATGCATTCTGACAGACATAATTCGCTCGAAGCTTAGTCAATTTGCCTTCACTGAAACTAGGGTGCATATTCTGAATGAATTCTGAGGTAAGCATGTTCAAAACTGAATCCCCAAGAAATTCCAATCTTTCATAATCATAATCCAAGCCATACTTAGCGCTGTATGAAGAATGAGTAAAGGCAATCTTATATAACTCTTCGTTATTCGGTACAATATCAAACTTTTCCAATAATTTCATTTAATTCACTCAATGTATCAATAATATAATATATAGCTTTAAAAATAGTTTTTAGTGAATTTTAGATGGAATTATTATAATAATTTAATATTACCTGTTTTTAGATAATCAATATTAATATTAAATTATCATAATCAACACTATCATAACAATGTTAAAACTATACCTAGTTTATTATTTGTTTTAATAGTATATAAAATATCCTTTTTTTATAAGAATTTATCAAAAAATATTAGTTTTCAAATGCTCTCGAATAATCCATTTATAAATAAACATATAGAAAATAATCTAACAAGCATAAAATAATATTTCTTAAAATTAAATTGCTGAAAATCAGGTTTAAGCTTTGGCTTAAAGATTTAAATCAGAATTTAAAAGACTTTAAGAAATTGCTTTTTATGTTTTTTAAAATAATATATTTTTAATCCCTTATTAAAGGAACAAGGCAAGATTATAGCTAATTTCAAATTAATATAATTTTTATCTTGGATTTTATTAAAATTAAAAGACATATTATTAAAAAAATACATTTAACTGATTATTTTGGAGAAAAAAGATGCTTCTTAATTGGTGTGAAGAGATAACAAATATAGATCCTTCAATAAACTTTAGAGCTACTGGCGGATGGGTGAAAACCGTTACAGGATTGGATAAAAGCGTGTTGAATGGATTTTCACTTGTTGGTGAATTTGTTAAGGCTGGAGACTATAAAAGCGAATTTTCAGATGGATTGTATCTTGACTGCAATAAGGAAGGAAAGAAATCCAATCCCAAACAGGACTTTAGGCTATTCAGACTGAAAAACGGCAAATTGACACTGATTGACCAAGTCTACAATGGAAAGAAAAACTGGGCTGTAGATTTGTGGGACAGTGTCAGTGAAGAGATAGATCCAAACTACCAAGAGAATGAAGTTGATAAGCTAATGGCAATAATCCTGGATAAGACAGGAAAAAATGTCAAATTGTTGAAAAAACTTCAAAATGAGTTAGATCAAGTCATTGCAGACTTTCAATAAAAATTAAAAAACTACTTTTTTTCTAATATTTAAAAAACACTTATTTCAATTAATCTTAAAGAATTACTTATTTTAAACCTGAAATACTAGAAAAATATGATATATTATAGTCAAAAATACCTAAAATAGACTATATGAAATAAAAATAATAAAAAATAGTAAGTGTTTTGAGATAATTCGCTTTTATTATCCCAAATAAATTTTAAATGCTAAAATAGCTAATGGCAAACCTATACTAATCTTTGACGAGTGGTAGGTTTTTTGTTTTGCCAACTGTATCTTCTTATTTTACTGGATTTACCAAATCCACAAGAAGCACAAACTTTCTTACGTACGTGGTATGAGTTTTTACCACATCTTCTACATCTAATATGGGTCTTTTTATTCTTTTTACCCATTGATGGAGTTCCTTTCACTTCTATCTCCTCCTAAATCAATCATAAACAATAATCGTAAATTTCACAAATCAGACTATAAATAGTCTATAAAACAGTCTTATACGAAATAAGAACATAAAATAGATAATTAGTAAATTAATTTATTAAACAAACTAATTTAACTAATAAAATAATAATTCAATAATCTTTATTGAGTAGAACAAAGAAAAACTAATAGAAAAAATAAGAAACTAAGTTTCTATGGAGAAATGTATACAATATTGTCTCCTCTAATGAGAACAGTACCTAATCTTCTCATTATTTCTCCTTTTTCCAATTCTTCAGCATCGTTAAGAACTAAGTTCATGTGTAAGTCAAAACTTTTTAAAATGCCTCTGAATTCTCTTTCTCCTTTGAGTTTAATCAAAACTGGAGAATTTACTGCTTTTCCTAATGCGTCAAGTGGTCTTTGAACATTTTGTTGTCCGCTCATGATTATCACCTATACTATATTAAATATGTTTGTATAATATATAAACTTAACTATTTTTCCTATTCCAAATAAGGAAATTAAGCCTCTTTTAAAACAAATATTAAGCTAAAATATTTATTTTAAGATATTATACCAGTAGTCAAGGAATTTTTTAGAAAAAATAAAGACAATATGTTTTAGACACAAAATCTCTATTATTAGAATTTTTCTAAAAATTTAATAAATTAATAAGATCAACTATAAAATTAAAAAACCAAAATTATCTTAAAAATTATTAAAAATTATTAAATTCTAATAAAATTGAAAATAATCAATAATAATATAGCTAAACCAAATTAATATTAATATAATATATATTTTAAATAGTATATAAAGGTTTGTACCCAAATAGGCCAAATAGCTAATATCTATCCCTATTTTCAAATGAAAATAAATAAAACTATCCATTTTGGAAAAAAGAATAAGAAATAATAAGTAAAATTAAAAAAGAGTAAGAAAAAATTAAAAAAAATTATAAAATATCCTTAATATCAAGCACTGGAGTTCCATTCAGCATATCAACTCCATTGAACTTGATGACATTTCCATCAATTTCTGTTATCTTGATTGTAGAGACTCCAATAGGATTCGGCCTGTTAGGAGCATGGGTTGAAAACAATCCCTTAATCGGACCGTTTCCCATAAACGGTACCCTTTGCTTGAATCCTTCTGACTTATGGAAATAGAATAAAACCATATACTCTTCACCGACTTCCATGCTGGACATGCTTTCAAGATACTCTTCATTGATGATCATTTCAGCTTCCACATCACCTGATTCCCTTGTGGATTTAGGCATGTTCCTTACATCTTCATATGGAGACTTGATGTATCCAATCGGCTTGAAAATAATTTCCTCATCCATAGTACCATCTCATTAATCAATATCCATAGTGTGAATCCAATTGCTTTTCAACATCAAGCAATACGGAGTTAATAGCTAGCTTCAAGAGCTCATTTCCATAAACTTCATCAACATAAACGCCGTTTTCTTCAATGTCCAATGCACCTTCTTCAATGTTTGGATCATTTTTCCTTGCTTGAGAGAACATGAATAGGCCAACTTCACCATATTGGCTTAAATCAGTCTGATTCTTAACCTCATCCTCATTGATGATTCCCAAAACCTTTGCCATAGAGAGTTCTCCTGAACCTCCATGAGGTCCTTCAGATTCGATTATCTTGCTGTTTAGAGTAATGAGGAGACCTGTTTGCTCTTCAATGTCATACAATTTAGTAACAATAGGCAAATTGCCTCCATGCCCATTTACAATGACTACACTGCTGATTCCCAAATGCTTCTTTGCTGATTTCAATACATTTATGATTTCATTTGTCAAGTCATCAAGGGAAACATGTATTCCATGATTTATTTCCTTTAGCTCATGAGCAGGATAAATGACTCCCAAGAACTTGGCTCCACTTTCTAATGCGGCATGAAATGCAATGTATGAAGCTATTTTAGCATCTGTATCAATAGGAAGAGCAGGACCATGATTTTCAAGATGTGATCCAAGTGCGATTATTCCAATCTTGTGAACATTAGGATTCTTGACATTTCCAGCGTTTACTCTTAGTTCTACCATATTATCACTTAAAAAAGAATTAAAATGAATTTTGATTTAAAAAAATGAGATAAGCTATCTCAAAAGCAATCAACCTAAACTTCAAGATTCCAGATTGCATCTCCAACATAATGGAGTGACTTGATAGCTTTTCCTTCTGAATTTTCAACCATTTCAGGACCTGTAATCAAGCTGATTCCCATAGCTAAAGGCTTGTTGTGAGTTTCCTCTACGATGATTACAATATCATCAGGAACAATGGATTCATCTGCATCCACTATTCCAGGACTCATGACATCTGCACCTTTTGTTACAAATCTGACTGCACCCATATCCACAACAACAACCTTGCTGTCCAATTCAAGGTTCAAGGCAGCCTTAAGTGTAGGGTATGGCTTTCCATTGATTATAATAATGTAAGGTTCTCCATTCACTAAAATAAAGTCGTAATCCTCTGCTTCAAGCATTTCAAGAGTGTCTTTATTGTTAATGAAAGATCCGTAATCGCCAAGTTCATTCTTTATTTCCTTGACTTTCTTTTTCTTTAAAAAATATCTTTTTTTGATTTTCAAAACCAGCACCTTAAGATTCTTATATTTTTCAATTAATAATTTATGTTTAATTCTATGTTTTTATTTATGTACTTTATTTTAATAATATTTTACTAAAATTTAATAAAATTCATTCAATGCAAATAAAATTAATAAAATTCGATTTCAATCAAATGCAATATTAACATAGTATAGTTTTTATATGTTGGAAAACAATATACTATTATTAAATTAATTTTAAAAATCTTTAAATTAATCTAAAAGGGTTTAAAGAGTTTAGAAATTTTTCTATTTTTACAATTAATTAATGTTTTATAAATGATTTTGTGATTTTTTATGAGTGATAAAAACGAATGGGGCAGTAATCTATCATTTGTTTTGGCAATGGTAGGTTCTGCTGTAGGACTTGGAAACATATGGAGATATCCGTATGTATTATACAGCAATGGTGGAGGGGCATTCTACATCCCGTATATCGTTGCTATACTGTTAATGGGAGTTCCATTTTTAATCTTGGAATATGGTGTTGGATATAACTTCAAGTCATCATTTCCAAAGGCTATTCGTAAGATACACAGCAAAGCTGAATTTTTAGGATGGCTACTGCCGGTTTCAGTATTCATTATCATGATTTACTATTCCTGCATACTTGGATGGGATGGAATCTATGTAATATTGAGTTTCTTTAAAGGATGGGGAGCAGATCCAAACACTTTCTTTGCTGCAACATTGCTCCAGTCAAGCGAATCAGCTACTGGACTAACAAGCTTTATTCCTGTAATAGCTATTGCAATGCTTATCAGCTGGCTTATCGTATGGTTCATTTCCCATAAGGACCTTGAAGAGGGACTTGGAAAAGTAAGTAAGATATTGGTGCCATTGCTCTTTGTGATCATGATTGCAATTGTAGCATTCTCCTTGACCTTGCCTGGTGCAATGATTGGATTGAATGAACTCTTCTCTCCAAACTGGAGCTTGCTCCTTGACTTCAATATCTGGATGGCTGCATTTGGACAGATCATCTTCTCATTGAGTTTAGGAATGAGTATAGCATTTACATATGCAAGCTATACTGGAGAGGAAGGGGATTTGATTACCAATACCCTATCCATTGCATTTGCAAACTGTGCATTTGAAAACTTCTGTGCATTAGGTGTTTTCTCAATCCTTGGATACATGTCACTTCAAAGCGGAACAGCTGTAGCAGACCTTGTAACCCAAGGAACCGGATTGGTGTTTGTAGCATACCCAACTGTACTTAATGTATTGGGACAATATGCATACATAATCGGACCATTATTCTTCATTACCGTTTATCTTGCAGGGCTTACAAGTATTCTATCTACAATCGAGCCATTGTCATTCAGTATTCAAAACAAGTTTACATGGTCCAGGAAAAAGACCATGACCGTTCTCTGTTTAATCGGTGCAGCATTATCCATGATGTATGCAACCGCTTACGGTGGAACACTTTTAGGATATGTGGATGCTTACATTAACCAAATAGCTATTCTCTTTGGTGTAATACTTGAATGTATTGTATTTGCATGGATTTTCAAATGCGAAGACATCATTCCAGTTTTAAATGAACGTAGCCGAAC
>JAGCBE010000226.1 GCA_017652345.1 Methanobrevibacter sp.
AGACAGCAGTTGAAAAGTAAAATCTTAAAAAAATAGAATGAAAAAATAATTTAAAAAAAGTGAGATATGATAAAAAAGAGTAAAAAAGAGTTAATGAGTAAAAAAGAGTAAAAGTAAAAAATGAATAAATCAATTATTCATCTTTTAATCTGTTGATTGCATCTTTTGCACCGTATTGCACAAAAGAGCTTTCATCATTCAATAATTCTTCGAGTTTTGGAAGAGCTTCCTTAGCATCAAGTGCACCTAAGATCCAGCAAGCTGCACCTCTGACTCTCCATTTAGGATTATCCAATTCTGCAAGGACAGGTTCAATAGCTTCATCACCCATAGTGGTTAAAGCTGTGGAAGCTTCTCTTCTTACCAATTTGTTTCTGTCTCCTAAAGTCTTTACAAGTGCAGGAATAGCTCTTTTATCACCAATAGCTGCTAAGATTTGAGCTGCTCCGATTTTTATGTCTTTGTTTCTTTCATCTAAAGCTGCAATAAGAGGTTCAACTGCTTCTTCACCTTTAAGTTCAAGCATGCCTATTGCTTCTTCTTTTACAAAATCATCAGAATCCTTTAAATCTAATATAAGATCATCAATAGATTTTTCCATATTATTACCATCCTAAAATAATTATAAAAATTTAATTTAATCCACCAAATATAATGAATTGCCTTAATTTTATTATAGAGTTAAATGTACTTAATTATTATTATAATTTACAAGTATATAAATATTTCGACTTTATACGAACAATATTAAATTATACAAATGAACTTAAATCAATGAAGACAATAATGTACAAAATTATACATTAAGGATTAAAATTGAAAAAGATTATAATATAAAAGAACATAAAATAATATATTAAATAATGAAATTATAATAATGAAATTATAATAATGAAATTATAATATTGAATTATAATAATGAATCTATTTAGACTTAAGATATATCAAAAAATTTAAGGATTATGTAAATCATGATAAAAATAGCAAGAATAGATGGAGACGGCATAGGAAAGGAAGTTACAGAAGCAGGAGTGGCTGTTCTCGAATCTTTGGATTTGAACTTCGATTTCATTGAAGCTGAAGCAGGAAGGGACTGCTTTGACAAGAATGGAACAACAATCCCTGAAGAAACCATCAAAATAGCTAGAAATGCAAAAGCTACCCTATTCGGAGCAATCACTTCCACACCAGGCCAAAAAAGCCCTATAATTACACTTAGACAAGAGCTTGACACTTATGCAAATTTAAGGCCTATCAAGTCATTCAAGGGCATAAACTGCCTATTCGATGACTTGGATTTTCTCATTGTAAGGGAAAACACTGAAGGCTTATACTCTGGCAATGAAACAATTGATGATGGAAAAGAAAAAGCAGTGGCTCAAAGGGTAATCACCAGAAAGGCAAGCGAAAGAATATCAAGACTTGCATTTGAGCAAGCGATAAAGCTCAATAAAGAGTCTGTAACCTGTGTCCATAAGGCAAATGTATTGAAAAAGACTGATGGTGTCTTTAAGGAGTCCTTCTTTAAAGTGGCTAAGGACTATCCAAACATCAAGACCAATGACTATTATGTGGATGCAACAGCAATGTATCTCTTGACAAAGCCACAGGAATTTGACGTTATTGTTACAAGCAATCTATTTGGAGACATACTATCTGATGCTTCAGCAGGACTTGTTGGAGGATTGGGACTTGCTCCTTCTGGAAATATTGGAGATGAGCACGGCTTGTTTGAACCAGTACATGGATCTGCACCAGACATTGCAGGAAGAAACATTGCAAATCCAATAGCTATGATACTCTCTGTTTCAATGATGCTTGAATACTTAAACGAAGACTATTGGGCAGAAAAGGTCCAAATAGCATGCGAAAATGTCTTGGAAAAGGGAAAGGTGAAAACACCTGATTTATGCGGAACAGATAAGACAATGGATATTGCAAAGGAAGTTATTAAGGAAATAGAGAATTTGATTTAATTAATGATTATAAAAAAGTTTTATGAAATGAAGAGGATAACATGTTAAATATAACTACATTTATTGATGCTAATGCACGCAGATTGGATAAGGATGTCTATTACTGTCCAAGCAGAGATTTAAGATACAATTCAACCGAAATATTGCAGATTGTATCTGGAATTGGACAAAGCCTAAAGAATAAAGGGATTGAAAAGGGA
>JAGCBE010000227.1 GCA_017652345.1 Methanobrevibacter sp.
CCAATATGAATGATAGCTAACTATCAAGCTTGACAAACACAGGGTGCTCAATGAAGAATGTCTGAATTAATTTTTGAACAATGAAACTGGGATGCTACTAAAGTAAAAAAATATTTTAACAGCACTAAGAAAAAATTTTTTGGTTCTATAAGTGATTATCAAGAATTGGAATATATTGAAAGCGATTGAAATGCACGAATAAATACTCAAATAAGAGCATGAGATGTTACTAAAATAAATATTGACCTTTCTGATATATATCAATGAAGTTCGTATGCTGATAGTTATTCATATGTAGTATTTGGTACTACTATTAGTTCTTGGCGGATGTCTTCTACATACTATACATACAATTGAGCTAGATTTAGATATCATTTATGAGACTGAACCAAAAAGTATTTTGATTGTAATGCTACACAAACTTGAGTTAAAAATAGTATAGAATATCTACCATCGAGCTTTACTGTTAATTGAAATAGTTGAACTCAAGTTGGTACAGATAGTTGATGGGCAGATGCTAGTAATGGTTCAATATGTATATGGCACTGTTGAAATAATAGTTACTCTAAATATAAATTATATTATTTGAAAATAACTACTGATGTAGAACATGAATATATGCCTGCGCAACGTAAAAGTGATTGAGTATTATGATTATATGATAAAACCACTGGTATTTTCTATATCAATGCAGGTTGATGAAATTTTACAGCATGACCTAGAATATGAATTACTTTAAGTTCTAGTAGTTTATCATTAACGCAAGCATGACAGACTGCACAATTAACTGTAACACCAAATCCTGCAAGCGTATGAGCACAATGATATCAATGGAGAAGTAGTGATACTACTATAGCTACCGTAAATAGTAGTGGTTTAGTAACATGTGTAACTCCTGGTGAATGTGTTATTACTTGTACTGCCGTTGCTACCTGAGATACTGATACGTGTAGTATTGTAACTGTTGAAGAATATGTATTACTTTCCGAATGATGAAGTGTAAATAAATTTAGTGAGCTAAGCCAAGCTAGTAATAATACTAGTCCAGCAATAAGGAATAATACTACTAACTGGATTTGACAATCACTTCAAACTGATAGGAATACTGCTATGTATAAAGTATTTGATAAAGAAATTGTATGATTTGATGTTATATTCCAGCTTACAGAAACTTATAATTATGAGTGAATGAGTTTTCATCTACAATCAAATACATGAACTGCTTGGGTAGATGCTAATTCTTTAACTATAAATACAGATAATGAGCAGCGAGCCTGAAGATATTGAGTTTGTTATTGGGTTGATTGAACATTAATATTTTCTTCTTGAAGCACTACTCGTGATAATGTTAGAGTTGTTTGAGAAAAGAATTGAAATACGCGAACTATAACAGTTAGCTGATGAGCTAGTTTTACTAAAACATTTACTACTTCTGATGCATATAAATCTATAATGTTTAGTAGTTGGAGATGGTATACTTCTAATAATATATGAAATTATAGTAAAGCTATAGTTTATTTAAAATAAAAATATATTGATTTTAGTAAAAAA
>JAGCBE010000228.1 GCA_017652345.1 Methanobrevibacter sp.
ATTTCTCCATTAATGAATGCTTCAACATTAGCTGCTGCTTCATCATCAGTGAATTGAATTGGAGGGTGTTTCATAACATAAGATGAAATGGAAGTTAATTGTCCACCGATTCCTCTTTCAAGTCCTAATTTACAGCAACGAATAGCGTCAATTACACATCCTGCAGAGTTAGGAGAATCTTCTACACTTAATCTGAGTTCTATGTCCATTGGAACGTCACCAAAGGTTTTACCTTCCATTCTTAAGAAACAGATCTTGTTGTCTTTTTGCCATGGTACATAATCACTTGGACCAATGTGAATGTCATGAGGATCCATTCTTTCTGCAAGTACGGATTGAACAGCTTCAGTCTTGGATTCTTTTTTAGAGTCTAAACGTTTTCTGTTTAACATGTTCAAGAAGTCAGTGTTTCCACCGGTGTTGATTTGGTAAGTGTGAACTAATTTAACACCTCTTTCCTTAAACAAGTTACTTAAGGTTCTGTGAGTGATTGTTGCACCGATTTGTGCTTTAATGTCGTCACCTACAGCAGGGATTCCTTTTTCTCTGAATTTTGCATCCCATTCTGGGTCACTTACAATAAATACTGGCATACAATTAATATAAGCAATTTCTGCATCTAATGCACATTGTGCATAGAATCTTGCAGCTTCTTCAGAACCTACTGGTAAATAACTGAGTAATATTTCTGCTCCACTTTCTTTCAAGACTTCAACAACGTCTACTGGTTCTTCATCAGCTACTATAAATGTATAATCATCTTCGAATTCTGCCATATGTTCACTTACACCATCAAGAACAGGTCCCATTTGGACAACTACATCGCTTTTTGGTATTTCTGGTTGGAAGACTGTAGTACAATTTGGTTTTGCAAAGATAGCTTCATCAACAGTTTTTCCCACTTTTCTTGCATCAATATCAAAAGCAGCGACCACTTCAATGTCAGTTGGATCCCATTCGCCGATTTTCCAGTGCATAAGACCAATTGCATCTTCAGGATTCTTATCTTTATAATAATAGATTCCTTGTATAAGGGAGCTTGCACAGTTTCCAATTCCCACTACTGCTATTTTAATTTTACTCATATTTTCACCAGTAATAAAATAATTATAATTTTTGATTTTTTCAATTTCGTTATTGCTTTAATAAGATATTTTTTGATTTTTTTAAAAATTTATATAAACATTATTGAATAAAAATAAATATAAATCATATTACTTTAATATATTAACATTTATTTATATAAATCTTTTTAAAAAATTGATGAATTTTAAAAAAATAAACATTATATTTTCAACATTGATTTGGATTTTAATTTTTAATTCGGTGGTTAAATGAAAAAGGTGATTTTAATAGCATTTTATTTCAATCAGGTAAATGAAATTGCTTCAAAGCGTTTAAGGGCACTCGCAAAATATTTGCCTCAATTTGGATGGGAACCTATAGTCATTGTTCCGGATTTAGGTTTCATTCCAAAGGAAAACGATGATTTGAATTGCAGAATCATTTACACTGAATATGAGGATATGTTCGGTCATTTTTCCAATAAATTTAAGAAATCCAAATCAGTTGATTCCAAAGATTCCAATGATTCTAAAAATTCTAAAGATTCTAAAGATTCTAAAGATCCTGTTGAATTTAATGATGAAAAGCTAAAGGATTCCACCTCATTTTCCAATCCAATTGTTTCAAAAGCAATTTCAATGGCTGGTGAAGTCTTCGCATATCCTGATGGGATGAAATACTGGCATGAATCTGCATTAAAGGAAGCTTCTAAAATTATGGATGATGAAGAAATCGATGCAATCATAAGTTCTTCATGGCCTATAACCTGTCATACAATTGCAAAGGATTTAAAGGAAAAGCATGATATCCCATGGATAGCAGACTTAAGGGACCTTTGGAATTTAAATCCATATGTTTCACACACTTTCATAAGAGAGTATTTTGAAAAAAGATTGGAATTGAAGACATTTGAAAATGCAGATGCTTTAACAACCACTACAGATTTGGCTGCAGAGACATTGTCCACTTTGCATCCAAGTAGTAAGATAGTTCCAATTTTATCAGGTTATGATAATGATGACTTTAAATTCTTAGAGGAATTAGTTTCTAAAAGGGATGATTTTTCCACTGAACTTTCAGAAAAATTGAAGTTCATTTATGCAGGATCTTTATATGGTGGTAAAAGAGACCCAAACTATTTATTTGAGGCTATTCGACAATTGGAAGATGAGAATAAATTGGATTCCTCTAAAATCTCAATAGAATTTTACGGGGACAGCACAGGTTTGGAAGAGATCGCAAACCGTTATGGTCTTTTGGACATTGTTCACATTGGTGGTAAAATAGCTCATGAGGAAGTCTTGAAAAAGCAATTGAACAGTGATGTTCTCCTTTTGATATCTTGGGATGATGAAAAGGAAAAGATGTTTATTCCAGG
>JAGCBE010000229.1 GCA_017652345.1 Methanobrevibacter sp.
ATAAGTGTTGTAATTGGTTAAAACAAGTTTTTAAAAATAAAATAAAAGATAGCTATTTAATTTTAAATAGCTATATTTCTCAAATCTTAAAATTCAATGTCATTGAATTATCAGTTTAAGTATTTCTTATGTTCGTAATTGAATACTTGGACTCTGTATTCGTCCCATTCTTCATATTTTGCAGCTAAGAATGCATCGAATATATGGTCTCCAAGTGCTCTTTTCATGATTTCGCTTTCTTCAAAGGTGTGGTATGCTTCCCATAAACTGGAAGGTAGCAATTCAATGCCCATTTCTTCCCTTTCTTCATCGCTTAATTCATAAATGTTGAATTCTATTGCTTCTCCAGGGTCGATTTTGTTTTTGATACCGTCCATACCTGCTTCGAGCATTACTGCAAATGCAAGGTAAGGGTTACAAGTTGGGTCTGGGCTTCTGTATTCAATACGGGTAGCTTTTCCACGTGCTGCTGGAACTCTGATTAAAGTGGATCTGTTTTGGATACCGTATGAAATGTATACAGGAGCTTCGTAACCTGGAACCAATCTTTTGTATGAGTTTACGATAGGGTTGGTAACTGCTGTGATTGCTGCAGAGTGTTTCAATAATCCTCCAATAAACCACATAGCTTCTTGGGATAATCCAGTTTCACTGTTCTCATCATAAAAGATGTTTTTTCCATCCTTGAATAAGCTTTGGTGACAGTGCATTCCACTACCACTTTCTCCGAAGAATGGTTTTGGCATGAATGTGACTCTGTAGTCAAATCCATCGAAATCAGCCATGTTTGCTACAATAGCTTTAATTGCTTGTTTGAATGTAATAACTGCATCTGCAGTTTTCAAAGCATCATCGAATTTAAATGCAATTTCGTTTTGACCAGGACCTACTTCGTGGTGGCTTGCTTCAACTTCAAAGCCTAATTCCTGTAAGTTAGTGGTAATTTCTCTTCTGAAGTCAGTTCCCTTATCAACAGGTTCCACATCAAAGTATCCTGCGTCATCGTGAGGAATTGGGTATCCGTCATCATCAGTATCTACAATAAAGAATTCAGGTTCTGGACCTATGTTGTAGGTGTAACCTTCTTCCTTGATTTTAGCTAATGCCTTTTTAAGGATTCCTCTTGGGTCCCCTTCAAATGGCTCTCCGTTAGGTTTGTAAATGTCACAAATGAACCTGCAGGATGCAGATTCTTCAGGTCTCCAGGATAAAGCGGAATAGGTGCTTATATCTGGTTTCAATACAAGGTCACTTCCTTCAATTCCTACGAAACCTGGTATTGATGATCCATCAAATAGGATACCGTCAATTAATAAATCTTCCATATTTTCCAATTTGCAAGGAATAGATACATTTTTTGGAATTCCATGCAAATCAACAAATTGGAGTCTAATAAACTTTATATTGTCTGCTTTCATTCTTTCAATTACGTTTTTGATTCTTTCTTCCATTAAATCATTCTCCATTGGATTTGGAATAATATAATATAATTATTATTAGTTCAATAATTATTTCTTAATCATTAGTTCGGAAATAGATTTCCACCTAATAATATATTTATATATTTTAATATATTATTTTATCTATTTTATAGTTTTTAAACCTTGTGCAATAGTTTATTTTTTTCAATATTTTTCATTTGAATATCTAATTTTTTATAAAAATTTTAAAAATATTTTATTTTTATTATAAAAAATTGAACAAAAGTATATTTTAACATATATTTTTTTAGAATTTTGACAAAAATAGATGAGAATATTCTAAAGATTTATAGAAAAATTATTTAAAATAAAGGTGAAATCAATAAAGATTGAATAAAAATAGAAAAAAGTTATTAGAAAATTATTAGAAAATTAAGAAAAAAATTATTAAAAAATTAAGAAGAAAAGTAAAAAAGTAGTAAAAAAGTAGTAGTTAAGGAATTTATAATTCCAAAACTTTAAAAGATTCTAAGTTGAGTAAATCAAAATTAAGTATTTTTGGAGCGTAGGTAACTTCCCCAATTCCAGTTACTAATTTATAAGCTTCAAATGCTTCTAAGCATCCAACAATATTTGGAACCGGTCCAATTACTGGAGGCACTCCTTTAGTTAATTTTTTGATTTCCGCTTCAGTTTCTTCACCTAACTCTTTTCCAAGAGATGGAAGTGAGAATAATTCTTCATAGGAGACTGTATCTTTTGTAAATACACTTAATTGTCCTTGAGTTCCATGAATTGCTCCATGTATGTAAGGAATATCATTTTCTCTCGCATATCTGCTTACAACAACTCTTGAATAAAGATTATCCAATGCATCGATAATTATGTCTCTATCTCCAAATATTTTATCAATGTTTTCTGGAGTTAATTTCTCATTGAATGCATTAACTTTAGTGTAGGGGTTTGTAATTCTTACTCTTTCTTTTGTTGCTACTGTTTTTTCAATTCCAATGGTTTCTAAACTTGCAATAGCTTGTCTGTTAAGATTGGAAAGATCATATTCGTCCTTATCAACTATAGTTAAATTTCCAAGCCCCATACGTGCGAGCATCAAGATGGTTCCTCCACCGATGCCTCCGCAGCCAACGACTCCTACTTTTGCATCTTGAAATCTTGTTTGCTGGCTTTTTGTCACGATACTCATTTGACGAGTTGCTATATCCCAGTATCCAAATCCTTTATATCTTTCTGGCATATTTACACCTTTTTACATCTTATATAATATATTGTCATTATCTTTTATATTTTTATATCTTTCGAATCCCTAACCTTATATTGAGTTTCATAATATATAACAATTGTTATTTTTTTTAATATCTTTTAATTTTTTAAGGTCTTGAATTTTCATTTTTAAGATTATTTAATTAGAAATAAGTGTATTTTTTACCAAAGAACTCTTCCACTTTCTTCAAGTCTTCAGAGATGTGAATCATTTGAGGGCAATGGTTTAAGCAGTCATCGCAATGGAGACAATTGTCTGCTCTTGTACCACTGTCAAGTGAGAAATAGTGCATTGCGCTTCCTGCAGGATTATTTAGCATTTTAGCCACATTATACTCTCTAAAGCAGCCGGCAACATCCACTCCATGAGGGCATGGCATGCAGTAGCCGCAGCCAGTGCAATCGTTTCCTTTTCTTTGCTTGTATTCCCAAGCCACTTCCTTGATTAATTCCAAATCATTCTCGCTACTGGAATTGATTTCGGATCTGTTAGCTATTTCGATGTTCTCCTTCACTTGCTCTAAGCTGTTCATTCCACTAAGGACAGTATTGACTTCTTCCATATTCCAAAGGTATTGGAAAGCCCATTCCAATGGTGTTCTCTTTTCTTCTGCCATATCCCATAATTCCATAATGTCTTGAGGAACATTTTGTACTAATCTTCCACCTCTAAGAGGCTCCATAATCATGGTTCCAAGATTGTGGTATGATAGGTATTCCACTCCTTCTCTCCCAGACTGGTACCTTTCATCCAGATAGTTCAATTGGGTAAGGGCAAATTCAAACCTTTCATAATCATCCACAATATCAACTATCCAATCCATCTCAGTATGTGCAGAGAATCCTATGTGCTTCACTCTTCCGCTATCCAAAAGCTCATCCATGAATTCAAAGATGTTGATTTCCCTAAACTTTTTCCAAGTATCTTCATTTAAACTGTGCAACATGTATAAATCAATGGAATCGGTTTTCAAATCATTCAATTGCTCTTCAAAGATATTTTCCATATCCTCTTTTGAATTTATTAGCCAACTTGGAAGCTTTGTACTCAAAAGGATTTCATCCCTATAGGAATTGTCATATAAGAAGTTTCCAAGATACTCTTCACATTTTCCTTTTCTAGATAGATTGTTTGCATGATATGAGTAAGCGGTATCAATGAGATTTATTCCATTTTCAATTCCATAAGACAATATCTCATCTG
>JAGCBE010000230.1 GCA_017652345.1 Methanobrevibacter sp.
AAAGAATTAGATATTAACGGTAACCCAATGAACCCTGCATCAAGAGAATTCCCTGCAGAGTTTATCCAAACTGGTATTTCCACTATTGATGGAATGAACACTTTGGTAAGAGGTCAAAAATTACCTATCTTTTCAGGATCTGGTTTACCACACAACGATTTAGCTGCTCAAATTGCAAGACAAGCTAAAGTAGTAGGTTCTGATGACGAGTTCGCAGTAATTTTCGCTGCTATGGGTATTACTCACGAAGAAGCAAACTTCTTTATGAGAGACTTTGAAAGAACTGGTGCATTAGAAAAGGTAACTGTATTCATGAACTTAGCAGACGACCCTGCTATTGAAAGGATTCTTACTCCTAAAATGGCATTAACCACTGCTGAATACATGGCATTCGAACTTGGTATGCACGTATTGGTTATTCTTACTGACTTATCCAACTACTGTGAAGCATTAAGGGAAATTTCCGCAGCTAGGGACGAAGTACCTGGTCGTAGAGGTTACCCTGGTTACATGTACACTGACTTAGCAGGTATTTACGAACGTGCAGGACGTATCGCAGGTAAAGAAGGTTCAATTACTCAGATGCCTATCTTAGTTATGCCTCAAGACGATATTACTCACCCAATTCCTGACTTAACCGGATATATTACTGAAGGACAAATCGTACTCAGTAGGGATATCCACAGGAAAGGTATTTATCCACCTGTAGACGTACTTCCATCCTTATCTCGTTTGATGAGTGGTGGTATCGGTGACGATAAGACTCGTGATGACCACAGTGGTGTATCTGACCAGCTTTATTCTGCTTATGCAGAAGGACGTAACTTAAGAGACTTAGTTGCAGTAGTAGGGGAAGACGCTCTTACTGAAAGGGACCAAAGTTTCTTAGCATTTGCTCAAGCTTTCGAAGATGAGTTCATTACTCAAGCTAAAGACGAAGACAGAAGTATTGTTGAAACTTTAGATCTTGGTTGGAAATTATTAACCATATTGCCTAAGACTGAACTTAAAAGAGTAAAAGATGAATTTATTGCAAAATATTACCCAGAATAAGTCTATAATGATAAATTCTTTAATATTTTTTAAATTCATCAGAATTTAAGTTTTAGGTGGAAATATTATCTTTTAGGAGGATAGTATGGCAGAAGAAATACTTGACGGTATTAACCCAACCCGTATGGAGTTATTGGCTCTTAAAGATAGGGAAAAACTCGCAGTTAAAGGTCACAGTTTGTTAAAACAAAAAAGGGACGCTTTGATTAAAGAGTTCTTCGACATCTTGGATAGAGTTAAAGGTGCAAGAGAAAACGCAGAAACTAACCTTTCTGAAGCTTACGCAGCACTTACTGAAGCTCAAATTACTATGGGTGACTTAGCTGTTCAAAAAGCGGCTTTATCTGTTAAAGAATCTGTAAAAGTAGATATTTCTTCAAGAAGTATTATGGGTGTTAATGTACCTATAGCTGATATGGAAATGGAATCAAGAACTTTAGTTGACAGAGGATACGGTTTATCCGACACTTCAATTCAATTAGACGAAGCAGCAAAGAAATTCGAAACTGCTTTAAAATACATTATTGAATTAGGAGAAATCGAAAAGACCATTTATCTTTTAGCTGATGAGATTGAAGCTACTAAACGTAGAGTAAACTCTCTTGAGCACATTATGATTCCTAGATTCCAAGCTACTATCAAGTCCATTAACATGAAACTTGAAGAGATGGAAAGGGAAAACTTCGTAAGAATGAAGATGATTAGATCTACAATCGAGAAAAACGAAGCAGAAGCTTTAGCAAAAGCTCAATTAAAAGCAGCTCAACAAGAATAATTGAAATTATGAAATAAATGCAATTCATATTTCGCAAGTTGAAATAGGATATGCGTTTATTATCTTAATTTTCATTATTTCTTATTATTTTATTTTTAGATTTTTAAACTGTTTTTATTATTTTTACAGTCTTTTTTTATTCTAATTTTTATTTAATTTTCATTTTAATTTAATTTTAATTTTTCATATTTTGATTTATAGATTTTAATTTGAATTCTAATTTTAGTTAACTTTATATATAATGTTTAACAAACTATAATATGTTGTATAGTCCCGTGGGGTAGTGGTAATCCTTCTAGGCTTTGGACCCGGAGACGGCGGTTCGACTCCGCTCGGGACTATCAATTTTTTTAGAGGATAATTATAACATTGTTATATTCTAATGGCTATTTTTTTCAATTTTTACAAATAATTTTTATAAATTATTTTTTAAAATGAGTTTTTTAAGTAAAATTTAATAAGTTCTTTTATGATATATTATATTGTATAAAATAAAGTTTTAAAATGGTGAAATTATGAGAAGAGACCCAATTCATCAATTTTTAAGAAATCCTGACAATAAGGCAAAATTATTCATGGGCATAACTGGTGCTATGATAATAACCACTTTCTTAATAGTTATTGGTACTATAATGCTTATTTTACTCTTAGTGGGAATAATCTAATTCTACACTTTACTTTTTTTAATTTAATTAATTTTTTTCAATATTTTATTCAATATTTTTATAAACTTCATCTTCAGCTATTTTTACATCATTTATGGTGGTTTCTAAATCTTTATTTGAACTGATGATAGTGACTAAAGGCTGATCTTTTTCTATTTTTACTCCTTCATAAGGAATGTCATAAACATTTGGAATATTCAAATTTCCAATACTTACCTGTTTTCTTGCATATATAATCTTTTTGAAGGAATACTGCTTTGGATTTGGAATGTCAATGATTTCTCCCTCAC
>JAGCBE010000231.1 GCA_017652345.1 Methanobrevibacter sp.
GCGTTATCAACCTGCTACAAAATTATGAAGGCATTATATACAGAAGTTTTTAGTGATTTTCTTGAAAGAAATGAAGACAGTACAGAGTGGCAAGCAATTGTCACGAAGTTTGGAAAGTTCCCTGCATTTAACTTGCAGTCGTTGAACTTTAACTTCTATGACCTTTTCAAGGAAAAATACGATATACGTGAAATCGGTGCAGAAACCGATGCGCTTTTCTATCATCATATAAACGATACTCTCAATGAAACTTTGATTGCTTACGTGCCAAAGATTGCGTTGTATCTTGCTAATTTTTCTAAACTTATGGACAGAAAACTTTTGCTTGAACAACATTATGCTGATTCACGTGTTGTGGACAGAACTATTGGAAATACGCAAGACGATAACGAAAGCAAGGCAGTCGCAATAAATCCTATTACTTCCGTAGCAGGTGCAGGCGATGCACGTAGTGCAACAAAAGAAACGGTAATTCGTGATAATGAAAGTTCCGTAGATGAAGACAGCACAACAACTGTTACTTTTAACGGTACAAAAGAACAAGCATTGATGTTTTTCAAAAACAATCCAGAGTTGATGCAAAAGGCTCTTGAAATACGTGATATTTATCTTGATGCTTTGAGTTCTTTTGAAAAATGTTTTATGGGTATTTATTGATATGCAAATAACATTATATAAAGGTTGTAGACTTAATAAATCATATTGTGAACTGTTGGACACTATCGCACCAGTTACATACGATAGTGTTCAATATCAAAATGCACTTGAAGCATATTTGCAAAGTTTGTTTAAGTATATAGTTATCACAGAAGAAAATGTATATGCCACAAATAGTGGCAAGTTTAGTTTTGAACTTGATTTAGGACAAGGCGGCACTTTCTATGAATATAACTATATGAAAGTTGAAGACACTGTAAACAACCTTACACGTTATTATTTTATAAACACAATTACCGTTGTTAATGGTATTGCAGTTGTTGAATATGAAGAAGACATTTGGGCTAATTATTCAAAAACGATGCATATTAGAAAATCATTGTTGACACGTTCAAGGTCTATCAAATACGGAAATTATGAAATACCGTTCTTTAAACTTGGAATGGATTTTGAAGGAAATGATTCATTGTTCTTTAATCCAATGTCATCTTCATCTAGTAGAAGTAATGGCTATGGCACAATAGTTGTTAAAATGCAGATTTATAACTTGGTGACACAAGATAAAATAAATCAAGTAATACCACGTACAGTTATTTTATATGAAGATGCACAAGGGCTTGATTATAAATCAACACAGTTTAATGAAAAATTGCTTGAAGTTTTGTCTAAACTAAAAACATTTCAAGCAGTTAAAAAGTTCAATTTTGATAGCACTTATGCAACTGCACATAATATTGATACATCACACGATTGGTATTATGAAATTGAAGACGTTATATTAGTTCCTATAAAGTTTGGTTTAAGAATTGCAACAAGCGGAACAGAATATAATATGGGTAGTATTGAAGGCTTTACAGGTTATAAAGTTATTGATTTGACAAGAACTTTATATTTACTTCAAGCGGGCACTTCAATGGCTCACGGGCAATTGTCAACAGGTGCAACATTTACATTGTTCAGTGGTACATTTACGGCAAGTGATTTTAAGGTAATAGGAATAGGCACTTATACTAATACTTATGAAATACAACAAAATGGCACAAATGTAGATGCTAAAATAGATTTTCAGTGTGATGATTATAATTTCAATATATTTTTAAGTGTACAAAATCAACTTATAAATATAACAGAAAATTATGCTATTGAAATACCTATATCAGTTCAAACAGCAGATGTTACACAACAAAATAGAACCGCACGACAACTTGAAATTATGAACTCTGCATTTCAGTTGGGTAAAGGTGTTCTCAATATTTATTCTGGTAGTAATTCTATTACAACAGGTGCTGCACAAGTTGCAGTTGGTGCAGAAGGAAATCTTGGACAACTTGCTTCTGGAAGCGCAAATATCGCAAGTGGTGTTAAAGAGATTTATGGTGGCGCAACAACAATAGCAAAAGGTATTGCAAATCTTGTCGTACTTAATAAACCACTTTATCGTACAAATAAAGGAACATTTTCACGTTCTGTTGGATTGATGAATGCATATTATGGTTTGTTTAGAATTGAAGTTAGCACAGATAATATAAATGAAGTTCAAGACAATATAAATAATGCAGGATTTGTTGTTAATGAAATTGTAGACGATTTGTTGCATACAATGGCAACCGCAAATGATAAACCAGCATACAATGTTATGGCATTTGGATTCGTAAATAACTATGGTTATTTTCCAGAAAATATTCGTATTCAACTTGTAGACATTTTAATGAATGGATTCAAGATTTGGTATGATGTTGCTTCATATATAGCAAGTTAATTATGTTTAATACTTACTTTTCGGCAAAATATATCTTGTCAAAAGGTGCATTATTCAACTACGTGTTAAGTGACAGAAGTGACGGTAAAACTTTTGATTGCAAGGCAAGAGCATTAGAAGACTTTGAAAAAGACGGTTCAATTACCGTCTATATGAGAAGGTACAAAACCGAAATAACCGAAAAACTTTATACGACTTTCTTTGATGAAGTTATTGCAGTTAAAGGTTTTGAAAAATATAAAGACTGGACTTTCAAAGGAACAAAACAAGGCGTTCAAGTCAAACGTGGTGATAAATGGGAATGGATTATCTATTTTGTACCACTTACTATGAGTGGCAAAATGAAATCACAACTTAATGTCAAACAAATTAAAATGATTGACTATGACGAGTTTATACCACTTGATGACAGATATGCACATAATGAAATGACACTCTTATTAGAGTTTTGGAAGTCGGTTGACCGTGATAGAGATAATGTTCAACTAATTGTCTTAGGCAACAAAATAA
Source organism: Methanobrevibacter sp. (assembly GCA_017652345.1). The sequence goes on from JAGCBE010000231.1 coordinate 2,927, forward strand.
CCCCTTACAGTCCGTTTTTTGACTATTTCAACATTGATATGCAAATTACAGGCGAAAAAGTTAGATTGTATCGTGGCGGAACACTTGCAGTTCAAATATATGCAAACAAAGAACATAGACAAGTTAGAAAGAAATCAAAGTTTTCAATGCTTGTTGAAGGCACAGAATATGACGAGTACAACGAAGGCGGTGTTCTCAATGCACTAAATCTCAAAGTTGCATCACATATCGGTAGCACGTACTTCTCTTCATTTAAAACAATGAAAGGCGAAGGAAGTATTTGGACAAACGGTAGACAATTTATTGTTTCAACTTATCAACGTAAAGACGGAATATTGCTAGTTGACAAAATCTATAACACAGGAAGAGAAGAGTTTACAATCTCTTTTGGAAAGTTTACAGATTTGTTTAAAAGATTATACAGAACTGGACAACTTTATTTTGAAGATGAAAAGTCATATCACTTGTTTGAAGATATTTTGAAAAAAGTTTGGAATTAAATGAATAGTTAGTAAAAATTGGCACTCGCGCAAGCAGAGTGCTATTTTTACAACTATTATA
>JAGCBE010000232.1 GCA_017652345.1 Methanobrevibacter sp.
AATATGAGTCTATTTTTATATTGAAGCAAATTGTTAATTTTTTATTTAAGGAAATTTTTTTTACTTATTTATTTTCTCATACTTTTTAATGTTTATCTAAACAAAATTGAATGTTTTTTAATTTTTTGTAATTTTTTATCGATATAAACTTAATTTCTCATTGAAAAATTGTTAATTCTCCATATATAAATGTTTTTATTTCATTTTAATAGCAAAGTCTTTTTATATGAATGATAAATAATTATAATTAATGCTCTCTTTATATAAGGTTTAATATAAACCTCGAGAGTATTGATTATTATATGGGATAATTTAAAAAAGAGGTTGAGATATATGAGTTTTAAAAGTCCTGCAGATACTGCAAAAGCAGTTGCAGCTGCAGCTACCGCAAAAGGTGAAATGCCTATAATTAAACTTGCTATTTTAGGTTTCTTAGCAGGTGCTTACATTGCATTCGGTGGATTACTTGCAGAAGTAGCAAACACTGGTGCAGTAGCTGGTGGTGTACCAATAGGTATTTCTAAATTGATCTTCGGGGGCGTGTTCCCTGTAGGTTTAATTATGGTTGTCATTTGTGGATCCGAATTATTCACTGGTGACGTAATGTTTATGACTATGGGTCTTTTAGATGGTAAAACTGATATTATGGGATTACTCAAAAATTGGGTTGGATCTTGGGTATTCAACTTAATCGGTGGTCTCTTTGTTGCTTACGTACTTGCTTACGCAACTGGTATTATGGTACCTGAAGCATTCGCTGGCGGTGCAATTACCATTGCTAACACCAAAGCTTTAGGTGGAGCTACCTTCATGGCAGCTGGAAAATCAACTGCTTCTTTAACTTGGGTACAATGTTTCCTTAGAGGTATTGGTTGTAACTGGTTAGTATGTTTAGCAGTATACTTAGCTAATGCAGCAGAAGATGTTGTAGGTAAATTCTTCGGTATTTGGTTCCCAATCATGGCGTTTGTATGTATTGGATTTGAGCACAGTGTCGCAAACATGTTCTTCATCCCATTAGGTATCTTCTTAGGTGCTGAAGTAACCTGGGCACAATTCTTCATCAACAACTTAATACCTGTAACCTTAGGTAACATCGTTGGTGCTGCAGTATTTGTAGCATGTGCATACTGGTTCGTATACTTACGTGACTAAATGTACAAAATCAGTTTGGATCTAATATTCTATTAGTCAAACACAAAGGATTTTTACAAATCCCTAAATTTGTATTTACTTATTGAAAATTTGAAAGAAACCTATTTATTCAAATTCAATAAGTATCTACTAATTTATTTAGATTTTTAGAAATTTTTCTTAAAAATTTCATTGAATGAAAATCATGCTTATTAGGAATTTCTAATTCCAAAAAATTTTTAGAGACTTATCTGTTTCTAAATCACATTAGGGCTTTTTTCAAGTCCTAAATATCACATTTCATGATAATATAATATTATATTATTTATGTACTTCGAATATTATTGTCAATTCTTTTATTGGATTATAACAATAGACACAATTCACAATACTCGACACAATTCACAATAATCCAGAAAGATTTAATAAATTATTATTTTAACAATAGACACAATTCACAATACTCGACACAATTCACAATATCTAAGAAGTTTTAATAAATATATTATTATTAAAAATTTCATTGTTAGTCAATAATTGAATTTGCCAATATGTGAACAAAACAAAAATAAAACCTTGATTTTATTATGGAGATTATAAAATGGTTGAGATAAAATATGTACCATCTATTTGTCCTTACTGTGGTACCGGTTGTGGTATTAACTTTGTAGTCAAAGATGGAAAAATCATTGGTGTCGAACCATGGAAAAGACACCCTGTTAATGAAGGAAAAGTATGTCCAAAAGGTAACTTTGGATGGCAATTCATTAACCACCCAGACAGATTAACTACTCCGTTAATCAAAGAAAATGGTGAATTCAGAGAAGCTTCCTGGGATGAAGCTTTAGACTTAGTAGCTAGCACCCTTAAAAAATATGCTGACACTGACCCTAACAAATTAGGTTTCTACGCATGTGCTAGATCTCCTAACGAAAACATTTACATAACCCAGAAATTAGCAAGAGCTGGATGTGGTACTCAAAACGTAGACCACTGTGCACGTATCTGTCACGGTCCTACTGTAGCTGGTCTTGCAACCACCTTCGGTTCAGGTGCATCCACTAACGGTTATGACAGTATTGAAGAAGCTGATTTCATCTTCTGTATTGGTTCTAACAACATGGAAGCACACCCATTATTCGGTCGTAAAATTATCAGAGCTATTAAAAACGGTGCAAAATTAGTAGTAGCAGACCCAAGATACACTCCTACTGCAAAATTAGCTCACGAATACATGCAATTCAAAACCGGTACTGACGTAGCTTTAATGAACGGTATGATTAAAATCATCATTGAAAACGACTTGCAAGATGATGAGTTCATTGCTAACAGAACCAAAGGTTACGAAGAAATGAAAGAAGTTGCACTCAAATACGACCTTGAAAGAGTAGCTGATATTACTGAAGCTGACCCTGAACAAATTAAACGTGTAGCTATCGAATATGCAAAAGCAGAAAACGCAGCTATTGTATACTCCTTAGGTATTACCGAACACTCTCACGGTGCAGACAACGTAATGTCCACTGCTAACTTAGCAATGTTAACCGGTAACTTAGGTAAAATCGGTGGAGGAGTAAACCCATTAAGAGGACAAAACAACGTACAAGGTGCTTGTGATATGGGTGCATTACCTTCTGACTATGTTGGTTACCAAAAAGTTGCAAACCCTGAAATTACCAAAAAATTCTCAGAAGCTTACCAAATGGACTTACCAACCACTCCTGGTTTAACCTTAGTCGAAATGATGAACGCTGCTCACTCTGGTGACTTAAAAGTATTATACATCCACGGGGAAGACCCTGTACTCTCCGATGCAGATATTAAGCACACCAAAGAAGCAATTGCAAACTTAGAAATGTTAATCGTTCAAGAATTGTTCATGACCGATACCGCTGCTGAAGCAGATGTAGTATTACCTGCAGCAGGTTGGGGTGAACAAGAAGGTACCTTCACTTCTGGTGAAAGAAGAGTTCAATGGTTACGTAAAGCTCAAGAACCACCTAAAGGTACTATGCTTGACTGGAAGATAATGGAAGAAATTGCTGTAAGAATGGGCAGACCAAGAGAATTATTCCACTACGAAAATGCTGCTGAAATTTGGGAAGAAATCAGAGAACTCGCTCCTTCCTACTACGGTATTACCCACGAAAGATTACTCAAACCTGAAGGTGTACACTGGCCATGTCTCGACCCAGAAGATCCTTGTGAACCTTTAATGCACAAAGACAAATTCGCTCACCCAGATGGTTTAGGAGTATTCCAAGCATTAGAACACAGAGGTCCTGTCGAAGTTGTTGATGATAAATATCCATTACTCTTAACTACTACCCGTATCTTGTTCCACTATCACGCTGCAATGACCAGAAGATGTGAAACCTTAGATAAGGAAGTACCTACTGGATTCATCGAAATCAACACTGAAGATGCAGCAGAAAGAGGAATTCTTAACAATGAAATAGTAAAAGCATACTCTAGAAGAGGAGAAATTGAAATTCCTGCTCGTGTAACTGACGACATTAAGAAAGGTATTGTAAACATTCCTATGCACTTTACCGAATGTGCAGCTAACATGTTAACCAACTCCGATTCTTTCGACCCTAAATGTAAAATGGTTGAATTAAAAGCTTGTGCTATTCAAGTAGAAAAATTATAAGGTGAATAAGGAGTAGATTAATATGGCTATAAATGTAAATGATTTATTTTACGCATACTCTGCTAATGATGAAATTAAAGACAAAGGGGAATACGGTGGAGCAGTAACTACCATCATGAAATACTTACTCGAAGAAGGTATTGTTGATGCTGTTGTTGCTGTAGAAGAAGCAGCTGACTTATACGATGCTAAACCTATTCTCATCACTGACCCAGCAGATGTTATCAAATCTGCAGGATCCCTTCACTGTGGTACATTAAACTTAGCAAAATTCGTATCCAAATACTTAGACGGTGCAAGAGATATGAAAATTGCAGTTACCTGTAAACCATGTGACGCAATGACATTAAAAGAGTTAATGAGAAAACGAAAAGTTATCGAAGAAAACGTTATCATGATTGGTGTAAACTGTGGAGGTACCATGCCACCTGTACCAACCATGAAAATGATTAGAGATGTTTACGAATTAGACCCAGCTGACGTCATCAAAGAAGAAATTGCTAAAGGTAAACTCATCATGGAAACTGCTGATGGTGAAAAAGCTATTTCCATTGACGCTCTTGAAAAAGACGGAATGGGTAGAAGAGAAAACTGTCAAAGATGTACCATGAACATCCCTACCAACGCTGATTTGGCTTTAGGTAACTGGGGAGTTATTGGTGACTTAGCAGGAAAAGCAACCTTTGTAGAAATTTGCTCTGAGAAAGGTGCAGACATCTTCAAGAAAGTAGTTGATGCTGGAGTAATCGTAGCTCAAGAACCACTTGAAAAAGGTGTAGAAATCCGTGCTAACATCGACAACATCATGGTAAATCAAGCTATGAAACAAAGAGAAATCGACTTTGCTGGAACCTCCGGTGACATCTTAGAAGTATTTGCAGAATACAAAGAAGAATTCTCCAAATGTATGAAATGTTACGGTTGCCGTGAAGCATGTCCTCTCTGTTTCTGTGAAGACTGCTGTCTCGAAGCTGAAGGTCCTGAATGGGTACCTGGTGGATACACTCCTGCAGCTCCATTCTTCCACTTAACTCGTATGGTGCACATGGTAGACGCATGTACCAACTGTGGTCAATGTAGTGAAGTATGTCCTTGTGAAATTCCAGTATCCAAAGTATGGGCTACTGTAAACCAAAAAGTCAGAGACATCTTCGGTTACTACAGTGGTGTAGACAACGAAGAACCATTACCATTCACTGAATTCGGAGAAAAATCCTACAAAGGATACTCTACTTTGTTATTAGAAGATTTATGGAAATTAATCTAAGTAGAGAAACTCCAAAACAAAATTTAGTATATGGTATATAGAATAAATTTTAGTTGTTGTAAAACTTTGTAATGAGCATTTTGCTTATTATATTTGTTTTACAATTTTCTATTTTTATTCTCCTTTTTAATTAAATAATTTTTAAAATAGTCACCTCTTATTCACTCATTTCTATGAAAATACTATTTTTTAAATTATTTTTTTAAAAACCATTGATTTATTTTTAAATTTAATTTATTTATCTAAATTTATAGTCTGTTTTTTTGAGGATATTTTGATTTAGGGATAGTTTAATCTATGATTAAGGATATACTTTTATTTAGATAAATTAAATTTAAAAATAGATAACAATTTGAAATTGATAAATTAAATTTAAAGATTTTAAATTTTAAATGAGAATATTGCAATTAAGGATTTTATATCAAAATCAAGCAAACTGTTCAATGGTGTAAAAATGAGAATTATTTCAATTGTAGGTTTAAAGAATACTGGCAAAACTTCACTTACAAGCAAAGTTATTGAAGAATTAACTAATAGGGATTTTAATGTAGCAAGCATTAAACATTCTCATCACAAAATGGAAATGGATCATGAAGGAACAGACACATATAAGCAAATGGAGTCAGGGTCTGATTTTGTTGTAGGGATTGGTGGAAGAACCTACTTCAACATTAATGATAGGCTTGATTTGGAACGTATATTATTCTTAATAAAACTTATAGAAAACCCTGATTTTGTAGTTATAGAAGGATTCAAAGCTTATCCTTATGCAAAAATAGCAACATGTCCTGAAGTGGAAGATGAATATACAATCAAAACAGTAAATTCATTTGAAATAACAGATGATGAAATATTGGAATTAGTTGACTTGATAGAAGAAAGGTCCTATGATATTTTGGAAACATTATTTGTTAGTGAATGCGGATATAATGATGCAAGTCTTATAGGTCAGGCCTTTGCACAAGGAAAAATGGATTACAATCCTGAAACTCAAGCTGAAGTCAACTTGGCTATTGATGGAGTGAATATCGGATTGAATAGATTTGTCAGCGATTATCTCAAGCAAACCATATTGGGAGTATTGACTCCACTTAAGATCAAGGAATATGGTGTGGAAAACTTCGATGATATTGACATAACAATTAAAAACAAAAAAGAATAATATAATAGTATTTAAGAAAATTTTATTATATTATTAAATTGTTTATTATAAATTTTATTTAGGTGATTATGTGAGCGATGATCAAGATTTTGAAAACAAAGTCAAGTTAGTGATTAATGGAAATGATATTGAATTGAATAAATTCACTGATGACATCATCAAGGAAACAATTCTTGGATTATTGAAAGCTATTAAAACTTCTGAATATGGTGTAGATGAAGTTAAAAATGTAGAAATTTCCATTGATAATGAATAGATTATTTTAAATTGAGTTTAATATTATATTATTTTTTTTAATGAATGAATTTTATTTTGGGGTTTATGGATGAAAGATAAAATACGGGATGATTATGAGAGACCAATTATTTCACTTAGGATCTCCATCACCAATCGTTGCAATGTTGACTGCATTTATTGTCACCACGATGGGATGTTGGATTCCTCATCTGAAATGACTCCAGATGAAATTTATGAAATCTGCAGAATTGCAAAGAAATTAGGTGTTGAGAAAATACGTTTGTCTGGTGGCGAACCTTTAATTAGGCCAGACATAGTTGAAATTGTGGAGAAGATAAATTCACTTGATTTCAAAGACATTTCAATCACTACTAATGGTATAAATTTGGACAAATTTGCCCAACCATTATATGATGCAGGATTGGACAGAGTTAATGTCAGTTTAGACACACTTAATGAAGAAACCTATAAAATAATTGTAGGGAAAAACGTTTTAAGCAGGGTCAGGGATGGAATTATTGAATCTTGTGCAGTTGGTCTATATCCAGTCAAGATAAATATGGTAGTTATGAATGATATTAACCATAATGAGATTATGGACATGTTCGAATTTACAAAAAAACATGGTGTCATACTACAGCTTATTGAAATCATTGAGTCTGAAAGTTGTGATGACAATGACTTCAACTCCAAGTATCATTACCCACTTGCAGAATTCGAAAAGCACTTGGCTGAAATTGCAGATGAGATCAAGGTAAGGGAATTCATGCAGGACCGTAAGAAATATTTCATTGATGGCGGTGAGATTGAAGTGGTCCACCCTGTCGACAATACCAATTTCTGCAAGAATTGCACAAGACTAAGAATCACTCCTGAAGGAAAGATCAAACCTTGTCTTCTTAGAAATGACAATCTTGTAGACTTGGTGGAGTTCATTAGGGAAGGTGTCTCTGATGATGAACTTGTAGACATATTCCTAAAGGGAATCCATAATAGGGAACCTTATTATAAGGAAGAATAATAGTATATTTTTTACTATTTTTTTATAATTTTTTTAATATTTTTCTCACTATTTTTTCTATTTTTTATATTCATTTTCATTAATTTTTTTATATATTTTTAGTTTGTTTTTTAGTAATTTTTTCCATTTTTTCATTAGCTTTTTCCTTCAAAAATCCCTATGTGTAGTTACTACACTACCTTTATGTGTATTTAGTACACATTTTTTTGTTTGACCTAAAAATTTTAAAAATTTTAAAAAATTCGATATAAATAAACTTACATATTGGAGATATAATTTAGCTATTTTATGTTAAATTTTGACAATTTTTATTTTATTTAAATTAGTTTAAATTTAATAATTCAATTCAAAAATAATTATTTTAGTAAAAAAATAGATATTTATCTTTATATATTAGTTTAAATAATTAAATATTTGTAATTTTTAAAACTAATTGTTTTAGTAAATTATCAATATTTTTATAAATGTGTAAATAATACACAGTGATATATAAGTCTTCCGACTTGAGTCTAAGTATGTACCTTTTATAAGTATATATAATATATATTATAATGTACACATGGTGAATTTATGCCAAAACATATAGTATCTGGACTAAAATATTTAGAAAGTGTTGAGTTGAGAAAAAGAGGTTTGTCCCAAAAGGAGATTTCATCTCAAATTGGTGTTGACAGATCAACTATTTCTCACTACTTAAATGGTAGAAACATATCAATGGATTCTATCGAACTTGCTAAAACTATTTTAGAGTTAAGTCCTAAGGATTTTATATTAATAACAAAAGTTTTATTTGGAGATTATAAAGAAATTCGTCAAATCGTGACTATTTTTAATATGAATCATTATGACCCACAGATAAATGACGGATGTATTGGTTGTGGATTGTGTATAGATTTGTGTGTAGTGAAATCTATTAGTTTAGATTCACTTAAAGCAAAGATAAACCCCCGTTATTGTTGTGGCTGTCTTATGTGTGTTGAGAACTGCCCAACAAACTCAATTGAAATTTTGGAGGTAAAAAATGGTTAACGTTAAAGAAATTGAAGGCAAAGACTTCAATATAAAAAGATCAGCAGAAGAAGACAGAATTTTGTCTTTCAAAGATCACGTTTGTATTGGTTGCGGCCTTTGTGAAGCAACTTGTCCTGTAGAAGCTATTTGTCTCGATGAAGTAGCTCCTATTGAACGTAAATACACAGAAACCTATTTCAGTGGTCATGAAAAGATTGCACAAAATTACGCTCTTTTCAAAAACGACAATGAAGTTAAAGCAAAATTATGCATTGCTGAAGACAAATGTGTTCTCTGTGGTATGTGTAGTGGAGTATGTCCAGCAGGTGCATTAGACCTCACTATTGGTGGCGTCTCTATTAAAGAAAATGAAGCTTACCCAACTCTCATCGCATCAGCGGAAATCGATGAAGATAAATGTTTATTCTGTAAAAAATGTGAAGCAGCATGTCCTAGAGCTTCCATTACTATTGACAGAACTTTACCTAACAGAGCTGACTTAGTCACTGGTGAAATCGAAGTATGTGAAGATGAATGTATTTACTGTGGCGCTTGTGCTGAATTATGTCCAGCAGAAGCTATTGTAGTAGACAAAACCACCGGTGAAGAAAGCATTGTTATTGACAAAGAAAAATGTGTATACTGTCTCGTATGTAAAAAAGCATGTCCTGTTAACGCTATTAAAGCAGTATGTAGATCCTGTTCCTACGGT
>JAGCBE010000233.1 GCA_017652345.1 Methanobrevibacter sp.
ATTTTACTCTACTTTTGCACATAATCTTTGTGCAACATTTTGTAACAAAATCTATTGACAAATAGATTTTTTTGTGCTAAAATGAAAGGGGACTGTGTGCATTTCTGGTTGGTCGTTGGTCGACCAACTCGGATTTGTATTGTTGGTTGACCAAGTGCCCTCTTTCGGTCTTGTTTCCCCTATTCCACGGTTGGTTAACCAAGTTCTTTCTTGTTCATGATTGGTTAACCAACCATATTAAAGAATGCTTTTATAGAAAGGAGTGAAAAAATGGCAGGAGCCGGTTACAAACATTTGGAAATTGTGCAAGATTTTGAAAAGTATGTAAAAGATAAAAAGACATCTTCAAGAGCCTATTATCGTTACTTACTTTCAAGACTGTTACGAATGTTCCAATACAAGAATCTTCCTGACACGATTCCACACGAGATACTTGATAGGTACCTTTTTGAATACGGTATTGCTTGTATTACTGAAGTTGAAGGTAACTTGTATGTATTCTCAGGTAATCTCGGCGGTCCACAGGATGTCTATTATCGTCCTACGGAATTTATAATTTCGAATCCTCACATTAAGAAAGACGGTGAAATTTTTTCAGCAAATGTACCAGTTTATAAAACAAATGTGAAAGATTCCGTTAGTCAACCAATCGAAAAAGTTGACGGTATTCTAATGAGAAATGATTTGGATTGGGTTGGTTTACATCCGTTACTTTCTCGTTATGCTTATCTAATGGCTGAAAATGTTCTTACACTTCGCACAGCAGATGTTATGTTACGTATTATAGCATTGTTAACAGCTAAGACAGATGCTGAACGCGCAGCAAGTATTGAATACTTGAAGTCAATAGAAAAAGGTGAACTTGGTGTTATCGGTGAGTCAGCATTTCATGAGGGCGTAGAAATGCAGTCACCTCCAAGCAATAATGGATCATATCTTACTCAGTTTATAGAGTATCAGCAGTATCTTAAAGGTTCGTTCTATAACGAAATAGGTCTTTCAGCTAACTACAATATGAAACGTGAAGCAATTGGAAAAGGCGAATCAACACTTGATGAAGATGCTCTTTTACCTTTATGTGACAATATGCTTACTTGTCGTAGAGAAGATCTTGCAAAAGTTAATGCAATGTTTGGCACGGATATCTCTGTTGAATTCTCTTCTTCATGGCTTGAAAATAGAATTGAAGCTTTATCAGCCCTTAGAGATATGTCTTCCGGTATTTCTGGTTCTGGACCATTTGGTCAACCAACAGGAATACCTCAACCTGTACCTTCAAATGAAACATCTGAAGAGGTTGGTCAACCAAGCGAACCCGCAGGTGAGGGTAAAATTGATTCAAATTCCGTAATAGAACCCTCAAGTATGGGGCAAGTTGGGTCCACAGAGGGGCAGTCGACAAACATCGATGAAACAATGGTTACAGAGGAAGGAAATGAAGGAAGTGAAGGATCTGATAGTGAAATTAACGATCTGTCACAGGATAAGGAATTGACAGAATTGTTAGATAAAGCTAATGAAGAACCTGAGATGCAGATGCAAATGCAGTTGGTTGACCAAGAAGGAAAGGAGAAATCTGATGAAGACGATGCAACAGGCTCAGAAGATGAAGGAAATACTTCCACTGACTAATGGTTTGTTTGGTCATATGAATTATAACTTCAGAGCAGAAGTCACTAAAGGAAATTTGGATTTGCAGTTCCTTGCAAATTATGGTCAGAGAAATCCTTCTCCTATAGTTGAAATGATACAAGGAACAAGAGGTTCTAAGTTAACTGATAGTGAATTGACAACACTCGCTGGTGTCATCTTAGAGATGTATAAAGAGAAATGGGATAAACTAGGGGATATCTATGATATAGAATATGATCCGATACATAATTATCTTGACCAATGGGAAGATGCCAGTAATGAAGAGAAAAATGGTGAAACAGGAACATCTGGTAATGTAAATACTACATATGGTAAAAATATAAGTGAAAGCCTTTCAAGAAGTGATGTTGGTCATGAAGAAAGGACAGTAACTGAAGATAATACCAGAACCAGAACAGATGATTTAATAAAGACACAAACATTAAATACATCTAATGAGATAACCAGAACTGATAATTTGACAGAACAGGTTACTTATGGAAGAACAGATACAAGAACTGATAATCTTGAAGAAGAAACAACCTATGGTAAAACTGATACAAGAACTGATAATCTTGAAGAAGAAACAACCTATGGTAAAACAAGTACTAGAACAGACAATCTTGAGGAAGAAACTACATATGGTAAGACAGATACAAGAACTGATGATTTAGTACATGAAATAAAAGGTACTGAAACTACTACACCTAATACAACTCAGAATACGAGTGTATATGCTTTTAATAGTAATACTGGGTTGCCAACAGATGTTGTTACTAATACAGGTACAACAACTCTTAGTTTCAGTAATAGAGAAAATGATGACACAGGAACTGTAACTGATGTTCTGAGCGGTAGTGATACAAAAGATTTTACAGGAACTCAGACAAATGCTGATACAGGTTCTGATACTGTTGAAAAAACAGGAACACAAGCAACGGTTTCCAGTGGTAGTGATACCATTGAAAATACAGGAACTCAGACAACAGCTTCAACAGGTAGTGACAGCACAACTAATACTGGTACACGTACAACTGTAAATGAGAATACTGGAAGTGTAACAATTGCAGATGAAGGTACAGAAACAACAGTTGACGATAAGGAACAGTCATTAGAAAGTGACAGTACTAATACAAGAACCTCTACGAGAACCACAGGTTATACTGGTTCTGATAGAGTTACATCGTCAGAAACAGGTACAGAAACTGTTACTGCTGAAAGAGAAAGAAGTGGCAGACACTTTGGTAACATAGGTAATCTTACAAGTCAAAAACAGATATTGGAAGAAATTAATTTATGGAAGTGGAATTATGTCAAGGATATTCTTTCTGATGTTAAAGAGTTCTGTACGTTACCCGTCTACCTTAATGCTACAGAGTGGCATTTGGTTGACCAATAATACTATATGTAAAGGAGAAAAATTATGAAGAAATTCACAGGTGGCTATCAGATTATTGACTGTGACGGTCTTGATTTAACTGATAGCAATGAGCAGACAATTACAGGTTTGTTTGCTAAGGCTAAAAAGGCTTGCGAGGATGGAAGTTTTGTTCTTGCTTCTGGATGTGTTTGGGGTGATAATAGTGATGCACCTTTAACTCCACTCCCCTGTTTCTTACAGATGTGGACATCGGAACTTATTGTTGCTACTTGTAGTACAAAGTCAGTTAGAATTACTAAGGCTGATAAGTGTACTGTTGTTGATTTAGTTGGTTGACCAAGAAAGGAGAAAAATAATGGAAGTTACACAGATTGCTGATATTGTTAATCAGACTACGGCTGAGGTTACAGGTACTGAGGCAGTTGCAGACGTTGATCTTAATAAGGTTGTTGAGACCGGTGCAGAGGTCCTTGATAATGATAAGTTGATTGATAATTATGTCAAGACACTTATTGATCACATTGGTAAGGTTGTTTTCGTTAACAGACCTTATACAGGTAGTACACCCTCTGTTATGATGGATTCATGGGAGTATGGTGCTATTCTTGAGAAGATTCAGTACGAGGGATTACCGGAAGCAGAAGAGAATGACAGCTGGAATCTTGTAGACGGTCAGAGTTATGATCCTAATGTATTCCATAAGCCTACGGTTTCAGCTAAGTTCTATAGCGAAAGAAGAACATTCGATATTGAAATGTCATTTGCTCGTAGACAGGTTAAGAGTGCTTTCTCAAATGGTGCACAGGTTCAGGCATTTTTCGCTATGATTGAGACTGCTATCTCTAATGGCATGACTGTTAAAATGGATTCACTTGTTCAGTTGACTATTGCAAATGCAATTGCAACTGTTTATAACAACAAGTTAACCAAGCCTGTACAGTATGTTGATTTGGTAACTGCTTATAAGACAGCTACAGGTGATAACAGTGTTACTCCTGAGAATGCTATGGTTAAGCCCGAGTTCACTCGTTGGGCAGCTATGACCATGAAGAGAATTCTTGCAAGAATGAAAAAGTTAAGCACTCTCTTCAATGCTGGCGGAAAGTATAGACATACTCCTTTAGATAGACTTCATCTAATACTGCATAGTGATTTCACTGCAGCGGCTGAAGCATATCTTTATGGTGATACTTACCATAATGAGTTTGTCAAATTACCTAAAGCTGAGGAAGTTCCGTTCTGGCAGGGATCTGGTACAGGATTTGCTTGGGCTGATACTTCTAAGATCATTGTTACCCCGAGTGGTTCAAACAGCCCTACTACTATCAATAATGTTGTTGGTATTGCATTTGACCGTGATGCTCTTGGTGTTTCTAATTTGGATAGACGTGTTACTACCAATTGGAATCCTAAGGCTGAGTTTACAAACAACTGGTATAAGTTTGATGCTGGTTACTTCAATGATTTCAATGAGAACATCGTTGTATTTACCCTCGGTGAGCCCACTGCACAGAATAACACAAAGACTGTTGCAAAGACCAGTAAGTAATTGGTTAACCAATAGGGGACAGAAATGTCCCCTATTTGTATAGAAAGAGGTGTATATATGAGCACATTTTCATTTTGTATTAGTCGAGAGGGAAGTTCAAGTACAACAATTTTTTCACAGTATATAGAAGTTGGATGTATAGATAATGATGTAGAATTTAATCAAAATGATTTTGGTGGAGGACCTACAAGAGCATATAAAAAAGCAGTTGGTGTATATAGAAGTGCTCCAGAAGTAAGCGCATATTATATGTCTATAATTGGTAGAAATGCTTCTAATGATGAGTGTTATAAATGGACTGAATATGACCCAGTAACTGCGTATTATAGAGAGGGTGTAGGTGGATATAATTCAAATACATATGGAAATAGTTTTAGTGTAGACAAAGCACTTACTTTTGGAGATGCTATACCATTCTTTAATAACAATGAAGATGCTTCTTTATGGTCAAGAGGGTTACCTTGTAATGAAAATAATTGGATTGGTGGAAAACCTATTAGAGACCCTTATAGTTGGGAATGTGTTGATTACTTAAACACATTACAAGGAAGATATAGATTTACTTATATTGAAAGTGAAGCTATTGAAAACGTTGATAACCAATCAGTATCAAGAAACGATGTTCTTTATGTTTCAACAAAACTTACAGACTTTCTTGCCGGAATACCTTCAGGAAATGTTAATAATATCTTAGAAACTATAGAAGGATATCGACTTGTTGCAAAAAGAGATAGTACTAACGGTGATTATTATATTGGTTTTAAAGTTGGTGATACATTAGAGTGGTATGATACAATAAGTAGTTTATTAGCCCCTATTACATCAATAGGATTTGTAATAGATCATGAAAATCAAGTTGGTAAATATTTTAAGGCTTACGAAAGTAGTGTTGGTGGATCAATTGTATATCAAGTTTTATATAGCCCTGTATCTTCAGTTCCAGGATTTAATGATATAATGACTGATATGTATACATTCTTAACAGCCGGTATTGACAATGAAGATCCTGAAGAAATTGATGATGATCCAGGCGATGGTTCAACAGATCCGTGGGTTGATATTGGAATTACAGGATTATCAACACCTTCAAAATCTGCTCAAGATACTGGATTTGTTACATTGTATGAAATAGGAAATCTTGCATTACAAACATTATCCGCATATATGTGGAGTAAAAGTTTCTTAGATTTCTTAAATAAGTTTATGAATGATCCTTCGGATGTTGTTGTTGGTTTGATGATTATGCCAATAGCACCTGATGTTGGTAGTACACCGGTAAAAGTTAATGCCGGTAATATATTTACTGATATTGTTGCTAATAAGTTAACAAATAGCTTTAAGGTTATTACTTTTGGAACACTTAAAATTAAGAAACAATTTTTTGACTTTTGCGATTATTCACCCTATACCAAAATTACAGCATTCTTACCATTTGTTGGAAGTCATGAACTCAATGTATCAGATGTAATTGGAAAGACATTGACTTTGAAATATCAATTTGATTTCTTTACAGGAACTTGCGTTGCAGAAATTGATGTTGATGATAAGCCGAGATATTTCTTTTCAGGAAATGCAGGATATAGTGTACCTACATCTGCTGGTGATTATACAAGCATTTATACCGGTGCAATTACAGCCGGTGCTACGCTTGGTAAAGCTTTATGTACTTATGCAAGTGGCGGTGTTGGCGCCGGTGCTGAAGCAGCCTTAGAAGCTGGTGCAGTTATTGGTGATGATATTGAAGAACCCACTGAACAGGGTGCACAACTTGCTATAGGTTCTGCTGCAAAAACTCTTAATACTGTTATGTCAATGAAACCCGCTATACAATATAGTAGCGGAGGCGGTTCATCAGCTGGTATTATTGCTGACCAGACTGCTTATATAATAGTTGAAAGTCCTCGAAGAAAGAAAGATACTTTGCAAGATAGTTTTATTGGTAGAACTTCATTGATGACAGCAAATCTTGGTGACTGTAGCGGTTATACTAAGTGTCTTAAAGTTCATCTTGATAGTATTAGTTGTTATGGAAAAGAGAGAGCTGAAATCGAGAGTTGGTTAACCAATGGTGTTCGAATTGAAAATGGAAACGCTACACCAAGTTACACCCCGAGTGGTCCTGGAAAATTTGGTGTCTATCTTATGAAACTACAGAGCGATAAGGATATTATCGGAAAGACTTGGACAGATCAAGATCTTGTTGAAGGTGAGTTATTCTATGAGCAGTCAGTTATGACTCCTAAGATAAGATTTTCTGGTAACTATATTGATAAGACCTATGCTTATATACCAGAATTTGAAAGATTTTACTATATTGACGATGTTGTTGCTGACAAAAATGATATGACAATTGTTAACATGAAAGTAGATGTTTTACAGTCTTTTGCAAGTGCTATTAAAAACTGTGATGCGTTACTTGATAGACAGGAAACAAAATGTAGTAAAGAACTTGATGATAAGTATTGGTGGTCTGAGCAGAGAACTAATGTAGTTACTGTACCATTCTTGAAATCGAATGGTGATGAAGCAAAATTTGATAGAGCTGATAGCAGTTACATTTTAATTATGGCTGGTCCTGGCGGTGATATACCACCTGAACCTGAACCTGATCCGGAAAGTGAGGAATGATGAAAGAAAAATTTATTAACTATTTGAGACTTGCTGTTAGACATCATTGTGTTTATATCTGGGGTGCACAGGGGCAGAAAGTTGCCCCTCTCACCGAAGATGATATTCGCAAAATGGAAACAAGTGAGAAGAACACTAATAGAGTAATTCAGTTTATTATGATGTTAGAATGGTTAGGTTGGTTAACCAAGAAGACATTAGCATTTGATTGTTCTGGTTTAATTTGTTACTATCTTATTAAAGTAGGAAGGGAAAAGAAAGGATTTGATCTAACGGCTGATGATTTATATAAGCGTTATCCCAAAACTGACATTTTAGAACCCGGTATGCTCTTACATAGAAAAGGTCACATAGCTTGCTATATTGGTTATAATCATGTAATAGAAGCTCGGGGAAGAGATTGGGGTGTAGTTGCCAGTCCATTTGATAAAGAAGATTGGGATAAGTTATATGCAAATCCTTGGGTAGCTTAATATGAATAAGGAAACAAGAATAACTGAAGAAAAAAGTAAAGTTAATACCGAATATTATGATGTATCCCATATAGATAAATTTAATGCTCATTATAATGTTATATTCGGTAAAAGAAGTAATGGCAAAACTTATAGTGTACTAAAGAAAATTATAACTAATTATGCGAACAATCATGAACAGGGTGCATATATAAGAAGATATCGTGAAGACTTTAAAGGTAAACGTGGTCAGACTATGTTTGATTCATTAATAGCAAATGATGAAATACGAAAAGCAACTGACGGAAAATGGGATACGGTTAAGTTTTATTCAGACCGGTGGTATTTTGCTAAGAAAGATGAAGAGGATGATAGACTGATATCTGATAGTGATCCTTTTTGCTACGGTTTTTCTTTAGCACAAATGGAACATGATAAATCAACCAGTTATCCTTTTATAACAACTATAGTTTTTGACGAATTTATGTCAAGAATTGGTTATCTTCCAAATGAATTTGTTCTGTTTATGAATGTTTTGAGTACCATTATACGACAGAGAAATAACGTCCGGATATATATGTTAGGAAATACAGTTACAAAATATTGCCCTTATTTCCAAGAAATGGGATTAAAGCATATTGAACAAATGGAACCCGGAAAGATCGATATATATAGTTATGGTGATAGTAATCTTAAGGTCGCTTGTGAATATACTCAGAACCATAATATTGAAGGTCGAAAATCAGATGTATACTTTGCATTTGATAATCCGAGTCTACAAATGATAACCGGTGGTGCTTGGGAGTTAGATATATACCCTCACTTACCGCGAGAATATGATAACAATCAAATTGTTTTCAAGTATTTCATTGATTTCAATGATAATATAGTACAATGCGAAGTTATCGAGTTTAATGATTGTTGTTTCACATATATACATAGGAAGACCGGCGAAATAAGACACCCAGATACTGACTTAGTGTATTCTGCTGAATATGATCCAAGACCTAATCACATTAGGAATATTCGTCATGACGGAAGTGACTTAAATAAGAAAGTTTATAAATTTTTCAGAGAAGATCGAGTATTTTATCAAGATAATGAAGTTGGTGAAATTGTTAGAAACTATTTAATGTTTTGCCAAAAAGAAGCATAAAGAAAGGGGTTGGTTAACCAACCCCTTTTTTTACTTTCTCTAATGTAGCATTAGTTGAATTTTTAAAGAATTTTTCATAACAATCTTCGCATACAAATCGTAAATCACCTTTAATAGTAACCCAAACAAATGGACCTTGATGAGAATTACATAAGCAACAACTATCAAAATCTATAAATTTTGGCAAATTAATCACTGGCATCTCTAAACCCCCTTAAGAAGCGTATATATTCATATGTCTGAGACATATAATATGATTGTGGTTCCATATGAATATATGATAATTCATATATTGTTACTGTTTTACCTAAATAGTCAGTACATTGGTCAACCAACACACTGTCTTTGTACGTTAGTGTTTGTTTACCGGTTGCATCATCTGGAAAATATAACCCGTCATTAAAATTATTAAAAATTTCTTCATAGCTTATCTCACCAGCATTATGTAATTCTAATAATTTATCCATAGCTTCTTTTGATTTTTCTGTTTCCTCGAATGTTGGATTATAAGCAAGACGATAGAGTTCTTTATAGTTAGGATTAGCGAATTCAGTTAATAAATATGGAACACCAAACTTTTTGTTAACCCCCGATATTGTAAAATTAAGTTTACCATCCATATATTCATACAAATAACGCTTTGCCCCTATTGCTTTAAATAGTTTATAATCATCTTCACGTTCCCACACACCAATCATTTTCTTCTTACCGGTAATTGTTTTCGGTTGACATAATTCAAAATCTATATTCCAATACTTGCACATTTGTCTTAACTGTGTCTCAATATTAAAATTATAAATTGTAAAAAATGGTTCATGATCTTTGAAATTTATACCCTTTATACTATCTGTATCTGCATATACATAATCTCTACCGAACTCAAAAATTGCATCCCATAAATTATGTCTTGCATGGGCGGTAACCCAAACACCCCAACCATAAAACAGAAACCGTTGATAAGAATCATTGTATCTCTGTAATTGTGAAGCAACATCGGCGTCGCTGGTTAACCAATCATTCGTATTTGAATATTCATATAAATCACGAACTATAGATGTAACTGACATTCCATATGATGCGTTTATCATATTTTTTGAAACCATATATTCAGTTTCCTTACCCTCTACACCCTTTAACGAAGTTTTATTTGCAAAAAGATGTAAGATAGATAATATAAACGGTCTTGGTAAGTAATCTGCAGGATAAAATCTAAGATTGTGGAACTCTATTGAATCCCATTCATAACATTTCTTAATTATATCCCAATCAACTTCTGTTATAGTTATTTGAAGTTCTGAAGCTGAAGCTACTCGACCATTATTTGAAACATAATCCGGAGAAAGAATACTACATTTTGAAACTGAAATATAATTTTCCCATATGAATTTTGGATATACATTTTTCATTTTTATTGTAAATACACAACAGAATGAATGGTTGGTCAACCAATTAATATCTTCTTCAGTACACTCACCAATAAAAGTACCCCTACCCATAGGGAATTTTTTCATTACCATAACTGCCGGATATGAACTTGCTAAATCACCAGAACCACAATCATACATTACAACACCGGACCAATTCGGTGCTGTATGAGTAAACCCTCCGGCAAATGCTAAATGTAGTTGATCATATTCACATTCAGATACAATTTTTAATGAACGCATTCTCTCGTGATATTTAGCTTTTAATTTCTTTATTATTTTTTCATCCTTTTGCATTTGAGTAAAACAAAACTCTCTGCAATATTGACGAACATAGCCAGTGTTTGTCAAAGGAATTTTATCTATACCACCTTCATTCTCAATTTTTTCTTGAATAAATGATGTAACAACCTGATTATCATGTACATTGTACCAAATTTCAGTATCTGTTAAGTTGGTTAACCAATGTCTAATTAATGAATAATCTACAGCACCTACATCTTTCTTAACATGATATCGAGATATTAAATTATTGCCAATGTATGACAATGCATAGTTTGATAATAAATAAGAACACTTAAATTCTATTCCATTATCTAATGTTGCATGAACTGGTCTTCTTTCTTTAACAGCAAAAACATCTTTCCATGTGAACCATTTTTTCATCCACTGAAATTCATACCCGAGGTTATGTACATAAATTACAAGTATGTTTTTATCAGTATGCATTGACTCTGCTACAAAATTTATGCAGGCTTTAAACTCGTCCCATGTTCTTCCAACTATTGTTGAACCATTAATATTGAGTGACCATAAATATGATGTTGCGCACTTCTCTCCGTTATTATTACGATAAGATGAAGTTTCTATATCGAAAGAAGCCGGAATGTTCCACATGAATTTTTTTCCATATGGAACACGTTCCGGTTCTGTGGATATAATTTCTTGCATCCATTCATATCCTTGGTCAACCAAGAAGTAATGGTCGTAATTCTTATATCCATTCCACATTTATTTACCCCTATTCCGTCTCCACATGTAAAACTGGCGTCTTTCTTTAGCAGTTTCATCATCGAAGACAATTCCATAATCATAATCAGAAACTTGCTTTGCAGCCATTTCTTCATACGCTCTTATGCCTGATTCAACCTGTTCAAGTGCTATTGAAATAATATCACCCTCATCATAGTTGTTTTCAACCATGTCATAAATGTTATTTATTAAATTTTCTGAGCCATATCCTATTAAAGACTCTTTTCCTTGAATTAATCCAACAGCTCTTTCCCAACCACCGGCCGCTTCAACTACCCTACGATATAATTCGAATGTCTTTTTTGTTATTTCTTCATCACGAATTCCATAAGGATTATCTTCATCAGTTTTCCATGAACCTTTTAAACGATTCATATCTGTTGTAAGATCTTCAGCACCCTGTAGAGTTGATGTATAATCGTTCAAGAAAGAATGAACCCGGGCTAACTCTCTATTAATTTGCTTACGAGTTTTCAAATCCGCTTTAAATAACTCATCATCATCACGTCTTGAACGAAGTTTTAACCATGAACGTCTTGCTTCTTCTAATGCTCTTGAAGCCTTACCGGCTATCATCAGATCTAAAGCTCTCTTATTTGCTTGGTTGACCAACGTTCTTAATTGGTCTCTAAGTGGATCAAGAGAACGCTTTATTTGCTTATCTGTTAATGGTCGTTTTTCTTGAGTTCTATTTTGCTGTGTTCTTTGAGTTGAACGCTTCTCTGAGTTCTTTTTCGAACTCTTTGCTGATGAGGAAGTCTTTGTACTTCGTGTGTTTCTTGACGAAATCCCTGACGAAATTCCTGACTCTGACATTCCTGGCTTTTTCTTTTTCCTCTTTGTTGGCAAGTGGATACACCCCTTTCTTAAAGATAGATTCGCCCTCTGACATAATAACTCCTTTCTTTAAAATAGGGGTGCCTTATTTGACACCCCTATAGCCTGTTGGTTGACCAAGACAATTATTCTTCTTCGTCTTCCTCATAATCAGAAGGATCAACATCAATCCATTCTGCTGAATAATAGGTATCCTTCTTAACTTTTCCATTCTTAAGAGTGATAGACTTCTCATAAGGTCTAATTGTGAAACCTGCATAGCCTGTATTAATTGCACGAACTGCATTTGCATCGTTCATCATTGACTTAACATCGGAAAGTTGATGAGAAGGAAGATTGACATAGGTATCTGCAAGTGCTGCAATAGGTGCTTCATCAGCGAACTGAGAAAACTTGCTGATGTAAACAGCCTTTAACTGATACTCCTTGTCAGGTCCGTTCTCCTTGAAGAGTTCCTCAAGGCTTGTGTACTTACCTGTAATCTTGCTTGTGTCGAAATCAAAGAGACGTTCCTTGTTGAAATTTGAAAAACTAAATGCCATAATAGGCTCCTTTCCGGTTGGTTGACCAACCTACAAAATATTTTTTTGGATTTTTCAGCTATTCCTGCTATATGCCCTTTAAAGTCAGCATGGACTGTTTATAACCCGTTGGTTGACCAACGATTAGTTATCTACTTTTACACTGTCAGTATCCATATAACATGATTCACCGTATAATGAATTTAATGTACATTTTAATTCTGACTTATCATTTGAATACCTTCTTGCACCTAAGCACCACGCCATATGCTTATATGCTTTGCGCGAATAGTGCTTGTATAAACGCCATCGAATTTTATAAATTAAATTTTTAATCATAAACACCTCTAAAATTAAATTCAGCCTATGTTTTCTATAACCCCAGTAGTTGGTTGACCAATAATTATTGGAAATTTTTCTCCGGATTTCATTTTTTCCAAAATACAATCTGTAAAAAACTGTGATCTGTTGGTGTGTCGTTGGTCAACCAACAAATCTAAAAACACTAAGACCTCTTTATCAAGCGTTATATTGACTCTTTTTTTCATAGGGTCTCCTTTTTTCTGAATTTTTAAATTTTCAGAAAATTCTGACAATTCCAGAAATTGTCTGAAAATTCGCACAATTCAAACAATTCTGACAATATCAGCACTCTTACCTATTGAGTGCTAACTACAACTGTAGAATTTTTCTACAACTGTAGAATTTTTCTACAAAAGTAGAAATTCTACAACTGTAGAATTGAAGAGTTGTAAAAATGAACATCTGAACAAATATTCATATGTTCGTCAAGGATAGAAGGAAATTGGTTAACCAATTTCCTTTCTATCGTTGTAGACTTTCTATAACTGTATTACTTTGTTTCTTCTTTTGCTTCTTCCTGTGCTTCTTCTGCTTCCTGTATAGCCTTTATTAATTCCATAATAAGTGGTGCCACTCTGTTATTACCTTTGTAGTATTCGGCTATTGTAGAAATTGCTAACCTAACTTTTTCTACTTCTTCTGTCTGTGCCTGTGCCTGTGCCTGTGTGCTATCGTCTGTGCTATCGTCTGTGCTATCGTCTGTGCTATCGTCTGTGCTATCGTCTGTGCTATCTGTTACCTTTGTTGTTTTGTTCTCAATAGGTGGATTATTGATTAACCTAACTTCTTCTTTTAATTCTTTCTGTGTAGCCGTTAACGAAATTTTATCAGTAACAATGTACTTTTCGTAAAACTCTTCTGCTTTATCTCTTAACTGTGCCTGTGTGAGTGCTTCAACATCTAATTTATTGAAGAGTGTTAAAACAACATCAAGATTAGAAACTGATACACTCTGTGGAATAAATGAACGCCACATATACCCGTCTGCTTCTAAATCACCAAACAATAAACCAATACGACGATATTTAGAAAGTGTGTTTTTACTTAACTCTGAATGTATTTCTGATACCATATCAACCACAGACTTAAAGCCTGCTTTTTCTGCCACTTTTTTTGTAAGTCTTGCCATAGAAATACATAAACCTTTATTTGACATAGTGCCTAAATTGGCAAACATATCAACATCAAGAAGCGTTGCAACAGCCTTTGTATCTCTAATCTGAATGGTAGTTTTTTCGTATCCACCTTTAACTTTCTTGTTGAATGAGAAAGAATAAAAATCAATCTGTTTTCCGTCTTTCAGACTTTCAGACTGTAAATTATTCTGTGGAATAAGACTAAATAATCTTTCCTTTAATGCTTCTGTCGTGCTAACTGTTTCTTTTGCTACTTCCTGTGCTACTTCCTGTGTCTGTGCTACTTCCTGTGCCTGTG
>JAGCBE010000234.1 GCA_017652345.1 Methanobrevibacter sp.
GACAACATTCTAAGCAGATGGTTTGTAATAGAATGTGATCAAACAAGAGGAGCACAACTAAAACTTAAATTGCATAGAGATACAGTAGCTGATTTCTATGATGCTGTATTAGATTCTCCTTGCTTTATTGAAAAAGCAAAATTGTCTGGATCTAATGATTTGATTTTTAATTCAGAGAACATGACATATAATCAAATCAAAAAGAAAGAGATTCTATTAAAAGATGAAACCAAGACTCCTTGGATCGTTGGATATACATCTAAAAAATTATCTGATAAAACTGGTTCAATAATTATAGGAGACAATTATGATATAAGCTTGTCAGATGTAGCTCACTCTGATTTTACATATTATGATTACAGAAGTCCTGCAGAAGCACTTAGAGACATTCCTTTAAATGTAAAAATAGCAATCAACACAAGAAGAATATTAAGCACATCTCCAATTTCGGGAGCCCAAACAAAATTATATTTTGATAATATGGGAAACAAAGAAATGGGAGATCCAATAAGTGGACTAGCTGGATTTTCTTTATCTTTTGGAGATGTAGGCAAGGTTTTTCAATCAGATTATCCAAGTTGGTTTAATATGACTAATATTATAAATGATTTAAAAAATAAATTTAGTTATAATTCGGCTAGTATTATAAACACTTTGCTTACTCAATATAATGGCAAAAGAGTGCTATTTAGTGATGGAGTATATCGTATTAAAGTAAATCAAATAAATTATAATGATTCAGCAAACATTACAGTAGATGATGGAGCTATATATACTGATGATTTATATCCAGTTGCTAAAAATGGAATAGAGGGTGTTCTTAATAGAACAATATTTGGAACTGGTCCATACTTTTCAGCTGAAGTAAGTGGACAAGCTTATTATATTGAAATGTTAGCAATCTCTAGTAGTGGAGAACAATATGATTGGACTTTACCAGCTACAAGAAATAAGCTAACAGATGCTCCTTATGATATGTTTGCTATTCCTATGAACTCAGTTATATTTGGACCAATACCAGGAGGAACAGCATATCATCAACTTGATGATGTTGGAAAAATTGTCGCAGCAGATATAGCTGTTGCATTAGATCCAGGAGCAAGTGGAAATATTTATGATATTCAAATTCTTCCTTATTGTCCATTCCCAGCGGCTATAGGAGCTAGTAATATAATAAGCACATTATATTTAACAGAGCATTATGATTATGAAAATATTGTAGATGGAGATGGAAATTCTGTTGGAATAATTTTATTTCCTACAGAATCAAGCTTTTCTGAAATTATTAGCTTACAATCTGATGATAAAGTCAAAATATCAGATTATAAAATAGAATCAGAATGCGACATGTATAGATTATGTTCTCCAAACTATGCAGGAGTATTTGAATTCAATGCAGCTAAAAACGGTGGAATCAGTTACTTTGAAGTAAACTGTACATACAAGCCTTACAATCCATATATTCAATTGAATCCAAACTTTGGAAGATTATATGGAAGAGACTTTAATGATGAAAGAGGTTTGATTTGTGGTGGAGATTTTTCAATGGCGATTGTAAATGATGCTTGGGTAACTTACGAGCTGCAGAACAAGAACTATGAAAAGAGCTTCCAGAGAAATATCACTAGCTTAGAACTTCAAAACAAATATGCTACAATCAGGGATGTAGCTGGAGCCGTAGGTGGAGCCGTAGGTGCTGGAGCTCAAGCAGCATCTGTAGCAGGACCAGTAGCTGGAATTGCAGCAGGAGCAGTAAGTGCTACAGCAGGAGCAGCTGATGTTTATATGAATGTAAAACTTAGAAGAGAAAATATCAATCTTCAAAAGGATCAATTCTCTTATAGTTTACAAAACATTAGAGCTTTACCACTTACACTGTCAAGAACAACTGCATATACGATCAACAACAAATACTTCCCATTCTTAGAGTATTATACTTGTTCAGATGTTGAAAAAGAAGCGTTAAGAAACAAGATTAAATATGAGGGAATGACAGTCATGTGTATAGGTAAAATCAGAGATTACTTAACAAATGAAATGGAATTCATTAAGGGAAGAATGATTAAAATCATTGGAGATGATTACTATGCAGATGCACATATCAGTGAAGAAATTTATTCAAGAATTTCACAAGGAATTTACATAGGAGGAAACTAAGATGGGAATCCAATCTAGTACAAATAAAGTTTTAAAAGATTTAGGAGTTCTAGCACAAGAAAGAGAACAAGAAAATCTTCAGCTTGATAAAGAAGTAACAGCTTACAAAAAAGATGTTTTAAAATATAGAAGATCAGCATTAGAATTGCAAAATGCTAAACTTGCAGAGAAAAAAGCTGCATTTGAAAAAAGTTTAGAAAGAAGAAAACATGCATTAGAAAGAGTTCAAAATGCAAGGAAAATATTGGAACAAAAAAATACAGAAATTGAAAAATTATTAGCAGAAGCTAAAGCGAAAAGGGAAGCGAGGGCTAAATTAGATGCCAAAGAATAACGCTAGAATACCTGATATAAAAACTTTAATAGCTGCAGGTATAGATCCTAAAACTAGACTGCCAATTAAAATGGTAGATAGTGAATCATTTTTGGAAAAAGGAATATATAATGCACTTAAA
>JAGCBE010000235.1 GCA_017652345.1 Methanobrevibacter sp.
AGACTTGCAAGGTCTTATGGCGGCAACATCATTGTAGTTCCATCTATCGAAATATCATCTGACAAAGGCCATATTTTAGGATTAGGTGTAGATGAAATCATTCCTAAGGGATTGTCTGCTGTAGAGACTGTAGATAGAATTCATGATGCAGGTGGACTTGCTATTGTACCTCATCCATTTTCATATTATAGGCATGGCCTCTTCTGCAATGTTGACAAGAACCTTGTTGTCGATGGTGTGGAAACCAAAAATGCAAGGTACATTTTCGGATACTCAAACAAGCAGGCAGAAACATTGGCATACAATAAAAGGCTTGCAACCTTAGGTGCAAGTGACTCCCATTTCCTTAAATCAGTTGGAGATGCATTCACTGAAGTGAACACCAAGGGGGATGATTCTGTAGATGGCATATTGAAAGCTATCAAGCATAGACGCTGCAAGGCAATGGGTCATAGAACAAGCAATTTCCTCATTGCTAAGGAAGTCTTTGTAAAGAAAGTCCTTAGAAGGTATCCAAAAAGAGATGAGTAATTATAATTATTAATTTTCAATGATATGTTTTTGATAATATGCCTACTGTAGACACTTTTCTCCCAGACATTATACAAAGCACTTTTTTCTCTGGATACACTGTTTTCAATACAGTAGTGTATACATTGATTTTAGTTGCTTTCATATTGGCTATTATCAGGATGTTTAAAAAGCTGGAGTTTGATCCGCTATCAATTTTCTATTCAATCATTCCATTCATTTTTCTTGGATCATCCACTCGCGCTTTAGTTGATAATGGAGTTTATCCAAAAACAGTTTTTCTAATAACTCCAGGACTTTACATTCTTGTAGGATTGGTGACAATCCTGTCATTCTTATTTTGCATATACCTATTTACAAAAAAAGGGATTGATTATAGATATTCATTGTTTTTCATAGGACTAATATTGTCATTGCCTAACCTTGTCTTATTTTCAAATGTGAATTTCACAGCAATAATTTATGTCATCTTGACATGGATAGTTTCATCATTGATATTTCTTGGACTCGTGTTTTTAGTTTTATATATTAAGAACAATAGTTTCAATGATATTGATAAGATCAATCTTTCCAAGTTCATTGGAAAAATGAAAAAATATAAAATTAATTTTTCCATTGTTCTTGCACATCTCTTCGATGCATCAACAACATATGTTGCTGTAGAATACTTCAATTATTACGAACAGCATGTTTTACCAAATGCTCTAAATCAGCTATTCGATACATATCTTACATTATTTCCTATGAAAATTATAGTCATCGTTGCAGTATTATACATAATCGATCAATATTTCGATGACTTAACTATAAAAAATCTATTAAAATTAACAGTATTTGTATTAGGATTAGCCCCAGGATTAAGGAATATTTTGACTATGGCTCTTGCAACAATTTAAGTTAAAATTTTATAAATTTTTTAATTTTTTTATCTTTTGAAAAAATTAAAATAGAATTAGAAAAAAATTTGCATGATAAATAAAAAAAAATGAAAATTTAAAAAATTAAAAAAAATTAAAAAAAGTTTAGCTATTTTTCTCAATAGCTAATAATCTATTTATTGAGTTGATGACTGCAACTACACTTGAGATGATGACGTCCTCTCTTGTAGCTCTTCCTGTTGCCCTATGGCCATCATTGTCTGAAATCACTACAAAGGTTTCTGCCAATGCATCAGTACCACCGCTTACCGCTTCAAGTCTGTACTCTTCAAGGTTAATGTCAACGGTTTCCTTTACAAGTGATTTGAT
>JAGCBE010000002.1 GCA_017652345.1 Methanobrevibacter sp.
AAACCGAATTAACTGTAGACTCCATTGAAATGGACGGATTCATGGACCTCATTGCAGCATACTGTCCAGCAGGCAGATTAGGTAAACCTGGTGAATTAGACGGTCTTGCAATTTACTTAGCATCCGATGCTTCCAGCTTCTGTACCGGTCAATTAATCTGTGTTGACGGTGGATGGACTGCAATTTAAGTAATTAAAAATTATTATTTAAAGGAGAATTACATTTCTCCTTTTAAAACTTTTTTTAAAAATAGGTATTTTTCAAAATTTTAAATCAGATTAAACTAAATTTAAAACTTTAGGTCTCTTTTTTAAATTCAAGACAAATTAAACAAAAAAAGTAGAATATAAAATAAAATTTTATATCCTAAAGATTCTAATTTTACTAATCACTATAGTCTGCATCCAAGATTGCATCAAAGTGATAATCCGGATACAATGCTCTGATTTCCTCTAAGACCTTTTCCTTTACGTCATGACGGTCTGCTTCAAAGTCAATGATCAAATCAAAAGTGACTAGATTTATATCCTCATCAAGATAAAATCCATGGACTTGCAATATTTCAGGATATTTTGCAACTATCTTATTCAAGCTTGCCTTTATCTTTCTGGTTTCTTCACTATCCTCATTTGATGCATAGATTCCAACTGTGAGTATAATACCAAATTCCTCATAAACTGCATATAGAATCTTTCTGGTTAGCTTATGAATCTCCTTTGCTGTCAAATCGTCCTTGACTTCAACATGAACTGAACCCATCAATTGGGTTGGACCGTAATTATGCAAGGTCAAGTCATAAACTCCTAAAACCTCTTCAAAGGAACCTATGGTATCCTTTAGCTTGTCAGTAATTTCATTGTCTACACGGGTACCAATCATGCTGCTTAAGGTTTCAGAGAGCATTTCAATAGCTGCCTTTATGATGACGAATGCAATGATTGTACCTAAAATACCTTCAAGACTTATATTCCAGAAATAGCTTATGATAGCTGCAACCACTGTGGATAAGGACAATACAGCATCAAACAATGCATCGCTTCCAGATGCAACCAATGACTGTGAATTTATTTCCTTTCCTTTTCCTTTAACATATCTTCCAAGGAGGAACTTTACAACTACAGCCACTGCAATTATGAATATTGAAACAAATGTATAATCTGCCAAGACAGGGTTGAATATCTTTGGAACTGATTCCTCTAAAGCGGTTATCCCTGCAAGCAATACGATTACTGCAATGATTACAGAAGAAAAGTATTCTATTCTACCGTAACCATATGGATGATCCTTATCTGGAGCTCTTCCAGCTAATTTTGTTCCAATGATTGTAATGATTGATGATAAAGCATCAGTTAAGTTGTTTACTGCATCCAATGTAATTGCAATACTGTTTACCATAATACCGATTGTTGCCTTAAATGCAACAAGAACCAAATTCACCAGTATTCCAATGACACTAGTCTTTACTATAATCTTATCCCTATCCATAAAAATACCTCAAATTAATAAAAGAATACTTAATTAAATTTATATTCACTGAATAAATATAATTTACTATAATCCTCCTATCTATTGTTTATAGAGATTGATTATACTGTGAATCATAAGTTGCAGAGGATTATAAATAAATTTATATAGATTGAAAATTAAATTATTTAACATAGTAAAGTAAGAGGGTATACTATGAAAAAAGATTCCGTATTTAATTATGAAAAGAGCTATCTCAATTCCTGGTACAATATAAAAAAGGGATTTGAAGATTTCTATAAAAGAAATGGAAGTGACTTGAAGATTAATCCTGCAGAAGCTATGTTCTTGTCAAAGATCTATTATGCTGATGGAATTAGCCAAAGGGAAATAGCTAAAGGATTGAATGTATCTGAAGCGAACATTACAAAAACCTTCAAGAAGCTTGAAGGAAAGGAATTGGTCTACAAAACCGTTGATGATGAGAACAATGCACGCCGTAATTTGCATTTAACTGAAAAAGGGGAAGAAACCTTTGAAAAATGCATTGAACTCTTTAAGAATTTCGATGCTGCATTGTTTGAAGGATTGAC
>JAGCBE010000236.1 GCA_017652345.1 Methanobrevibacter sp.
CCGTTTGGTTCTTCTAATTCTTTATTTGTTACTAAAATTGCTGAATGGATTTCTTTAGCTTCTATTCCTAATCAAACCATTACTAATATTAATATCTTAAAATCCTCTATTGATAAACTTTATCAGGAGTATATTAATATTAGAAATGGTTTGATTAGGAATAGAAGCAAAAGAAAACCATTCAGCAATTTTAGAAACAAATAAAGAATTAGAAGAACCAAACTGTTTATAAAATTCAAGAAATGATTTAAGTTTAGACAGTAAAATATAAGAAGGTAACTCAGAAAGCTTATTATTTGAAATAATCCAATCATAAAAACCTTCTACATCTAAAGAAAAGAAAGGAAGATTAATAACTTCATAATCAGTAGAAAAAGAAGGAGCAATAAAAGAAAAAACAGCTTTAGAATCAAAGTAAAAACCACTCATATTAACAGAAGGATTAGCATAAGCATAACAAGGACTATAAATATTATCATGAACAAAAAAACTATTGACCTTGTCAGGAGAAGAAGAAGGCAAAACAGAATTAGGAGTAAGAGTAAAAACATAAGATTCTAAATCATTATAACTAACTACACCATTAAAGGAATCACAAACATAAATTATACCATTACCCCAAAAACCAGAATAATGAAATTGAGTATTAGGAATACCAATAAATAAAGAAACATCAGAGCCAGAACGGGAACCGATACAAATGATACAAGAATCCAAATCATTAATAGAGGAATTGGATTTGAGCTTATTATAAATATCATCAGCAGAGGTCTTAAAAGATGAATCAGTATAAACAGATTCAGGAAAATCAAAACCATTAATATCTAAAGCCGAAACAGAACGAGGAAATAAAAATATAGGAAAAGCTAAAAGAAAGCCAATAAAAAATTTTTTCATAAAATCACCACCATAAATAAAATGAGGACGCACAATAATATTATTGTACGTCCTTAAATGATACGTTCCGAATGACGTACCAGAGATTATGCACCGCGAATCATGCTGAGAACCCAGCCAATTGCTTTTCTGATCGCTGTTATTCCAAAAACAGCAGGAAAAACCGTCGGGATAAGAGCAACGATAGCGGAATAGATCACAGTATAATCAATACCTGCAAGATTAGTGGTAAGCTGACTAACGAGATCTACAGTTGTACCTGAATCACCCATGACTTATAACTCCTTTCCGAAGAATGTTTTTATTATAACGATTGAGAGAACAACCGCTATAGTAACAAGAAGAATACCAAATTCATAAAGCTGAATCTGCTCAATGTTTTTTACTGAAATCAGAAGTTCGTCTTCTGAGGAAACGAGAGAAGTAAAAAAAGTCGTTTCCTCAGGTGCAGAAACTTCTGTTTCTGCTGGAACTTCTGTTTGAGAATTACTATCAGTGTCAGCGGGTTCTGTCACTGGTTCGGAGTCAGTTTCAAGAATTTCAGTATATGTTGTTTCATCCATTACTTATTAGATGATGATATAGGAACAACACGAAGCGATGAAAGAACAGGTTTACCCTCTATAATATCATAGTCTGTAATAACTTCCTTGTCTACAAGCTTCATGTGATCAGCGTATTCTAAACCCGTAATGCGCTTGAAATCTTCCTTCTTAATCATGATAACATCCGCAGACAGTCCGAAATTACCAGGAATGTTGTCCTGAATAATACTAAGTCTGCACTTATCCCACACGAGGGGCTGACCATTTTCAAGTGTCATTGAACCCTGTTTAATTTTTGTACCGATAACCTTTTTCATAAATAAATCATCCTTCCGATTCTGAAACGCTGGTACTAATCTTGTGGCATTTCTGAAGCTTTACGTTTTCCGCCTGTAAAGTATCACAGCGTTTTCTGAGTTTTGTGTTCTCCTTTTTCAAGAAGATCACATTCAAGAGCCAACAACCACACAGAATGTAGATGAAGAGCGTAGAATGTGTAAAATCAAGGAGAACATTTAATTTTGTGTCGAGCATTGGTGAGTACCTCAATTCATTCAAATTTCTTGTACCCCTTGCGGGGAGCGGGTAGGTATATAAACGACTACCCACCAATACAAGATGTATCATAACACAGAGGGCTAACTCATGTGTATATGAACGGGGAAATTAAGGAGAAGTTTATTCATAAATGAATAACTTATGCTTATAGTATAATTCAGTAATGGATAAAAGTCAACAGTACATTATTCATATATGATATATTTTGTATATCTATACAATTAAGGAGTGAATGAATTATGTATAATAGACTAAAAGACCTAAGAGAAGACGAGGACAAAAGCCAAAAAGAAATAGCACAAATAATAAATACATCATGTGCATACTATGGAGCATATGAACTAGGCAAAAGAGATATACCATTTGAAAGAGTTATTGAACTAGCAAAGTATTATGATGTATCACTTGACTATATAGCAGGAAGAACCAACGACAAAGGCGGATTGCGATCAATGAAAATTGACCAGGACGAGAAAATGTTGCTCGATCTATTCCACAGAATTAACAGAAAACAGAAGAATATAATTATTGAATTACTATGTATTCTAGGGCAGAAAGAAAAGTAATAAAAGACATAACGACAAAAAACACTTACCTTTAAAAGCAATTAAAGCGCGGCCCTTAACGTCAGAAGCGCGATAAAAGATCACTGCCCGAATACGTCACTAACGCTCGGCGAATATAAGTCTAAGCTGCTAATCTGGGGTGATACCCCAGCCCCCATGCATAGAAACTGAAAAAAGCATAAAAAAAGGAGTTCCGAAGAACTCCTGTTAATATTAATCGTCCTGGTTCTGATCGTCATGGAGCAGAGGCGCGACAGCTTCCGAAACTGCTGATATAAAAGAGTCAACATCACAAAGCTGATAACACTCCATCATGAAAACAAAGAAGCGCGCCCCGTCTTCCGTTCTGATCATCTTCTGAAAATCTATGCAAAGCTGCTTAAGTCGCTGCTTTTCGGCAGCGGTTGCAAGATCATTCTGCTGCTTGCTCTTCAAGATCTTCACCACCTTCATTATCATCACAGTTACAAAAGTGTCCCTTTGCGAAATCCGAAAGCGTACTTTCGGCAGCAGCTTTTTCAAATTTACTGTACAATTGCACAGCATAAGTTAAAAACTCAGGCGTAAAGCCATCACGAAAAAGACCTTTAGCTTGTTTAATCATCCTGGAACAAGTTTCACCGCGTTCATAAAAAGCACGATGAACAAAAGTATAAACTTGTTTACTGCTTATAACCATCAAACGAACCTCCAAACTCACGATACCAAGAACGCCAATCACGTTTGAAAGCACGCTTAAAAGAATCAGCACAATCAACATAGCGAAGACAATGCAAACACTGGCAAGTATCAAGCGTAAATAGACATTCAGAACAACCAGCGAAATAAGTACATTGATCAACTTCACAAAGGAAGTTACTACAAACAAGATTCATAAAAACCGCCCCATTCACTTAAATAATCAGTAATCTATGCGGGGAGTATCAATGTACTCCCCTATTTTTGCGCCTTCTAGACTCTTCTGCAATAACAGCCTGGACAAAATCAGAATACTGTAGTTTAAAATCTTCCTGATCTTCTGCAAGATGAAGCAGTATCATAATATCACGAGCAACTTGCATAAACAATGTTGTATTATCTTTCGCCCTGGCTAATTCATAAAGATCGAGCGAGTCACAATGCAGAAAACGAATATGATCTAATAACTCACGTTCCTGATTATGATAGTAAGTAATCTGAGAAAGAAGATATTCACGAAGAATATTAATTTCATTCTTTTTCAAGATTAACACTCCCCTTTTTATCATGGACTGCTTCCGAAGCAGAACGTAAGAAAAGTCTTCTCCAGCTGCTTAGAAGCAGTTTAACAACTCTAAGAAAAAGCGAAAATATGAAAAGAAATAAAGTTAAGAAGATAAAAAAGAACATGATATAAGTTATAGCCTTAAAGAAAAACATATTAACACCTCATATTGATAGATTTTTGATTTTCCAAATAACGAATAATCTCATTAGTATTAAATTCAGCATCAACAACGCCAGCAGAATCAAACTGATAAGCTACCGGCGGAGCATAACAACGATTAGAGCTAAAGTCATTAGCACACCTTAAAACCTCATTATATGAAGTTCTAGCGTCAACTCTATTCACTTTACGCTTAGTATTATAATACATATAAGTTAAAGTGTTTTCAAAGTTATCTCCATCAGAAATA
>JAGCBE010000237.1 GCA_017652345.1 Methanobrevibacter sp.
GTGGTAGAATTTGAACCTTCGAACATTTGTTCGATTTTCCCCAACCCAAAACGAACACCTGTGCGACCTTATCAGATCATCAGAAGTACCATAATGGTACTACTATTGCAGCAATAAAAAGAACCGCACCATTGCTGATGCGGTCCTGCCTACATAATCAATTTAGATCATGCCTGGTCTGTTACTTGATCCGGTATTATGCTAATGTATTAACCAATTCAACATGGTCCGTAAGTTCGATAGTAACAACCTGCGATGCTGCAAATCCTGCATCGCCTACTATATTAACAGGAACATAATATCTCATTGTATGAATTCCGAATTCCATTGTGATAAAACCATATGCGGTTCTATTGCTTGAATCAACAAATTTGCATAAAGGTTTTACTGTTCCGTTTTGTAATACAAAAGGTAAAACATTGTCGCTGGGGTTATACATGTATTGGAAGTTCATCACATTGATTGCGCTGCCGTTATAAATTGTTTGATTAGGTTCCATTACAATTCTGTTTGTTGTATCAGAATATGCGCTGATTCTTAATGCGTAACCGGTGTTAAGATTCGACAAATTATATGTTTTTGCATAAGGTTTAAAATAGAAAGGCTCATTATAAATACCTGCAATAAATCCCTGTGTCATATTAACAGATGCATCAGTATCAGGATGCACATCATCTGTTAATACATTTCTATTTGCAACAGTATAACTTAAATTACCTAAGAATTTAGCACCGCAAGCCATGCATGCCTGCTGACAAGCCTGTGCATACGTAGGTATTCTTGCATGTGCGTTGCCTGTAATATCAACATATCTGTAAAGAGATGCGATAAAACCTACACAAACATCTGCATTTACAAACAATGTTCTTGCATAATTGACGCAATTTATAACAGCTGTATAATAATCGAAAGCACCTGCATTAATATTTACATCATTTGTTCCGCCGACAATTACAAGCTTTGTGATTTCTGCAGGATCAGAAACGGATGCAACCAATGTATCAAGCATTGTAATAAAAGGTGTTCCGGATGTGAAACCCTGACCGCCTAAATTGTATGACCAAACATCAGTATTGTCTGTAAGATTAAGATACTGTTTGAACAAAGGGAACCAATAATCACCGAAACTGTCTGACAAAAGCGCATATTTATCATTTCTGTTTCTTAACTTGTTAATTTCGCGGGTATGGTTTGCACTTGTTGTTTCAAGTGTTCCAACTCTTCCCTGAAGATTGGCAATATCATATTCAGCTGCAATCATTCTTGTTTCAAGTCCTGCAATCTGTGCTGTATAATCAATAACTTCAACCCAATAATCACCATTGGTTAAAACAACACCAACCGGAACAGGCTGAATTGAAACATATCCAATATTATTATCAGAAACAATGGTCCATGCAGGATATTGTTTCGTAATATCCCATTCGCCCGAAAATGTGATATTATTCACAACTTTGAATTCATCAAAATCTTTGATTAATTCCTTCATTTTTGCAATGATCCAATCTAGATTCAACTCATGTTCGTCAAGATACGGATATGCATGATTGAATAAATTTTCCATTTATTTATCCCCCTTCTTTAATAAGTATATATGCAAAATTCCGATAAGAATAAATCGGTAATTTCATCATATAAGTTCCAACGTGCTATTTCTAATTCAGATTCAAGCATCTGCTGTGATGTAGTAACACCTATATTACCATGTGCGCGCCCTGTTCTTTTATTGGTACCTGATTCATTTTCATTTATTGTACCATCGGCACTTGTTGTTGAATTTGAATTATTTGTACCTTCAGAAGTTGAATCTGATTTATCATGCGGTGAATAATCGGATGCATCAAAAGCACTTCTTGCATTTTCTGTGCTTCCTGAACCATTAGAAACGGAATAATCAGAACCCATTGCATGTTCAATTCTGTCTGTTTTACCGCTTCTTTTGTTTTCATCCAGCCATTCTTCACGTCTATCATAATTTTCCAATGGATCATAATTGATTGATAAGGCTTTCACCCATCTTTCCATTGTATGCATCCATTTTGATGACCAAACACCAATCATATTTTTCATAAATTCAGGGTTTGAATATAAAACTTCAAATTCACCACCTTTAAGTAAAATATTATTGATTAATTCCTGCTTATTAATACCGGAAGGAACAATGAGCAAATCCCAAAGATTTTCATAATAATTATTAAAACCGATTAATGTTATCTTCGCTGTTGCCATCTTCTTCGCCCCCTTCCTCATTATATCTTAAAACAACCGAAAGCTTATCAGAACCGGTAAAGCCTAAAAATTCATTGGCAATTTCCATAGTTCTTGAAAGTTCATCGAACCAAATAATGTTTCTTGCTGTTGCATCAATGGTTCTTGATTCAGCTTCGGAAGTTACCATTCGTTCTTTCTTTTCATAAGGGATAGTAGGAATGCCTATTTCGCAATCAAAGTTATTAAGGATTGTTTGAAAATCCTTTAATAAATCGGTTATTAAATATGATTGCTTTAAATTATCCCTAAACAATGCCTGCCAGGGTTCTTCTTTTGTGTTCGGATCATTTGCAAGTTTTGAATCAAAGAATACAGCAGGTTCACCTTTTGAAACTTTATCAAAAAGTTTCTTTAATACTTCAGCTGCTGCCTTATTCTTTGCACCCATAATATATGCAAACTTTGTGTTTACGATTGCAGAATTAATTGAACAATCCATTGATGCAAGCTTTTCAGCATAATATGTGATTATGTCAAAAATGCCTTGATAATCGGGTGTTAATTTAAGTAATTCTGCATCTTTTCCGATTGTGAATTCCTGCTTTTCATTTGCTTTCATTGCAGGATTGGCAAGTAAAATTGTTGTTGGTTCATAATAAAAGTTATAACCCGAAACCGTGCAAGGGTTAAAACATTTGCCGAATTCTTCTATATTAAATACACCGCAAAAACCATATGCAAACAAAGACCAATATAATAAATTTTTGTGTCTTTCCCATTCTTTGGGTGTATTTATTATAAGTGTAGAACAGGCACGCTGAAATAATGAACGCTGCCAAAATTTGAAAGCTTCATTATTATAAGGTTTAACCTGTGAAGGAAAATATGTTCCTGCATGAAGGTTAATCTGTTCATAATTTAATGGAAGATAGCCCATTATTGCACCCCTTTCTTTTAAAATATGCCGGGGCTTTCACCCCGGCATTGGGAAAAGTGAAAAGGAATCAGCCCATATAGAGAAGAATTCCGTTTTCGGTAAA
>JAGCBE010000238.1 GCA_017652345.1 Methanobrevibacter sp.
ATCTTTCTTTCTTGCTAACTTCTCTTCTAAAGTGAGAAAGAAGTAGGTATTGAAGAATATCACTATCTGTAAGATAAAGTGTCTTAGGTTGTCTATTTTGATGTATTACCTTGATATATAGAGGTAAATGAAAAGAGAGATGGTTAGTCTCTCAATTTCTCATAGATTGATATTAGTTCTTTTAGACTATTTAAGAGTCCTTGTATTACTACTCTAGGTGTATCTTTAGGTAGGAATATAATTGAATTCATTAAGTGTCTTATTGCTTCTAGTATTTCATTTCTCATCTTACTTCTTAATTATCTCTAGATTCTTTCTAAATAGACTCTGTGTGAGTATATTCTTATATCTAAAGGCTCTTACATCCTCTCTTTCAATAACACTGTCTCTTAAGTCTGTTATGAATGTATCATCTATGTATCTTTTCATTGCTATACTAGGTACTTGTTCATTATTATAAGGTGCTATGATATTAGTATCCCAGATAGTGAACCAATCTGTCTTATCTTTAGTGAATTTAACTACACAAATAGGTTTATTTAATCTACCTTTATATAATAGTTTAAGGTCTCTTTCTATTTTATTAGTAAAGTTACCTGTACCTGTATCTATTTCATTTGCTAGAGCATTCTTTCTTCTTTTCTCATAGGCTGCATTATTAGGAATATAATCTATGACACAATGCTTTCTTTTGAGTTTATAGACACCAAATTCTACAGGAATGAAACCAAACATTGCTAATAGTTCAGGACAATCTTCTGTGTTATTTAACATAAAGAAGACTTTAACATTAGTTCTTTCATGTCTAACAATGTTTTCTATTTGCATCTTAAGGTTATAGACAACATCAAATGTTCTTTTTTGACCTTTCTCTAATGCAACTTCATCAACAATGATTCTAGCACCTTTGAATGTAGAAGCATCAAATAAGGCTGCACCTTTGTTGTTATATGCTGTAGATAAGCCATAGACATAACATAGAGGCTTACCATTGAGAAATACTGTATCACCTTTAACTTTAATGTTCTCTAAATGATATTTTCTTACAAGTAATGGCTCAAACATCTTGGCACCATTATTCATAAGCATATTCTTGACTGCTATATCATTAAGTCTCATCCAATAGAATGGTACCATAAATAGTGGTGATTTAGGATTGAAGTAACAATTAAGTACATAATCTTGAACTGTATATGTTTTACCTCTTTCTCTAGCACCTGACATAACAAACCAGTTAGCCCATTGATTACCTAATAAGGCTCTAATGGTGTACCACTCTTTAGCATCATACTTCTCTTTCTTTGCTTGTTTTGATGCTTTGGTTCTCTTTATGTCTTTCTTGTCATTGTTTGAAAGTCTTACTCTCATTCAATAATCTCCCAATCAAGAGCATGTTCTTTATACTTGAAATGAAACTCATATGTGGTACCATTAAATATGAAGTGGCCTACATCACCATTGAAGACCCAATTCTTGTCATTAAGGATATCTTCTTCACTGATGTTCAAATCTTCACTCAAATCTCTCACATCACCACCCATGTTGTAGATGTATCTCTCAATTTTAGTCTCTTTCATTCTAGCAATCATGGTACTGGCCTTAACTGTTCTCTTGTGTCTCTCATCACTCAAGATTCTTGCTTCAAGGTCATTTCTATCACTCAAATCTAGGCCCTTCTTGTATTCTTCTAACCAGGCTTGACCATACTTTGTAATCTTGCCTCTATAAATAATGTTCTTGGCACTTCTAGTTACCCACTTGGCTTTAGTGCCTTTTTTCTTTACTTTGTATTGGTAGTATTCATATCTGTAAGTCTTCTTCTTACCTGTTTTCTTACTAATGTAAGTTCTTACTACAACTTTCTTTCTTCTGTTGACTTTAAGGCTCTTCATCTACAATCACCTCCTTTACTCTAATGTTTACCATAGTCTCTCTATGGTTCTCTCTTTTTAGTTTGCCTAACACTACTTTGCCATTAGGTAAATCTAATTTACTTCTTATACTTAATCTAGCATTACCCTTTAGTTGTTTACCTTTAGTAGGATGAGTGAACTGATAAATTGTATAAGCAGTAGTTTCATCATCAGAATCACAATAGTATGCATAGACAATGCCATCAAGACTCTCACTTTTGATGTCACCAATCTTTGTACTAGTTGCTAATCTGTTCTTTGGATTATTTATTATAAGGCCATCTGTATTGGCATATATGATAAGTCCACCACCGACTCTATCATACACATTCTCAATGAATGTTCTTGTTCTCTCTACAATCCAATCAAATGTACCTCTAAACCCTCTATTACATAAGTCACCTACATAGATGTTAATGTAATCTTTTCTAGCATGATGATGTAGTCTTATTAACTCTTTCTTTGCTTTAGGAAATATCTCACATAATGCATCTGTATGGGCACCATTAGTGTCATAATAGACACAATTCTTGAACTTATGTACATGGCCATCATGATATGTGCATGGAAGCAATATATGTAATGGCTTTCTTCTCACTTTTAATGAATGTTCATTTAGACATTGTACAATTTCTTCTTTAGTGTAGTATTTCTTTAGAATTTTCTTCTCAATTAGACTATTGGCTTGGTTAGCATAAGGTAGTATTTTCACATCTTGAGGTGAATCTAAAGACTCATCACAAGCACACACTACTTGCATCCAGTCATTGTCCATATTGACATTAGGTATTCTATAACCCTGTATTATTAATGTTTTAGTAGCACTATCAACTTTGATTTTTCTCTTCTCACTATAACCTTTAGTGAAGAACATATTGAGATTGTCAACATACTCTACATATTTAGGATACATGTCAAGAATAGCATTATAAGTGTTACTATCTATTGTTATTCTATTTAACATCTAACAAAAAACTCCTAACTGACCCAGTAACTAGTAGGCATGCCATTACCAGACCAGTTAAGAGCCGATTTCTCTCTTTATTATACAACTTTTAAACATTCCACAATATATTATTTCTTTGGTACTTTCTTTATTCTATACCCATCATTTTTTGTACTTTTTTGTAGGCTAATGTGATTTGACTATGGGTAAGTTTTCTCTTCTCAAGATTACTCTTTCTAGAGATTGCTTGTAAGTTACTAATGTTATTGTTCATAGGATTACTATCAATATGGTCGGCATCTTCATTAGAACCAATTGAACCATTGAACCAGGCTAACATTATTCTTGCTAATGGATAAGTATCTATTTTGTATGTCCAACCAGGACACTTTCTAACTTCACCACTCTTCACTCTATATGTTTGTTGAACAGGAACTTTGATATTCTTATTCACAAAGTAGATTGCAAGATATTTTCTATCTTGGCCATATTTGTGTTTGCCTACAATAATACTTGGCTTTCTTAATGTGTCATTCACATAAACTTCACCATTCTCTGTCACATCAGTCACACCATAACTGATTAGCATCTCTTTTGTTAATTCTTTCATTTCTCATCTCTCTTTCTGATAAATGCTTCAAATTCATCTACAAGTCTCTCATTTTCAAAACAGCATGGTTTTGCTTCTGCTTTGATTGTGTAAGAACAATAGTAGTTCTCTAATGGATACTCATAAACTTTGAATCTCTGTAACATTTCTCTCATCTCTTCTCGGACACATTGGTCATAGTATTATACAAGTTTTTATATCTATTAAATTAATGTGTCACTAAATTTAGCATTTAGATTTTGAGAAAAAATAAAAGAGGAATTTTTGTTCCTCTTTTTTCATTTATTTATGATGTTATTATTGGTAGTCCCAGTTATCATTAATTACATTGCCAGCAATTAAATCTGTTGCTGTTTCAGACTCACAAAATCTTGTTGCTTCGCCATCATTAAATACTTTGAGTAAACCAATCTTGTTATCTGATTTTCTTTGTACTAGATAGAAAATACTTGTACCATAAGCATTAATGGCTTCTAATCCATAGACTCTAATCTTTCTAGTGTAATTGTTGATTGTTACAGTACCATTGTTATTAAATCTTCTAGCACCTAAATACATGACACCTGTATTTGTTGATGCTGGAGTTGAATAAGTACCTTTATTAACATCATCTACATACAATGTATTGTTAGATACATAGTTTAGTTCAAATGTATGTCTGGAATTATTATTTGAGTATATTCCACTATCTTTATAAGCACTATTACCAGTACCAAACCATACTTGTATTAAACCATTACTTGTTGTAGTAAAGTGATATCTATAGTAAATAGAACCATTGTAATAAATAGCACCAAACATGTTTTGACTACCAACTTGAGATGATGTACCATCTGGGTTGAAATTGATATCTAACTTAATCTTGCAACTATTGTTGCCTTGTTCATTTAAGTTAACATAAGCATCACTTGGTATATCAATGTAATCTAATAATCTATATGGATAGTATTTAACAGTTAATTGATATGTAGCAGTTTTTGTAATACCCCAATCAGTATATGAAGCAGTGACAGTATATGTACCAGCAGTACTCATGTTATAGCCACTGAATGTTGTTGATGATGTAACATTTGCTGTAGTACCATCACTATATGTTGCTGTAACAACACCATCAAATGTAAATGTAGTATCTTGAGGCAATGTTGTTGATTGACCTGATAAAGCAATAGAGACAAGTCTCTTATTTCTCCATAATATAGTACTTTCTCTTTGAATTTGAGTAACTTCAACTAAAGGAAATTGAATAGTAGGAACTACAGCATTACCTATAGATGATGATGTTATGGTTCCATTCATTAAGTATGGAGTTTCAACATAAGTAGAATAGTTAGTAACTAAACCAACATCTCCTGTTGATGTATTTATAATTGGAACAAATTGTGTATTATTTGGATATCCTGAACCAGAACCCCATTGTTTAAATGAATATATTTTACCTGTTGCAAATTGGTCTGCAGTACCTAAAGACTCACCACCAAGGTTTCTAGCCATCAAATATGCCTTCTCTTGACCATATTGATGTTCACCTCTGTAATAATAATGAAATGAACCTGAAAATAAAGTTGTCTCATTTTGTGTAAGTGTAAGGTAAACAGTAGGATTAGTATCCTCTATTCTTAATTTGTATTTTGCATCTTTAGTAAGAGTACACATTGTTTCATAATATAACTCATTACCGATTTCATAAGATTTAATATAAAGTTTTCCACTGTCTGCATATATGCGTAAGTAGCCTTCAAGTTGTTCAAGACCTACAATACATCCTGAATTAATATTTGATAATGAAAATTCAAATTCAGTTATTATAGCAATATCACCAAATAAT
The DNA here is from genome assembly GCA_017652345.1 of Methanobrevibacter sp. The sequence continues at coordinate 5,295 of JAGCBE010000238.1, forward strand.
AGTTTTGGATACATGTAGTTATCGGTACCATTAAAGTTAAGATACTCTACTTGTTGATAAGGATATTTAGGTATCTCTACCTTTGTAACTTGATTAAAGTTAATTGACATAATTAACTACCCCACTAATACTGTTTTACTAACACTTGTGTTATCACTTAAAGTGAATGTCCAAACTTCAAGGTTAAATCCACTAACATAACTTGCTGTGCCACCATTAGCAGGAAGACTTGCTGGAATAGATGGAATTTGATTTGTAGTTGCAAGTTGATTGCCATTGTAATAAGCACTACCACTTAAGTTTATAGAACTACCATAAATAACAAATGTTGAACCAGATGCTTGTAAGTAACCAATTTGATTACCATAGGTATTACCTAAACATAATCTTGGTCCTGCTATAGCATCAGGAGACCTTACATAAACATATTCTTGGAAGTAGTTACTACTAGCAAATGTATTTGATGTGCTTAATTTTGCATATAGTGATAAGTCACTTTGAGAAGCATAAATACTTGATAATGAATCAACATATGAAATAGATGCATAAATACTAGATAAACTACTGATTGCATTATTAACATATGATGTAGAAGCATAATCACTTATTGGTGCATATATAGAACTTAATGCACTAATTGAAGAGTTAACATAGCCTTCACTTGCTAATCCTGTAATGTCAGGAATATATGTATTTGAACTTAATGCTCCTACACTAGCATAATCAAGAGAAGAGATTACAGATGTTATATCACTTACAGCACTAGATAATGCACTCACTGTAGCATATGGAGTTAATGCACTTGATGTAATGAATCCAGCACCATTTGTTAAGTCACCTGTATCACTTGGAATAGTTGGTAATCCATTTAAGTCACTATAGTTACCAGTAAAGGCAACACTTGCTAATGAACTTGTTTGAGCATAGATACTTAAACTAGAGATAGTAGCATAGTCAGATAATTGATTTAAAACATAGGTTTCTGTTGCATAGCCACTCAAAGCACCACTGCTTAAGAAATTACTACTAACCCAAGATTCCTTTGCATAGCCTGTCAAATCTGGTATAACAGTACCACTTGATAAAGCACCAACAGATGCATAGTCAAGAGATGATATTATTGAACCAATATCACTGACTGCACTTGATAATGAAGTAACAGTAGCATATTCACTAAACTTACTCATTAAGTCTAATTGGTCATCTATATCACCAGTGATAGAACCCCATGTAGCAGGACCACCACCTCCACCTTGACCAATGAGTTTTGTAGTTCCATTGATTTTAATGGATGTCCAATATGAACCACTATAAGAACCACCAAAGTTTTCACTTAAAGCAATAGTACCTGTAGCATATGGTAAAACATAACTATAGAAGTTCTCTCCATCATTCTTAACAAAGTCAACACTAGATGCTTGGAATGTGATAGCACTCAACATGTTTTGTGATTTAGTGAAGATGTTAGCAACATCTGTTTGTGCATAACCACTTAAATTAGCAGGAGTGATAATGTCACTACCCATATTCCATGTCACTTGATTACCATTGTTATCAATACCATAAACTCTATTGTAAGCAGTTGAGGTTGTGACTTTCTTAACTCTGCCTTGTACTAAAGTGATTAAGTCTGTTTGGTCATCAATAGAACCATAAATACTACCCCAAGCAACAGATGTTAATGTTGAACCATCTTGTCCTTGAGGAATACCAAATTCAAAGTTAAGAATAGGTTGAGCATAAGTACCACTTTGAGTAACACTTGCTGTAGCACTTTCACCAGCACTCAATGTTGTAGCACTTACATCACCAATACTAAATTCAGGTGAGACACCATCTTGACCACTAGGACCTGTAGGACCTTGAGGACCTTGTTCACCTTGAGGACCCTCTGGACCTTCTGGACCAATAGCAGGAAACTCACCAATATTGAACCAATAGTCATTAGCATGTAATTCATTGGCTCTTGTTAATATATACAATTCATAAGGAGATTCAGTACCTACAGCATAGGCATCACCATATTCCCAATCTGGATTATCTTCTTTATAGTCTGCAACACTTGGCATACTACCAACACTTGTTGCTTGACCAATAACCTTGATACCAAATTCATCTAAAATGACACCACTTTCTTTTAAATTTGCAAGGTCTAACATGTTCTTGCGAACTTGTTCTTGTAAGTTTCTGAACTCTTTATTACCAAATTTTAACATTGTTATTCTCCTTCAGATTTCTCTGATACTTCCTTCTTTGAGGATTCAACACCGTCTTTAATATCTTTAGCACCTTGGCTGACGATTTGACCAAGTTCATCTAATTCTTCTTCATCAATCTTTCCATCTTTTTTGGCTTTCTTATACCATTTAACTAGTTTGATAACTAATGGAATTAAAACAGAGATAATAAAACCTGCGATAGTAATGATGATAGAGATAATTGCTTGTAATTCAGTTACAGAGAGAGAAGCACCTGTGGCACTAACTGCTGTACCAAGGAATCCATATAATAATTTGCTATCATTCATCATCTTCATCCTCCACTTCAGTAACATAGATAAATGTTCTTTCAGGTTGTACAAATTGTTTGAAGCACTTTTGGAATTTGCTTAAGAATTCACCTGTGACATCAACTGCTAATAAGTCCCACAATTGAGCATAGGCTTCCATTTTTGACTTCTTATAGTTAGTTGTATTTTGGTCATTGATGAAATTTAATTCTGTCAATGAAGAAGTGCTTGGTGCTTGACCTGGATTATATGCATGGTTGTAAATTGCTTTAGCACCTTGTAATAAATCAGCATCAGTTAAACCTCTTAATGATTGTTGAATTGCTAATCTCTTTTCCCATGTAGGACCATATTGGAAAATAGTAGCAAACACTTTGTACTTAAATTGTTCTTCATCAAAGTTAGCAATAGGACTATTACCATATTTTGAATAGAGCAAGTAGTAGAGTGTAGTAGCATTTGTTGAACTAATAGTAGTTGGAATACCAACATCACCATAGTCACTTAAAAATGCATCTTTGTCTTCCCATATTTCAGAGAATAATTTAGTGTCAAATCTTGGGAAATTACTCATTGTCTTCTCCTCCTTCTGTTTCAACACCTGTATGTTCACCAGAGTCATCTCTATCATATTCAAGTCCATCACCTGTAATGTCTGCACCAATGATGTTTTCTGCTGGTTCACACCACATACCTAAACCCCAAATAGAGTTAGCAATGTTACAGAAGTTTTGTCTGATAGAAGTACCATCTTGCATGACTAGTCCAACAGGACCACCATTGATGTCTGCTTCACTTTGTAATTCATGTGCTTTCTTTTCAAACAAACCACCATTGTCAATACCATATGTAGAGAGTCTGAAGTTTTCTAATGATTGTAATGCAAGGAAGTAGTCTTGTACTTTACCTGTAGCATTGTCTGTGAGTTCTTGAAATTCAACTGTACCAACAATAGGAATCCATGGCTTACCAGTAAGAGCATTTTGTTGTAAACTTCTGGCTGCATCTTCAACATTTTGTTGTTGGTCTTGGTCTTGAACTCTCATACCTTTGATACCACAACTAGCAAGTAAGTTAGTTCTAGCCATTGGTATGACTTCTGATTCAATATCTAATATAGGTTCATTGATAGTAACCCTTGGAATAATGTTCTGTGAGAGTTGTTTTGTGTAGTCATGTAATAAAACACAAGAATTCTCTAAATCTTCTTTAGAAACATCTTCTAACTTGATTCCATAGACACATTTAAGTTTCTTGTTAGCAAGATATTCTGCTTGTGCCTTAGAACCTTTATCATCAGTACCACTTGTCATAGGAACAGGATGTACTGTGTTGAATCTACCATAGAAGTCAATAGTTCCATCTAATGCATAAGGCATGAAATAGAACTCTTCTAAATCTTTGTCATAGAAGAAGCATAATTGACCTTTGTAATAAATCATTCTTTCAAGTTCTTGAGATGTGATATTTGCTGGCAAGTTGTACCAGACATATCTATTGACTGCATCCTGCTCATCAATAATTCTCATGGCTTTCTTGATGTCTTCTTTGAGAGTAATTTTAGTATTACCAAACTTAAGAGGTAATCCTGTTTTAGGATTAATACCTGCTTGATAGAGTAAATCTAAATCTGGTAATGTTGGAGTACCTTTACCCATTATTTCTTACCTCCTAACATTTTCTTGTATGCATTAATTTGCATCTTTCTAGCCTTTATTTTTTGCCTCATGACTTTTAATGCTTTGTTTCTCATTTTGATGTCATCTGATAGGTCATCATTTGTTTTCATATAGGTACCATTACCTACATCAACAAGACCTTGTTTCCATTGACCTAATTCTTCTTTATCTTTTTTGTACTCTTCTTGTAATTTGCCAAGGTCTTCTTCAACACCTGCTTTCTTGAGCATGATGTTTGCTTGTTTAAGTGCTTCTGCATTCTCATCAACTGTTTCAACTTGTCCTTGTTGTTTTAAGTTTTCCTTTTCCTTCTTGTCATGGGCATGTTTACCAGCCAAGGCTGCACCTGCAAGAGCACCAACTACACTGTTTAATGAATTCTGTATGCTCATTAGATATAAACTCCTTTTTTAATCTCGTTATAGATTTCATTAGCCATATGGTCATCATCCTTTAAACCAGGTAATCTAATGACTTGGCCTCTTACTAATCTATTATTTCTATCTGTATAATCTGCAATTGTTGCCACAGCATTCACTGTCATACCATCATATGTAAGTTTCTTAATGAATGCTTCTTTCTCATTATCAGTACATGAGTACTTCTCAATGAATGGGAACAATTTGTTATTGAAAGTTAATGCTGTACATCTTGTTAAGGTGTAAGGTAATGCCTTGATGTTTTGTAAACTAAAGTTGTACATATCTGCTGTAAAACTCTTGTTTTCTTTAAGTTGTCTATCAAGGTTGTAGTAGTCTGCAATACCACCAGCAATGCCTGTTCCTGCACCAATAATGCCACCTGCAATAGCACCATAAGGAGAGCCTGTTGCAATGCCACCACCAACAGCACCTGTTACTGTACCTGTAATAGCACCTGTGACTGATTTAACACCTTGTTCTTGTCTAGCAATCTCATTTGAGATGTCCATGTTTTGAATCTGTCTATTGAAGATTTGTTGATAGTTCTTGTTATTAAGTTCATATGTTTGGAATGCATCACTAATCATTCCAACTGTGAAGTCACCTTGACAAATAAGACCTCTACTGTCATTGTAGTCATCACCATATAAGCCACCAAAGTCTGGATTCACATGAATATATGGGTTATAAGGCTTGTAAGTGCAGTCAACATTAAATCTATCTACACCACCATTTTTGACTGGTGAGAATTCAAATTCACCTTGATAGTTTGGAGATACTAATCTATAGAGATTACATTCATTGTCAACTTTCATGGCAACAACACCATTCATCTCACTACTAAATATTGGTTGTTGAACTAATTGTTTTACATAACTTGGTAATGTGACATTAAAATTTGAAGTATTTATAATGATTTCAAGATATACATCATCCAAGTCATAAGGTAAGTAAGGGTTTCCAAGAGCACCTGAACCCCAGTTCCAAGGTGTTGTCCAACCTTGTACACCTTCAATTGGGCAGTATGAACAACCAATCGTTGCATAAGTAGACAGTGATGGTGTAATAGTAATTGAAGAACCTTGCATTGTTTCAATTACTTCACCTGTTCTTTTATTAATCTTATTAAATGTAATTTTATTATAATAACCTGTATCAATTGTACATTGTGCAAATGGTAGTTGATATATAGCAGAAGTTAATACATAACTAACATTTGGTTGAAAGTTATTATATGGTGAAGGCATTTCAGATAATGGTGTAAAATCATCAATAACTCTAAATTGATTCCAATAGAGTGATTTATTAATATCAAATGTAAATTGGCTTTCTGGACAATAGAACATAATGCCAATCTTTGCATCACTATTTGAGCCATCTACAATCCAATCAAAGTCTGCTCCTTCTCTAGTTGAATCAACTAAAAGACCACCAGTAGAGTTGATATAGTTTTGTATTGGACAATATGGCAATAATTGAATGTCATAAATACCTTGTCCTGGAACTAATGTAGTAGCAAGTGCTGTCATGGCAGCCATAGAGACTTTATTATTGACATAGATTGTTGAACCACCTGAAATGGTAACCTTTGCTGTATTGTTTCCTGGAGCATAAGGCATAGCAATGATGTCAAATAAAGAGTCATTTGTTTTAACTCTTGTAGAGTTGAGATTCACCTTGACACTAGCACTTGTATCTTCTGATGCTGTAACAATATATTGTGAGCATTTAAATGAGTATTTGAAAGAACTACTATCTGGAGTAGTATATTGACCAAATACTTGTGCTAAGGTAAGAGCAGAGGTCATTAATGTATAGAGGGAGTTACCACTAACTAATGAAGCATTTTTAACTTCATATGTAGGAGCAGTAACAACTGATATTCTATAGTATTTACCATCTGTGGTTTTAATTGTCTTACCATTGAAGTTCTTAATGCTTGTAACTTCAGCACCACTATGAGAACCTACTAAACTAATTAATGCTGCCTTTAATGAAGATAAACCTAAAGTGTTATAAGCATTTAATAAAGCATTACCTACTTCATTTCTATCTGCATACCAACCTGCTCTAATGGCATCATTACCACTTCCTCTATGGTCATCCTCTGATGAGAATGAACCTGTGCCATAGATGTATGTTCTACAAGCATAGTGATAAACAAATCCTGTACCTGCTTGCCAGGCTGTTCTATAAGATATATCATAAGGTTCTGCCAAGAATGGTTGACCTGGATTAATTCCTAAACTTTGGAACCAGTTATCAATAGATGAAGCACTAACTTTAACAACATTTTGGTCTGATGGAGCATAGTTGATAGTAACATTACTAGCAGTAGCATTCTTCGCTACATAGCCAACTAACCAAGCACATTTTGAGTTGTCAACAAGTTGGTCTTCACTAATCTTGATTTGGTTTAAAATCATGCCTTCTTTATTAAAGACAAATGGACTACCTGCATTAACTTGACCCTTTTCAATATATGTAGGAGCATTTAATACTTCATCCAAGTTATCTGCAATAACATCTCTCCTGAGTGAAAATTTATATTGACCACCTCTTGTTCTATGCATGTCTAGAACAAACCATCTACTAATAATTGTTTGAGTGGTCACATTGTTATTTGTTTCTTCATTAAAAACAACTAGATAATCTGGCGAATCTGTATAATCACCTTTACCTAGTACAAATTCTGTATTAATACCATCATTAGGATTGAAGTTAAAATCATCAATTCTTTTATATGTTGTGCCCATAGCAGTAACATAATCTGCATAGGATTCTTCTGATTTCACTATTCTATTGAAGTAATTGTTATAATTACCAATTAATAAATTCATTTTGTCCTCCTTATTGAAGAGGGGCAGGGCATGAAACCCTACCCCTGTAAGAGAGAAATGTCTATTCTTTCATTAAGCCTTTTTGACTGTAATGAATGGATAGTTCTTTAAGTAAGCAAGAGAGTTATGGCCGAATGTGAGGTAGTGATTTTCGGTTAAACTTCTTGGATTGAAGAAGGTTGTACCAACTTCAAATGCACTCATGAATGGAGGTAATTTAACAAGAACTTTGCAAATAACATCTGCTTGTTCAATGTAAACTTCACCTAATTCAAAGTTGCCACCTGCTTTAATTGTGGCACCAGCAGGAATTTCATCACCTGGGAACACATGATAAGCAACAGCAGAGACTGTGACATCTTTTTCAACACATGCTCTGATGCAACCATTAGCATGGCCAACACCTGGAACATATGTGTCATCATCTGAATCAATTGGTTTACCAGCAGTTGGAGAGGCAGCACTGTAGTCAGAGACATTATCGGCTGTAATAACAACACCAAAGTATCTTGCTGGCATGACATCTTGTTCAAATTTATCAACTAAACCTTCTTTGTGGAAGATTGTTGGAATGTCAATCTTTCTAATCTTGTTAACAAACTTGGAATTCCAAACAACTTGAATGGCTTCATCAGCATAACTTCTTAAGTTAGCATAGTCATTGAAGTCTCTGGAGTAATCACCCATTTCAACCAATAAATCGGCTAAACCTTGAGCAATTAACATGGCTTCCATTTGTTCTTTTTCAACACCACTTAAGTTATAGAGTGGATGACCACTGCCTGTACCAAGGTCAATGGATTTGATTTGTTTGCCAACACTGGATTGAGTTGTACCAATGAAGACATTGTAGAGAGTACCATCATAGACTCTCTTGGTTTCTCTCATCCAACCTAACATGATGCTATTGAAAGAAGCGAAAGCACCTTCGTTAGCCCAGGCTCTCTTTGTCATGTAGTTGTCGAGGGTTAATCTAATTTGTCTGAAGACATCTAATTTGATGGCTTGGACTTCTGGGTCTGCTGGTCTATCTAAAGCAAGTAAGTTGGCTGCTTCAGAATCATTTAACCAGTCATGAGATTTTAAGACATCAGTAGCATAGTAGAGTTTTGTATCACCAAAGAGACCACCATCAACTCTAGCCTTGTCAACTAATGTTTGATTTTTACCAATGTTATCTGCAAAGACTTCTTGAGAAATAATCATATTCGCAAGAGTTTCATAGATTTCATTAGGTGTTAATGTAAATGCACTTTGTAATGCCATTTTCTATTCTCCTTATTTCTTTTTAGTAGGAATATTTACTTCCTTTACTCTTCTTTGATACTCATTGAGGAACACTGATGCATCACCATCTGCTGTATCAACCATATCTTGTAAGATAGTGGCTACTCTATTTGCTCTTTCATAGTCAGCATTTGTAGGACTATATTGAGAACTAGAAGCAACAAATGGGTCATCATTACCCTCTTCAATAAGTCTCTCCCTCAATTTAAGAACATTGGATACATATTCTAGGTTTGTTTGATTTGGATTATTAAAGACTTTGTTCCTTAATTCCTCAATTGATGGTTCTTCTTGTTTACTGATATCTAGAGCGACCTCTGTACCATTCACAATAGAATCTAGGAGTTTCTTATTTTCGGCTTTGAGTTGTTCATATTTAGCCTTATCAACACTATTTTGTTTAAGAGTTTTAATGGCCTCTAGGTAGTCTGGTGTTGAATCATCATCTACTACACCCGTTTCGTTAGTTAATTGTTCATCTAATAACATTTCTCTTCTCCTTGTAATAACTAATTAATGAGAGTTGTGGGGTTGCATTTACTAGATACATCCCAACTTAAGTCATTGGTCACCTGTGGTACCTCTTCGGTCCTAATCCACTAACCAGTGATTATGTAAGACATTAGTAAAGAACACTCTCTCACTAAATTTAGCAATTGGATAAACTACATCTGGCCAGGAATCTCTCTTTTCATTTACCTCTATATATCAAGGTAATACATCAAAATAGACAACCTAAGACACTTTATCTTACAGATAGTGATATTCTTCAATACCTACTTCTTTCTCACTTTAGAAGAGAAGTTAGCAAGAAAGAAAGAT
>JAGCBE010000239.1 GCA_017652345.1 Methanobrevibacter sp.
AAATTAGATAAGGAGTAAAAATGTATAATAAGAATTTTTCACCACAAGAATTTTTAAAGATTTTTTTGGATAATATTGAAAGGAAAAATTTATTATTTGAATTTTTCCTATGGCAAAACGCTTTTGAAAGCTTCCAAGAAATTAAAGAAAAGTTTGAAATAAAAAGAAATCAAATAGATGAAATTAATTCAGCTCTTGAATTTCTTGAAAAAAGAGATGTTTGTAAAATAGATTTCCATGATGATTATCAAGATGAAGATGTTAAAATTGATTTTTTTGATTTTTTAAATTTATACACACCTTCTAATCTTAATATAGAAAAAGAATTTGATTATGAAAATAGAATCATCAAAAAGTATTCTTTAAATGGGGTGGAGATTGGCGCTCCAATAGGATTCAAGCATGAAATAAAAGATGAACTTGAAAGAATGCAAGAAAAATCAAATGAAGAATATTTTAAAAAACGAAATAGAACAAAAAAACTAGTTGAGTTATCCAAAGATGTAAATGAAATATGGACTGAAACTCAAGATGAGGTTTTTTTAGAAATTTTAAATTTAATTAGAAAAAATTGGTAAAAGGAGAATGAAAAATGTTACAAGTAACTAAAGATACAATTTATTTATATGATGAATTACATGATAGACGATTTTTAATTTATAGAAAAGATATTAGTTTTATAGAACTAATTGAGTATGATTTAATAGGTACGGATTTAAAAAGCTATTTAATAACAATTTGTTTAAATAATTTGAGTAGGTTTTTTATAAAAGTAAATGAACAAACTATAGTAAGTGATGTGATGGGGATACCTCATTCTGAAATCGCAAAAAAGAAGCAAGGTTTATCAGACTATACTTTAGAATTAGAAAAAAGAGCTGATTATTTAGAAAAAGTTGTTGATGCGTCTGCTCATGCCATCATTGAAATATATGAAGAATTTGTAAATGGGAATAATAATTTGGAATGTAACAGTATGAGATTGGAATTCAGAATGAATAAAATTTAATGGGGGAAAATATAATGATATTATTTAACGAAAAAACAGAAAATAAAATGTATATAAATTCAAGTAAAATTAATGAGATTAAATTTTTTGAAAAAAGTATTTTTTATTCAGCTTTCATAACAAAAAATATTCTTTTTTCATTGGATAATGGATATAGATTTGAAATATTTCCACTTGAAATAGATATTTTAAGAAAATTGGGACTAGAAGAATTTAGAAAATATTTACCGCCAATTAATTTAAAATCAGCTGATTTAGATATTTTTATGGAAGAAATTTCAAAGCGTAGATTTGATATTTTAGAAATAATTAATGAAATAGAAAATGAAGTAGAAAATGTATTTAATTTGATGGTTAATGGTGGGGAAGAAACGGTAATTAAGCTTGATTATTTAAGATTTACGCGTTGTTTATAAAAGGAGTAATTGAAAGTGTTGAGTAAAGAGTCATTAAAAGATTTATATATTATTATTTCAGATTTAAACGATGGCGGAGAACAATATTGGGGAAGTAGTAAAGATTTTGAATTAGAAGCCGAAATTTTTTTTGAATTAAAAAAACAATTGAGCGCTAAGGAATTAAAGGAATTTTTAAAAGGCGAAAGCATATTTAAGGCGGGTGATAAAGAATATTTGGAAGACTTTTTTAAGGAGACAACTCAAGTCCCTGTTGGAAAAGAGCTGATAAATACTTTTAAAAAATTATATAATGAAACATCTTCCGTATTGGCAAAAGAAATTATAAAAGTTTTTATAAAAAAATGCGATTTTGAGACATCAACGGAAGAATTAAGAAATGATGCAGTTTTTAATTTAAATTATATAAGAGAAAACGCATATTATAGTTTAAATTTTGTTTTAGAACATATGACATCAATTGTTAATATAATTTCAGATAATCCTATTTATATTAGAATTAAAGACGACGAGATTTGTTATATTTCAAATTTATTACAAGATTTATATGTCCAAGCATTGGCAATTATTGGAAATCAAATTTTATCTGATATTGAAATGGATTTGGATTATAAAGAGGATATTAAACAAAAATGTTTAAGTAGATTTTATTAGAAAAGGTGAATTATGAATTTTGGAGATAAAAAAAGAATAATAGAAGAATTAGATGAGGAGGAATAAAAATGAAAAATTATGAAGTTGTTCATGAAGTAAGGGATTTATTATTTTATTTTCAAAAAAGGTATATGGAATTAGAATTTAAGGCTCTTATGCCGAATCCCAATGAAATAGATAGTAGAACTCTTACTTATTTAGAAAAAGTTAAAATTTTATTTGATGATTTTGGTGATTCTGTAAATGAATTAAAAATTCATTATATGAAAGTTATTGCTAGCTTTATTAAGGAGGATAAATAATATGGTAACAAAAGAAGAATTAGCTAAGGAATTAGCACCGAAGATAAAAATGGAATTTAATCTTTTTCCACTATTTACGCCAAATGTGTATGTATCTGAAACTGTAGTAGGGATAAAAAACGGTGAAAAGCATTTAATTAAATATCAATATTTAGAATATGCAGAACATTTTTGGGTTTTGGTTTCTATTGTTGAGGGAAAACTAGATGTTTTCCATGGAAAAACTATAGAAAAGTGCAGAGAACATTTAAGCGAAAGGATAGCTGAGCAACAATATGAAGATTTAATTTGTGGAGATGTAACAAGCGAATTTGTAGATGAATATTTATATTTGTATGGAGAAAAATGATGGAAGACAAATTCTTTAAAATAAAAATGCTTATTGAAAATGGTAGTGATGAAATCAAAAAACTAAAACTTAGAGATTCTTATATAAGGCTCCAAGAATTGAATTATCTTATAAAAGATTATACAGGTGTTGTTTGGAAAAATGAAAATAACCAAGAAAAATTAAAAGAAATTGTAAATGAACAGAATAAAGTCATGAATGAATTTTATAATGAAACTAAAGATTGGCTTGATTACTATGATTTGAGATGTAAACAAATTGTAAAAGGTTTAAAAGAAGAATTGAAAGAGCCAAAATATAGGACAAACGTTCCCGAGCTTGCAGGGGGGATAACGGCGGATTGGTTTTTTACAAAGAAGTTATAAGGAGAAATAAAAGGAAGATAAAGATGATCAAGATTGATGAAATAAAGTTAATAGAAATTATTAAAGATGCTATATGTGTTAATTATGGTGGTAATTCTTGGTTATCTGATTCGTTTGATGAAGAAGAAATGCTTGACCGAGATATACGTGATTTTTTATACGATGCAATTCAAGATAATATTCTTGATATGGATGACGATGATATTCATAAACTTTTTTTAGCAATAGAAAGTTATTTTGATAAAGGAAAGGAGAAAAAATAATATGATAGAAGATTATTGGAAAATAAGAAATGTAGATCCCTATGATAGAAACTGGGAACTTACTCGAAAGCAACTTGATAAAATTAAAGATGCCGTAAGAAAATTAACGATTCTAGAATTAGAAAATAAAAAAGATTCTGATGAATATAAATCATTACTGAAACTTATTGAAGATTGTGAAGATGAAATTGCAGAAATTTGGTATTAAAGAGGGATTAAATGGAAAAATTAAAAACAGAACGAAATGAGCAATATTTTTTTAATGAAGTTAAGGATATATTTTTGGATATTTTTGAAAAATATGCAGAGTGTTGTATGCAATATGAAAAAAATCGTATTCTAAAAAAAGATGCAATTTTAATCCTTATAAATGATTGTAAAAAATATTTTGAACACTTTGATGGTGGATTTGAAGGGCTTTGGTGGCAACTTATGGACGAAAGGAAAAATCATGAAGAATAAATTTAAAGAAAAATGTGAATATACATTAGATTTAATTGAAGAAATAATAGGCACTGCTCGTTGTATGGCTTTTTCGGAATTTGAAAACATGACAGATTCACCCGAGTATGAAGATTATAAGAAACTGATAGAAGATTTAAAAGAAGAAATATTATCTGTTTGGGAGTGAGATATGGAACAATTAAGTATGACAAATATTATGGAGCAAGAGAAGCAGAGGAGCTTTAAAGAGTTTATGCGAATGCTAAAAAAATTCAGTGAAATGTATAATCAGATGTTATCAGATGAGGATAAACAGATTGGGATAGTTAAGCAAATTGAGATAATATCACTAGCATCTAGTCTTATTAAGGCAGTTGGGGAGATGGAAATAAGATGCGAATATTGTGATAGATTACAAACTTACATAGAGCAGGGTAAGATAATAGAAAAAAAGGAAAGTAAAAATGAAAAATGAAAAATATTGGGATATAATATCAGCATTAGATTATTACAACCCACATCACTACGAAATAACGATAGAAGACGGTTTTGGAATTATAAGAGAAGCAGATTATGATTGTGATGTTACAGATTTATGGTGTAATCATAAATATAACCTATCATCATCATACGAATCAAAAGAATTTGTTATTGAAGTTTTAACAATAAATCTTAATTTCCTTGTAAATGGGGATAATTGGAAGGTTAGATATGGTGCTTTTGGTAGAATAAAAGACCAGTGGGACGAAGATGATTGATATTAAGTAAGGATTTTAAAATGATATATGGTTATATTAGGGTAAGCACGGACGACCAAGATACGCAAAATCAAAAGTTTGAAATTGAAACATTTTGCAAAAAAAATAAAATTAAGATTAATGCATGGTGCGAGGAGAAAATATCAGGAACTAAGAATTTCAAAAAAGGCAAATTTGGGGATTTTATAAAGAAATGTAAAAAAGGCGATTTGATAATTTGCTCTGAAATTTCACGGTTAAGTCGTGATATGTTGATTTTAATGAAAATATTAGAACATTGTTTAACTAACGATATTCAAATATGGACTATTAAGGATAATTTTAAGCTTGAGAATAATTTACAAAGTAAAGTTTTAGCGTTTGCGTTCGGAATGGCAGCAGAAATCGAAAGAACTTTGATAGCGCAAAGAACAAAAGAGGCTTTGAAGCTAAGAAAAGCAAGGGGAATAAAACTAGGAAGAAAGGCAGGAAGTAAAAATAAAAATAATAAGCTTGATGGAAAAAATAAATTAATTGTTAGATATATCAAAAAAGGCATCACCCAAAGAGATATAGCTAAGAAGTTAAAGGTATCTGTGCCAACACTATCTAAGTTTTTAAGGAAGAATAATGAAGAATTTAAGTTACGATGATTTTATTAAACAAGTTGGAATTTCGATTAACCATTTAATCGAGGTGCTAAAAATTTATTTATTAAATAAAACTAACGAAAATTTTAAACAGATAAAAATTGAAGCCGAAAGATTTGTTAATTTTTATAATAAATTTTATAAAAACAAAAAGGAATTTTGGGTGGAAGAAACAAATGATGATATATTAATTTATACATATTACGCACCTATTAAATTAGAAAAAACTTTAAGGGATTTGGATTTAAAATACAAATATAAAATATTTAGCATTCAAGATTTTTTAAAAAATAAAAATAAAATAAAAAACATTTATGAATTTATTGAATCAAACAGATATTACTTTTTATTTTTAAATGTTAAAAATTTTGAATATGATATAAGGGGGAATTTATGAAGCAAAAATTAAATTTTGATGAAATAGGAAAAAAAACAAAACGATATTTATGTTATTCAGACGGAACAAATGAAGAATTTTTCTATTTTGACGAAGAAGAAGACAAGGAAGCTTTGGATAAAGTTTGGAAGAATATAATATTATTAGAACCCGAAGAAATGAAACCTTTTTCCAATGCTATCGGCGGTCTTTATGTAGGAACTGATAGCGATAAAGACTTCACGGAACAATATCATTATCCGCATAATACAACATTAAGAAATATCATTTATTGTAATTATAGAGATGAAGTTTATCCAGCGACTTTCAAAGAATGGTGCCGTGAAAAGTTTCATAGAAGAATGAAGCTAACCGAAGAAGAATTGGAAGAATTAAAAGAAACTAAAGAAATCGAAAAAGAGATAAAACGTCTCCAATTTGCCAGGGAAACATTTATGAATCAAATTGCTTGTATGTTGGAAAAAGCCAAAGATAATCAGTATATTTCAGAAATTAGAATCGATTTTGACAGGAAAAGAAAAGGTTTTGAAAATACTACTAAACGATTAAAAGAACTTTATGTTATGATAGGAAGGAGTTTTGAAGAATTTTATTAATTAAGGGGAATATATGTTTTTTTACAAAAAGCACAATAATAAGTATTATAACAAAAAAACAATGGTTAATGGAAAGGTTTTTGATTCAAAAAAGGAAGCCAAGCGATATGTGGAACTAGTAAACCTTGAAAGGGCTGGTGTAATTAAAGACTTAGAAATGCAAAAACAGTTTATACTACTAGATGGATTCAAAAAAAACGGCAAAATGTTTAAACCGATTTATTATTACGCTGATTTTGTTTATACGAGCGTATATGAGAAAAAAACAATCGTTGAAGACGTCAAAGGAGTTAGAACGGAAGGTTACAAAATTAAGAGAAAGCTGTTTGAATTTATTTATCCCAATTTGACTATAAAAGAATTATAGACAATTCGCAAAGTTAGTAATATTGTAGATTCGTGAACATAAAACAAAAACATGAAAGCGAATCAATCTTAGACAGGTTCCTGACGCCTGAAGAATCTCTTATCGTCGCTTTAATTGAAAATGCAGTAATCGAAGCAACAACAAATAATCCCAAAATAAAAAAACATATTAAAAAAGAAGCTAAAAAATGGCTTGAATCAACAAATAACTTTCCATTTAGTTTTAACTGGTGCATTTCAATCTTGCAACTTGACAACATAAAAAAAGCTAATATTATAAAAGAAGTGTTACATTTTAAAGACATTGAAAGGGGGTCGAAATGAAAAGTTTTACTAAAGAATTTACAACTATTTGCGAAATGTTGGCGCATATCTATTTTAACGCCAAGGTTTTACATTGGAATTTCACAAAAGATTATTCTTTACACCTTTTATTTGACAGAATAAGTGAAGATTGCATTGATGCGATTGATTCAGTTGCGGAATCTTGTATTTTGCCATTTGAAGGTAAAGTTGAAGAATTGGATTTCCAAATAACATCAAAAGAATCAACATTGGAAAATCTAAAAACTACTATCCAAGATTTGGCCGATATGATTCAAAAGCTAGTTAAAGATGAAGAAATGAGTGAAGGGGCAAAAAATACCCTTTCAGGAATTGCCGAAATGCTTAATGTAAAAGCTTATTTAATTTCTAATAGCACAAATGGAAATAATCAATAAGAAGCTAAAGGAGCTTAAACCTTATCTTAATAATCCAAGGAATAACGCAAGAGCTATCGAACCAGTAAAAGAATCCATCTTAAAGTTCGGATTCAAAGTGCCTATTGTAATCGATAGAAATAATATCATTGTTTGTGGGCATACTAGATTTTACGCATCAAAAGAAATCGGACTTGAAACCGTTCCTTGTATAATTGCCGATGATTTAACCGAAGAACAAATCAACGCCTTTCGTTTAGTTGACAATAGAACCTCCGAATATGCAGAATGGAATTTTGATAAATTGGCCGAAGAATTATCCGAATTATCTGAATTTGATTTAAATAGCTTTGGATTCGATGACTTAATGGCAGGTTTGGCCGAATTATATCCAAAAAAAGAAGAAGTGATAGAAGATAACTATGAAGAAGAAATCCCAGTAGAAGCAAAAACCAAGCTGGGGGATTTATACAGATTAGGCCGTCATTACCTATTATGCGGAGATGCAACAAATCGGAAAGATGTTGAAAAGCTAATAAATGGTCATGAAATGGATTTGTGTATTACAGACCCGCCTTATAATGTATCTTATGAAGAAAAGCAAAAACATTTATCAGAATTTAGAAAAATAGGAAATCGAGCAAATAACCAAATCAAAAACGATAAACAATCCAATGCAGATTTCTATAATTTTCTATTCAAATTTTACCAAGAAATGCTTTTTTCACTAAAAAAGGGCGGTGCTTATTACATCTTTCACCCACAAGCCGAAGAAATTAATTTTAGAATGGCTTTAATTAAAGCAGGGGGAAGTGTAAGGCAACAATTAATTTGGGTAAAAAATCATTTTGTTTTGGGATTTAATGATTATCATTATAAGCACGAACCAATTCTTTATGGTTGGAAAGATGGTGCGGCGCACTATTTCACAAAGCAAAGAGGGAAAACAAACATCATTGAACAAGATAAAATTGATATCAATAAGCTAAAAAAGGAAGAACTCCAAAGCCTATTGAAGCAATTTATTGATGAAGAAGAAAAAACTAGCGTTTTGAATTTTGACAAGCCAAGAGGTTCAAAGCTACACCCAACCATGAAACCAGTTAAGTTATTTGCGGAGCTTATAGAAAATTCATCACTTCCAAATAATAACATTATTGATTTCTTTGGCGGAAGCGGAACTTCATTAATTGCTTGCGAACAACTAAACAGAAACGCTTTTATTATGGAACTTGACCCAGCTTATTGCGATGTGATAATTGATAGGTGGGAGAATTTTACAGGAAAAGAAGCGGAGAAAATAAATGGCTAATAATCCAGAAAATATTGAACCATATAAATTTAAAAAAGGATATCAAAGCAGCGAAGAAGCAGCGAAAAAGGGAAGAAAAGGCGGTATAGCTAGCGGACAAGCAAGGCGGCAAAATAAAACCATGAAAGAAATCGCCTTAATGCTTCTTAATACCAAGGTGCCGAACAATAAATATACCGAAGAAATGTTAAATTTGTTTCCTGATATGGACGCACAAGATTTGCAATATCAAACCGCTATTCTAGTTTCACAGATTCAAAAAGCGGTATTCGATAAAGATTCAAAGGCGGCCGAGTATGTAAGGGACACTAGCGGACAGAAACCAGTCGAACAACAAATATTAGGATTTGACCAAATGGGTGAATTAATATTGGATTTGGGAGAACCGCCAAAAGATGAGGACGATTAAAATTAAGAACTTTTGGGAAAATATCGCCAAGGTTTACCGGCCGTTTGTGAATGCCGAACACATGGAACAATTCTTTTTTGGGGGAAGCTCAAGCGGAAAATCCTTTTTCTTAGCTCAAAGATGTATTGTTGATGTTATGCGCGGGCGTAATTATTTAATTGTTAGAAAAACGGGTGCATCAATAGCCGAGTCAGTTTTTAATGAAGTTGTTAAAAAAATTAATGAAATGTTTCAAGATGGAGTATTAAGAAATACATATTGGGACATTAACAAATCAAATCGAATAATCACCTTTAAATACAACAATAAGCAAATAATTTTTAAAGGCTTAGATGATGTTGAGAAAGTAAAATCAATCACGCCAAAGAACGGAGTTATTACCGATATATGGATTGAAGAAGCTACCGAAATTTCTTATAAAGATTGGAAGCAATTAGACAAGCGTCTTAGAGGTCACACAGAAAAGAACATAAAGAAAAGAACTATTTTTTCATTTAACCCTATTTTGAAGTCGCATTGGATTTATAAAGAATACTTCTTAGGAGTTTGGGAAGAAGGAAAGAATTTTGTTGAAAAGGTCGATGATTCGCACGATTACATGATTCTAAAAACAACATATCGAGATAATCAATTCTTGACCAAAGACGACATCAAAAGACTTAATAAAGAAACGGACCCGTATTATAGAAGCGTATATTTAGAGGGAAATTGGGGAGTATTAGAAGGTGTTGTATTCACTAATTGGAGAATTCAAAGCTTTGATAAAGAAAGCTTTGAACAGTACAGATTTGGAATTGACTGGGGATTTGCGGAAGACCCTTTCGCTTTTATCCGTGTTGCTATTGATTTAAAGAAAATGCAAATATGGATTTGTGATGAATGGTACAAAAAAAACTTACTTAATGATGAAGCTATACCATTAGTAAGAGATGTAACCAAGGGCGCAACGGTTTATTGTGATAGTGCTGAGCCAAAAAGCATTCATGAATTTGTTGTAAAGGGCGTTAATGCTTTTGGAGTTAAGAAAGGCCAAGGAAGCGTTAATGAGGGAATTAATTTTTTAAAAAGATTTGAAATCATAATCCACCCGTCGTGCCAAAACTTTATTAATGAAATTGAACAATATCATTATAAGAAAGATGCAAGGACAAATGAAACACTTCCCGAAGTTGTATC
>JAGCBE010000240.1 GCA_017652345.1 Methanobrevibacter sp.
ACAATAATATCAATTGCATCTCTAACATTACCTTTTCGATAGCTTTCGTATTGATCGACAAGGTCCCAAAATTCTGCATCAGATAATACTTTTTTAGACATTATTTTTTCTCCTTTCCTATTTTTCTTTCCATTGACCATCTTCTATGAATAGTTTTGTACATCCCGAATCTGGATAAACTATCATTTTACTTCCATCTTCTAAGCATGGAGATAAATATTTGAAGAAATCGTATATAACTTTTTCCCAACCATAACTAGCATTAAAAAATGAATTAAAATTATAATCTAATTCATTTGGATGTTTTATATCACACATCTTTTGATGTTTTGCAAATATTAAATTAATAGCATCTTCAATTGATTTAATCTCATTCAAGGATTTAAAATTTGAATAAGTACCAAAACCAAAATCAATATTTTGATTATGAGATACACGTATATATTCTTTTATATTCTCTAATCCAGTCTGAATTAATCCTTTTCTAAAAGTCAAGGTTGCAGATACACTGTAACAAGCACTCATTTTAATACCTCCTTAATCCATAAATGGTGATTCTATTATATAATTACCTTCGCCATAGGTTTCTTTTCCATAAACTTCAGCTTCTTCATATGAATTAAAATCCATAGGAAGAGAATCAGAATTCTCTTCCTTAGGAAAAACTGTACAAAACCAATCATAATCAGATATATCTGTTGAATGATTGTCTGTAAAATTCATTTCGTCAAAATTATCCATTTTTTTACCTCTTATTCTTCCATGAATAAATTCCATAAAATTTCATATTCTTCTTCACAGCAGTTACCGCAAATAAGATTTGTCATTAAATGTAAAAATACATCATAGAATTCTTCTGAATCATTTTTAATGGTATTCCAATCATAAATACATTCTTCTTCATAGGTTTCTTCTATAAATTTTTCGAATACTTTACGATGGTCAATAATAAAATCTTCAACGTTAGTTTGAGTATACCAATTTGGAACCAATTTGATTAATTGGATGTTGCATCCAAACAAAAACATAACTTTATCATAAAAATCTTCACACTGTTCTAAAGTTGGATAACAACTAAAAGCAATACCCCAATCAAACACTTGTCCAGTGATGTCAATACAATCACCATCAAAAACTTTAGCTAGTGAACCAATTTCTGGAACTAAAGTAACTTTCATTTTTTCACCCCCTGTTTATTAAAAAAGTCAACGTCACAATTTGCATAAGCTTCATATAGCTTATTAAAATGTTCACCTTCTTCTTCGGTCATACGTTCATAACCATTGAGAACAGCTTTCATATTTAAATCTAAAGCAAGAGAATTATCAATACCTGAGGATCTCATACCAAAATTTGCAAATTTCTTTTTATAGCATCCCCATACAGGAGTGTTGCCAATAAAAACTAAAATTTGCGAATTGTATGCTTTACCATTCAAATCTTCTTTTAAATAGAAGAAATGTTCTTCAACTAAAATTTTGGCAGATGTCACTTTTTTATCGAAAGTGTGGCGACCCACAACTCTCATTTTCTCACCTTGCCAAAAATTACCAATAACCTCACTTTTTTTGTACTCACCAAAAATTTCTAAAGTTTCTCTAATAAACTTATTCATACTTTACCTCCTATATAAGATTTACTTCAGAATCTATAAT
>JAGCBE010000030.1 GCA_017652345.1 Methanobrevibacter sp.
AATATGGTGAAGTAGATTTTATTAATACAATAGTTGAAGATAAACCACCTTATGCAACTAATAATCAAGCTATATGGTATTTAGGCAAGTCAATAGAATTATTATCTCAGTGCGATATATTAGTTTGTAAGAAAAATGTAGATAATTATAATGGTTGCTTCATAGAAAAAGAAATTGCCAAAAGATATGGCTTAGAAATAATTGAGGTAGAATAAAATGAGTGAAATGAAATTTTGGAAAGTAAAAGATTTATTGGAATTGGTATCAATAGGACAATTAATTGAAATCATATTTTTAAATAATGATTTTGATGAAACAGGAGCATTTTTATTTGAGAATGATAAACATGATCCAAATTATAAATTTTATGAAAAGAATTATTCAGAGAAAGATATAGATTTTGTTTCTACTGAAGGAGAATATTTAAGAATTGAGGTTAGAATATAATGGAAAGAAAAGATATGAAACAAACAGCAATTAAAATTGTTGAGCAATATGCTAAAGAACATTTAGACAAAAGTGATGGAGAAATAAAATTTGATACATACATTGTATGGATGTGTAAAGCTCTTCAAAATTGGAAGTTCTTAATATCTACTTCATTATTTGACGGTATGTATTATGAAGCTACTTATAATGGAGACAAAAAAGAATGGTATTTAGATGCTTATAAGAAATTTGAAAATAGAATTATTAAATAAGGAGAATAATATGAAATATAATGTTCAAGAATTATATAATTTAATTAGAGAAAAAAGAGAAAATGCTTTAAATGATTTAACTAGAGAACGCTGTCAAAGAAAATACCCTTCAACTAAAAGGCAATATATGCTTCAAGGTGAGATTGCAGCTTATACAGATATATGTGTTATTATGGAACACTGTGGATTGATAAAAACGGAGGAAGATAACAATGACAATAAGAAAGAATTATAATTTAGAACAATTAGATTCTTTAAAAGAAGAAATTTTAGATATTATTAATTTATATGAAAATCACTTATATTCTATAAGTAGAATTGCTGATGAGAAAAAAATTTCTCATGAAACAGTAAGAAGAGTATTAGTTGATAATGCAGTTATTAGGAGACAAAAAAATAGTAAATTATCAAGATAGGAGATTATAAAATGAAAAAGTATGATGACTACTTTTTAACTGAATTGATATTGAAATCCAATATAGAATTTATTTCAGGAAAATATTTTTATAATCAAAAAGAAATAAAAAATATTGATAAATACATTACTAAATTATATTATAATGAAACATTAAAAATGCCTTCTGAAAGAGATATTAAATATTTAAAAAGTGGAATAATTAATAATCCAAATGCTGAAGAAAAAGAATTTTGGTATAGACCAGCAATTATTGATGAAGCAATGGACCTGAAGGAAAAAGGTTATTTTCCACAAGAACTTCCTTTTCCTTTAGAAGACAAACAATTATTAATTTTATTTATTATCTTATTTCATCCTGAACTAGAAGTATTTTTCATTACTACAGGAATAGGAGGCTCAGGAAAATCTACATTTTTAAATATAATAAAACAATTATTTGAAAATGACGTTTCTTCTACTCCTCTTGCTGATTTATCAAATGATTTTATGCTTGCTGAAGCTTTAAAACATAGATTAATAGCTTCTGATGAAATAGGAGCAGGAGAACTTAATCTTCCTAAATTAAAAACAATAGTTTCTAAGCAGCTTATACAAGTTAATGAAAAATTCGGAGCTACATATACAACAAGAGCTCAGTCTATACTATTCTATTCTTGTAATCAAGCTCCTAAAATAGATATATCAGATTCAGGAATGTTAAGAAGAATAGTTTTCTATTCAAGAAATACAGTAATAGAAAAACCTGATACCTCATTAAAAGACAAAAAATTTACTAGACAACAATTAATAGATATAATTATCTATTGTTATAATTCTGTAGTAAGTGAATTTAATGAACATGATCCATATTCTTGGAAAAATGTTTTTAGAAAAGAGACTAATGTTTATCTTGTTGGAACAAATAGTGTAGGACTATATTATAAATTAATTAAAGAACAAAATAAAAAAATTAAAGATATATCTACTCCTACATATTCTAGTTATAGAGCATTTTGTTCTGAAAATGGTTATAAAGCATTTTCTAGTGGAAAATATGAAGAAATTTTATCTTGGATTAAAGACAATTATTGTGATGAAGAGGATTTAAAAAAAGAGCCTGAATTTCAATTATTGCCTTTTTAGGAGTGAAAAGAAATGTTTAAAAATAAAAATATTATATATATAACTGATTATAAAGTTATGAATAAACATTTAAAATTTTGTAAAGAAAATAGATTGCCTGCTCCTTCAGAGAATTGGGCTAAGCTACAAAGAATTCCTAAAGCTTATTATACAATTTCAGTATTATATACAAGAATCATTTTAAGATATCAAGGAAATGGAAATCCTTATACTGAATATATATTTAATTTAGACGGAGGAAAAAATACACAGCAAATATCAGGATTAAGAACATTTAATTTATTACAAAGAATGAGTAATAAAGGAGTAGTTGATTTATCAAATAATTATAAATATTATGACAAAGAATTTGAACATTGGAAAATAGGACACATTGCTGGATTAATATATTTTAATCCTAAATACAATGGTCAAAGATTTGACAACTGCTATGAATATGATAGAAACAATTCCTATTCAGCAGCAATGCTTGAGCCTATTCCAAACACTAAAGTTGAGCCAAGACTTAATGGAACAGTCAAAAAGGGAGAAATAGGATTTAGAGAAATGTCTAGAGGCTATACTGATGAAATATTTCTTTATGCAGTATTTGAAGAAGGAAGACTTGCTGACTATATATTTCCAGCCATAGAATCACCTTTTAAAAAGTTCGTTGAATATTATTATAAGAAAAGAGAAAAAACTAAAAATAAACAAGAACAAGAAAAAATGAAACAAATATTAAATTATTCTATAGGCTATATAAGAAGAAAGAATCCATTCATTCATTCATGTATACTTTCAAGAGCTAGATATTACATAGAAGATTTAATTGATGAAAATACTTTATATTCAAATACTGATTCAATAGTTTCTTTAGGTAGAAGGCTTGATTTAGAAAAAAAATTAGGTCATAATATAGGTGATTTTAAAATAAAACATAAAGGAAATTTTGCTTACAATGATTCAGGCTACCAATGGAACAAAGAAATTCCTTCTGTAAGAGGTAGAAGCAAACAATGGTTTAAAAATGCTTTTCCTAATGGATTTGATTTATTGACTGATAGGCTTCCATACATTGAAGCTAACAAATTTATTTATAATGAAGAGAAAGGAGAAATAGAATATGCAGCTAAAAGCATTGAAGACGAAGAAACACTATAAAAATACTTCAGCATATATTGACGCAGTATATAGAAATAATAAAAATATTATAGACAGTAATATGTCTCCTGAATGGATTGCAGTATATAAAACTCCTAAGGCAGCATTTAAAGCTTTAGTCAAGGAACAAATGCTTCAGAAGAATTATAAGACAGGAAAAAATTTCACAGTTCAGCAAGCTATTAAAACAAAAGCAAATTCCAAAGACTTAAATAAAGATTGGTCTAGAGCTGATATTATGTATAATAATTTTCAAGGCTTAGTAAAAAAAGATAAAGGACTTGCTAAAGAATTTAGAAAAAGATTAAGAGATGAAAGAGGAAGATTCACAAAATATGATCCTAAAAAATTAAAGTTCTTAGGCTACTATTCCTCTTCAACAGGAAATGCTGCAGTCTATCAATTTGGAGATTTAGTTATATTAGAAAAGAAATCTCCTGATAAGAATACAGGAGCAAGCGTTTCTTATATGTCTAAAAGTGATTTTGACTTTGCTGAAGGTAAAACATTATTCTACAATCCTAGAGGAGCCAGAAGATAATGGCTACTGATATTAAAAAGAAACATGCTATAATAAGAAAAGAGAGAAAAGCCAAAGAGAAAGCTGAATTATTAAAACAAAGAGAGTTCTATTATTTAAGAAGTATATTAGGCTACTCTTGGGCTTTATTCTTTTTCCTTCTTGGAGGAAGAGAAGCTGGAAAATCTTATGCAACAACTTCTTTTTTCGTAGACCAATGGAGAAAACATAAAAGACCATTCTATTGGTTAAGACTTAGTGAAACCTCAGCAAAAAAATTATTAAATAACAATGCTGAAAAGTTAATTGATCCTGATATCAGAAGAAGATATAATTTAGATATAATAACTTCAGGAAATAATGTTTATGAAATAACAAAGAGAAGCAAGCCTGACAAGGACGGAAAAACAAAAATATTAAAGAAAGAATTAATGGCTAGAGTATTTTCTATTGCTACATTTTATAATGATAAAGGCTCAGGCTTATTTGATAAAGATTTCTTAAATGATCCTAATATGTTCTATAACATTTGTCTTGATGAAATGAATAGAGAAGCTAATGAAAAGAATTCTTTTGATATTGTATATTCATTTACAAATCAATTAGAGAATCTTATTCGTTCTACTAAAACAAGAATTAGAATTATTTGTATTGGAAATACTCTAGAAGAGGCTTCTGATTTATTATGTGCTATGAATTTTATTCCTGAAAAATTTGGTAGATTCAAATTAGTTAAGAATAAGAAAAAGTTAGTAGAATATATTAGAGAAAGAAATTTAGCAATTAAGAATCAAACTTCTTTAGCTGAAGTAGACGCTAAATATGCTAATATAGATTTTGGAAAGAGAGCTGTCATTGAATACATGGAGCCTACTGAAGCTTATAAGAATAGACGTGCTGGAACTGTTGCAGATATATTAATGCCAACAGCTTCAACATTTACTAATGAAATTAAGACTGACAATTCTCTAGTATTTAAAGGAAGAGTAAAAACTCCTTTAAGAGTTATTAAATTTACAAAAGACGAAGGAGATTGGTTTACATTATGGGAAAATGGCTGTATTAAAAAATACAATAAAGAAAATAAGCCTGCCCTTGCAATGAGGCCATATCTTGACGAAATATATGATACAAAGCTAATGACTAATATAATTCAATTATTTGATTATAGAAGCCTAAAATTTAAGGATTTAATAACCTTCAAACAATTTCAAAAACAAATGAATTTGTTGAAGCCAAGAGGCTAGGTTATTAAATAGATAGTAAATTCATACGAGATACTTACATATATTAGGAATAATCCCTTTAGCCGAGTGAATCCGAAGAGGAACGGAAAAGGGCCTAGAAGTTCACGCTAGAATTTCTTATGTAAGATTTTCCTTTTTGAATTTGCTATTGTAATAAATATTACACAATGCTAAAATATAATTGGAGGAATTAAAAATGGAAAAAGATATAAACGAAAACGTAAACGAGAACGAAAATAATGTTGAAGACTTCATTAAGGAAGTAGAGGACCTTAAGAAAAATTCAGTCTCAAGAGAAGACTATGAAAAGCTTTTAGGAGAAAAGAAAAAACTTATGTCAGCTTTAATTAATGGAGATACAGAAGGCTTAGATTTATCTGAAGGAATATCTTCAGAAGATTTAGATAAGCGTATTACTGCCAATAGGGAAAAATTAGCTAAAGGGGAAGTAGCTAACGATTTAGAATATTGGGAAACAGTTATTCAACTAAGAGAGGACGTAATTGAAAAGAATGGTGAAGACCATGATCCATTCTTACCAAATGGCCATAATTATGTTCCTAATGCTGATGACAAAGAGAAAGCTGAAAGAGTAGCTAATACTGTCAAAGAATGCATTGAATCGGCCGAAGGAGATCCAAACTCTTTTAAAAATGATTTAATGAGGAGAATAAAAGATACTTCTCCTATACAAGCAGCAACAAAACCAAAAAAATATATTAGATAAAGGAGAAAAAAACAATGGCAGCTTTTACAGGCCAATTAGGCAGCAATGAAATTTTCGCTTCATTATACAATATGATTATTTCTCAGCAAGTATTTACTGACAATATTATTGATAATGACAATTTAAAATTAGTAGATAAAGCTAGAGTAGACGGCTCAATGTATGGAGACACTAAGCTTTACTATGCAACTGATGTTTTAAAATCAGCTCCTTGGGGTGCTGACGCTGAAGCAACAAATTTATTAAAATTATATCGTCCTGATGATCCAGAGACACAAGCAATTAAATTAAATATTTTTAGACAAATCTCTTTAACAGTAGATTACTACTTAACTAAGAGAGCATGGCAAGACGAAGGAGCATTTATTTCTTTCAACTCAGTTATGTTAGGCTGGATTAGAGATACAAAGAAAGTATATGACTTCACAACTTATAATGCTTTCATTGGAACAGTTGTAGGCTCTGCAGCTATCAATTCTAAAACTATTACAATTGACGCTGACGGAAATTCTACAGGAGAAAATATCGCAAAAGGTCTTGCAGACTTACTTGATGATATGGAAGACGTATCAAGAGATTATAATGATTATGGCTTCTTACGTTCTTATTCAAGAGAATCAATTCAAATTGTATGGAACAATGAATACGTAAATTCTATTCGTAAGATTGATTTACCTTCTATTTTCCATAATGACAACTTAGTTGAAAAATTAACTGAGAATAAGATTAATCATAGATTCTTCGGAACAATTAATGCTTCTTCAGGAACAACTTTATCTACTAACGCTACAGTTAGATCATTAGTTGAAACTGATTATGAAGTAGCAAGTGCTGCAGCTGATCCAAGAGCAAAATTAAATCCTGAAGACAATAAATATTATGTTCATTTATTTGCAGGAGATTTACTTCCAAACTCTACAGATTATTTAGCTAATACTACATACACAGTAGATACAACTATTATTTGTAAAGTATTTGTTAAGCTTCCTCCATTTATGAGTGGATTTGAAGTTGGAACTTCATTCTTCAATCCAAAGAGCTTAACTGAAAATCATTATTTAACTTGGGGACACAATACATTAGAGTATTTAAAAGCATTCCCTGTTATTAAAGTTGTAGCAGCAACAACTCCAGCAGGAGACTAAAATTTAAGGGAGTAGAAATACTCCCTTTTTTCCAAATATATAGGAGGTATAAATATTTATGAGTAAGTATTTACTTTTAGGAGGATTCAATAATTATTTCAATAGAATAAATAAAAAACTTGATACTAAAGAAGAATATATTGCAATGTCTATGAACTCTGAATTGTCGGCTGTTGAAACTAATTTCATGACAGGGGACCATATACAATTTAATCACATTTTTAATTTCTCTCACTCTTGGGCTCCTGATTATCTATTAATATTAGATAAAGATTTAAACATAGTTTCACGTTGGTATGTTATAGGGTGGAATTTACAAAGAGGAAATCAATATATTGCTTCTTTATTAAGAGATTCTATATCAGATAATTATGAAGCTGTAATAAATGCTCCTATATATCTGGAAAAAGGTTATGTAGATAAAAATAATGCTTTATTATATAATCCTGAGAATATGTCTTATAATCAAATAAAGAAAAGTGAAAATCTTTTAACTGATACTACAGGCTGTCCATGGCTTGTATTATACTTAGCAAAAAATGCTACTTCAAAAACATTTACTACAAAAATTGATTCTTCTTCTTCAATTGCTGATATAACTTTAGCTTCTCCAATTGAGAGTTCAATATATTCTGCAGGAATAAAAAATTCCAAAATTAAAACAGCAAAATTTAGATTTAATTATGGAACATTTAAAGATATACTAACTTTATCAGGCTATCAAGAACAAACTGAAAACGAAATATTTTATAATGAAAATCCATTTGGAACAGTTCCTGATGAAGTAGCTTACGATTGTAATGCAATGCATAAATCAAGAACTGAAGTAAGAAATACATTTATAGATATTTTTAAAAATGAATATGATAATTTGAAAAATGCTTTACAAACTGATTTAGCAATGACAACTATTACAGAAGCAGAAGAAGCAGAATTAATAAATGCTGATAATAAAGTTATATTAGATTCAAATGGAAAATATTTTAGATTATCTTGTATAAGAAATACAATTTCAGTAGGATTAAGATACATTTCTACTGAATCTCAATTATTTTTCAATATGTATGAGTTAGAACAAATTCCACAATTTTCTTATTATTATATATTTAGACCTAATAATTTTACATTTCAAGAAAGCCATACATATTATACATATACAATTGTATTAACAGAACTTCCTGATTTAGAAACAACACTTACAATTGATCCAACAACTAAGCAAGAAACAAATGACGCTGATTTTAATATTATAGCTCTTCCTTATTCTTCTGAAATAGTTGTAAGAAAAAATATTTTATTCAGTCCTGATTATATTACTAATAAAGAAGTTCAACTTGCTATAGCTCAAGGAATAGCCCAAGCTTATACTTCAAGCGTAGTATATGATATGCAAATATTGCCTTATTGTCCTTTCCAAAATTTAGTTGTAAATGGAATAATGAATACTGATGACGTCCCAACTAAATATTTAACTGAATTTGAATATAATGGTCAAAAAATAGGATTTGCTTTACATTGTCCATTTTCTAATTTTACATTTAATATACAATATTATATGAGTATTAATTCTCAAGGAGATACAGAAGAAATAGCTTATAAAATTGATAATGAAACAAAAGTATATAGATTATGTAGTCCTAATTACAATGGTTTATTTGAATTTAGCTTAGCTAAAAATGAAGGAATAATTAATTATTTTAATGTAGATTGTTCATATAAGCCATATAGTCCATATATACATGTGAATCCTAATTTTAAAGGATTATATGGAAATGATTTTAATGATTGTAGAGGTTTAATTTGTGGAGGAGATTTCTCTATTCCAATTATAAATGAAGCCTTTACTGAATATGAATTAAGAAATAAGAAT
>JAGCBE010000241.1 GCA_017652345.1 Methanobrevibacter sp.
GTGGTAGAATTTGAACCCTCGAACATTTGTTCGATTTTCCCCATGCTAGTTTCGAACATGCTTGTACCATAAATAGGACTTTGTTTCATTGCATAAAAATAAGGCTGCCAATCTGACAGCCTTATATGTAAATCAATTATACTATATATTGAGTAGTAGAGCGTTCAGCAGGGTCAATATAATATTCAATCAACGGGCTACATGTAGGCATATTGTTTGTATTAGGCATTAAGAGATAACAAGCACCTGATGTCTTAACAATAAACATTGCATATGTAGTGCCGCCTGTATAGTTATAAGTAGATTTCTCAAAAATAGGTCTAACCCAATCAGGAAGAGTTCCAAGTGAAACTAAAGTAGATCCAGGTGTATATGATGCAAGATTGATATATAAGACAACTCTTCCGTCCTCATGCATATAAATATTCATTGCAACAGAATTGAAGAAGTTGGTTAGCTGGACACCTTCAACCGCGTTGGATACGGATGCACCCTTGAAAATGGGTAAACTATTGAATACATAATCTGCAAAATAAGGCGCATAATCGGGATTCATGTGTAATCCGTCATGTGTTCCAAGATTATCACCGGACCATGCATTCTTTAATGCTGCAATATTACCATTGAATAAAGGTGCATCAGCATAAGCATCAATAATATTGAAACCATTATTTGTGCAATATTTTGTTAACATGAATCTATACAATAATTCAGGTGTTTGTGTGCCTGAATATTCAGATTTTAAAGGTGTTATTACATGCACTTTAGCATTTGGATATGTAGTATGACACCAGCTGTCAAAGCTATTAATTGCATTGCCAAATTGAGTTTTTGTAGCATTTTGCGCCCAATCGTTAATGCCAAGAAACAAAATGATGTCTGTATAACTTCCCGACGGAACATTGGGTAAATCATCAATTAAATTATTAACATCAACATTAGATAAACATCTACCGCCAAAAGAATAGTTTGTTATACTTCCGCCAGCAGCTGTGACTTTTGTTCTAAAATATGTTACCCAGTTAGGTTGAAATCTTGCAATACCTTCATCACATAAGCTGTCACCAAGAATTAGAATATTAGCATTTTCATAATAATTCATATTGGAAATTATTGGGTCAATTCTTGTAATATCGCCTTGTAAATCATTAACATCTTTTACCAAACCACTTGACGCATCACCAACAGTATTTTCAAGTGCAGTTATTCTTGAAGCCAGGCCTGCAATAATTACTGAATAATCAGCAATCAATCGCCAATAATTAGTATTACCAATTAAAATTCCTGCGGGTACAGGTTGAATAGAAACATAACCCATTCCGCCATCATCTACAATAGTCCATGCCGGATATTGTTTTGTAATATCCCAAGAACCACTAAAAGTGATTGAATTTATAACTTCAAATTCATCCATTCTAATATTGAGTTCTTTCATTTTAGCAATGAGCCAATCTAAATTCAGTTCATGTTCGTCAAGATATGGATATGCATGATTGAATAAATTATTCATTTATTTATCCCCCTTCTTTAATAAGTATATATACAAAATTCCGATAAAAACAAATCGGCAATTTCATCATATAAGTTCCAACGTGCAATTTCTAATTCGGATTCAAGCATCTGTTGTGATGTTGTAACACCAATATTTCCATGCGCGCGGCCTGTTCTTCTATTGGTTTCCGATTCATTTTCATTTATCGTGCCAGTTGCATCGGTTTTTGAATTAGATGTATTTGAACCACTTGATGTTGAATTTGATTTATCGTGTGGTGAATAATCAGAATCATCAAAAGCACTTCTTTCATTTGTTGTATTACCAGAACCCGATGATGTTGAATCATCATGCCCTGTTGCGCTTTCGGTTCTGTTGGTGTTTCCTGATCTGTTATTTACATCCAACCATTCTTCACGTCTATCATAATTTTCTAATGGTTCATAATTGATTGATAAGGCTTTCACCCATCTTTCCATTGTATGCATCCATTTTGAAGACCAAACACCAATCATATTTTTCATGAATTCGGGGTTTGAATATAAAACTTCAAATTCACCGCCCTTCATTAAAATATTGTTGATTAATTCTTGTTTGTTAATACCAGAAGGAACTATTAGCAAATCCCAAAGATTTTCATAATAATTATTGAACCCGATTAATGTTATCTTCGCTGTTGCCATCTTCTTTGCCCCCTTCCTGGTTTTCATCATTATATCTTAAAACAACCGAAAGTCTATCAGAACCTGTAAAGCCTAAAAATTTATTGGCAATTTCCATAGTTCTTGAAAGTTCATCGAACCATATAATGTTTCTTGCTGTTGCATCAATAGTTCTTGATTCTGCTTCGGATGTAACCATTCTCTCTTTCTTCTCATAGGGAATAGTTGGAATGCCTATTTCACAATCAAAATTATTAAGGATTGTTTGAAAATCCTTTAATAAATCGGTTATTAAATAGGATTGCTTTAAATTATCCCTGAATAATGCCTGCCAGGGTTCTTCTTTTGTGTTCGGGTCATTTGCAAGTTTTGAATCAAAGAATACAGCGGGTTCACCTTTTGAAACTTTATCAAAAAGTTTCTTTAATACTTCAGCAGCAGCCTTATTCTTTGCACCCATAATATATGCAAACTTTGTGTTAACGATTGCAGAATTAATTGAACAATCCATTGATGCAAGTTTTTCAGCATAATATGTAATTATGTCAAAAATTCCTTGATAATCAGGTGTTAATTTAAGTAATTCTGCATCTTTTCCGATTTTAAATTCTTGTTTTTCACCAGCTGACATTGCAGGGTTTGCAAGAATAATTGTTGTAGGTTCATAATAAAAGTTATAACCCGAAATGGTACAAGGGTTAAAACATTTGCCGAATTCTTCTATATTAAATACACCACAAAAGCCATATGCAAACAAAGACCAATATAAAAGATTTTTGTGTCTTTCCCATTCTTTGGGTGTATTTATTATAAGAGTAGAACAGGCACGCTGAAATAATGAACGCTGCCAAAATTTGAAAGCTTCATTATTATAAGGTTTAACCTGTGAAGGGAAATATGTTCCAGCATGTAGGTTAATCTGTTCATAATTTAATGGAAGATAGCCCATTATTGCACCCCTTTCTTTTAAAATATGCCGGGGCTTTCACCCCGGCATTGGGAAAAGTGAAAAGGAATCAGCCCATATAGAGAAGAATTCCGTTTTCGGTAAA
>JAGCBE010000242.1 GCA_017652345.1 Methanobrevibacter sp.
TATTTCTGATGGAGATAACTTTGAAAACACTTTAACTTATATGTATTATAATACTAAGCGTAAAGTGAATAGAGTTGACGCTAGAACTTCATATAATGAGGTTTTAAGGTGTGCTAATGACTTTAGCTCTAATCGTTGTTAGATTGTTGAGTCTTAATAAAATCGATAGATTTATCAGTATCTGAGTCAGATACTTCAATATCTGCAAGATAGGCAGTAAGATACGCCCCAATATTATCACAGTTATCCACTCTCCTTGTAGTAGTGAAGCCATGCGACCATATGCGCGCGACATCATCATTGTTAATATAACGGACCTGCTTATTAAAAATAAAAATTATATGTGCATGCCATGCACCGCGGGCCTGAGGTTCAAGAACGGAAATATACTCGAAAGTTAAACCAAGATCATTACCCTTATTATTTTTTAAACAGGAAATAAAATATTTAAAACGCTTAATAAACAAACTGAGATCATGCCGAAGCCGTTCTGAATCAGTCATATTCTGTTTATAAGTTAAAGTGATAAATTTACATTTACGAGGATCTAGAACATTAGTATTAATAATACTGCGTAAACGCTTGAATGTTTTTCTAATCTCATTAGGAGTTTGAGAACGGTTCTCAGTAGGACGATAATTATTAATCAAATAACCATAACCATCCTGAAAGACAAAGTCATCAGAAGAAAGACCAGGACGAGAAGCCATAAAAGAATTATAAGAATCAGCTTCAAGAAGAAAAACACCATCCGGATTGATTAAAGGTGAAGACAAATCGATATAATGATCAGAAGAAATTTTTCTGATACCGTTACCTGTAGACTTATGACTATAAGCCATTATGGAATGAACATTACCCTCACGGGAATGTTTAACAATAGAATTGAAAGAAATATTCTTAGCCGGAACATTCTGAACAATCATAAATAGCACCCCAAACATCTTGTATTTTTTGATCTACTGCGCTGAACCTAAGAAAATAATAAATTCTCAACTTATAACCTTGAAATCAAGTTAAAGGGCTACGCCCTCTCCCCCGCCCCGCTAAAGCGGGGGCGGGGGTAGAGAGGGCTTAAGCCTTATAATCTGATTTCATGGTTACAACGTCAGATAAAATTTGCTCGTTTCTAGGTTTCCAGCCTTTCAGCGTTAATCTTTGTACTTTCGCCCTGGTATCATACGAACCCCGCAACTCATCCGAATGAACAAAAAAATAAGTTTTAATTCGAGAAAGTTTGACAACCTGAGCTTCAAACTCCTTAATGCGTGGGCGATACACACGAACAACAGTCAAGCACCCTGCAATAGTAAACGGCTTGACATAATAATCTATTTGCTCTCTGATAGCAGCAGAAAGACGATTAAAACGCTGAGTTGTTAGGCAGACCATTTTATGCTGTTTGCGTTCTTGACAAATCTCCTGTAAAACTTCCGGAGGGAAATTCTTAGACTCAGCAGAATTAAACCAGTTCTGAGCCTCATCTAAAATAACAATTGTGCCATCTCTGCCATTATCTTGGAATACGAAATCCTCAGGACCCGTAATAGTTTCGGAATCAACTCCAGTAAGATCTATATTACTAAGAACACGAACTAAAGGAAATTTACGTTTAATTCTGTGAAGCATCTCAACCAATGCAATTGATTTGCCGGAACCCTGAACACCAGTAAAGCACCAAAGACCATACAAATCAAATTCGTCTGGATCAGCTTGAAAGCGATCCAAGACAAACCGCTTAGGGAAATCAACAAATAAACGAAGTAAAATAGATCTAGATTTTTCAGTGTTAGTAAAAGAACGCTTTCTAAAACGAAGTCCTTTAAACCGAAAATAAACAACAAAGAAAAGAGAAACTAAAATAAAAGGAATTAAAAGAAGAAACAATAAACCAAAAAGCAAAAGAAAAAACTTACCGAAAATAATTAGTATTGGTAGAGTAGATTTAAAAAACATAAAAACACCGCCTTAAGTTGAACTAATCTGAGGAATAAATGATTTAATTCTGAGAAGAATAGACCAGGCTAAACGAAAATTAATAACTGTAAGTTTAATTTCAAAAAGAGCAATGAGTGAAGACATTGGAAGAAAAAAAGCGACACCATTAACAAATTCAAATGCATCATCAAGTAAATCACCTGGAATAGTAAAAGAAAGACCAGGCAAAGCATTTAAAAGATTTAAAGCAACACGGAAAACAGTAGAGAAAATAAAAAGTGTAACTGATAACATAAAAACACCACCTTATAAATCAGAGGTTTTAACAGCAACGTCAGCGACTTGACCAATAATCTGAGGTAAAGCCTTATACAAATGTAATAAATATAAAGTCCAAATTACAAATGATATAATAAAATGGATTTTATCACGGTATTTTGCATAAACTCTAAAGTCAATAATAGAAACTGAATGACCACCAACAGAAACAGATAAATCAGGAACACCATGAAAACTAGCATCATCTAGAAAAGCAGGATCCGAATTATCAAACTGACCGAGGAAATCAGAAACAATATCTTCTTCTGAAGCAGTACCAGCAGAACGCGAAACACTGGAAGCAGTTAAAACACCTGGATTATAATATTGGTACACTTCCCCGTCTGAATCAGCATCAATACCGCACCTTTCAAAAAAACCAGTGAAAAATTGATTCAGCTGCGACGCTACAGGAAATTTATTATTCAAAGCAGTAGAAAATTCTAAATTCCAATCATCAAAAAAATCATCAGTATCATCTTTAGTGGTTTGATCAATTTCAACAGAAACGGTATCAGCTCCAAGAGCTTCAATAATATCATCCATCTTATTTAAAACTGTATTTAAATCAGTATTAGAAACACCGCCATCATTAACAACATTAACAGTAAATTGAAGCTGCTCAAGATGAGAAACAATATTAGAAACACCCTGATTAATATTATTAGAAATAGCAATAACACCGCGAAGAATATCACGAAGAATAGAGATAAGAAGAGAATCGGAATTATCATCTGTAATTAAAGATGTATTATTATTATCAGTAATTGTATCAATAGAATCACGTGCCTGAATATGAGAGGCACCAGGCCAATAAGCATGAGTGCCGGATCTATAATTAATATACTCCTGATAAAGTTTATCAATAGAGGATTTTAAGATATTAATATTAGAAATGGTTTGATTAGGAATAGAAGCAAA
>JAGCBE010000243.1 GCA_017652345.1 Methanobrevibacter sp.
AAAGATAATGATGATCTTGTTATTGAACTTATGGAAGATATAGAAGATTCATTTGAAACTGATACTAAAGAGTTAGATAAAGTAAAGTCAGAATTATCTAAAAAGACAGAGGAATATGATAGTTTAAAGGAAAGATACAAAGAAAGATTTTTGAGTGGTGTTACTAAAGAAGTTGAAGAAGTGAACACACCTGAAGTTGTTGAAAAAAATTATTATGATCTAAAAGAGATCTAAAAGAAAGGGTGATTTTATGGCAATTAAAAAAGGAACATTAAAAGCAGTAAATGATGCAGAACTTTTATCTTATATTATTAATGTTACACCTGAGTTGCGTGAAGAAATTGATTTACCTGTACAGGGTGAATCTATTGCACCAATAGGTAAAATAATTATTAATAATAGTAGATACCGTAATGCATTTATTAATACTATTAACTTAATAGGTTTAACAGTTATTAAACGTAATGGATGGGATAACCCATGGTCATTTACAAAAAGAGGAAATTTACGTTTTGGACAACAAATCAGAGAACTTGTTTTAGATTTATGCAATGTATATGACTACAATGCAAATTTCTCTGATAAAGACAGATTTTTAGAAACAGTTGTACCAAACGTACTTAACTATTTACATGAAGTAAATTTTCAAAAATTTTATCAAACAACAACTTCTGATTCACAACTTGCAATGGCATTTGATACTGAGGGTGGACTATATGAATTTATAGATGCATCAATCGGTATGCTATTTGAATCACTTAAATATGATACTTATTTAGTAGATAAATACCAATTATGCAGAAGAATTGTTGATGGCACTGTTACAAGTGTTAAAATCAGTAATTATGCAACACTAACACCAAGACAAAGAGTTGCTTTCATGAAGAACTATTCTAACAAAATGACTTTCAGAAGTCCTAATTATAACCCTGCAGGTGTAAGAAAGGCAACACGTTTTGAAGATCAAATGTTGATTATGAACACTGAGTTTGAATCAGACATGTCTACAGATGTACTTGCTACTTCTTACTTCAGAAATGAGGCAGAATTTAGAACTAATATGGCATTAATTGATTCTTTCTCAGATACTGATAGTGCAAGACTAACTGAACTTTTAGGTAATGATTATATACCATTTACTGATGATGAAAAAACTGCACTTGCTAAAGTACCTGCAGTAATTATTTCTCGTGAGTGGTTTATGGACTATGATTATTTACTAGATGCAGGATCAAATATGAAACAAACAGAATTTTATAACCCTACAACTCTAGAAAATAACCATTTCTTGCATGCATGGCGTGTATTTAGTACATCACCATTTGAAAATGCAGTAGTATTTACTTCTGATACACCTGCAGTAAGCAGTGTAAATGTATCACCTGAAAGTGCTACAATCTATAAAGGTCAAAAACTACAATTATCTGCATCTGTTGAAACAACAGGTTTTGCAAATAAGTCTGTTTTATGGTCTATTGATGAATCTTCAGAATCAAAGGGTGCAAGCATTAATCAAATGGGTGTATTAAGTGTACCTGCTAATTATCCTACAGTTGCAGGTGTACAGGGTGTTTATACACTTGCTATTTCAACTGCACTTGCTAGTGGTGAAGAACTTATTGTTGCAGGAGTAACATATACACCTGCAGAAGCAGATACAACTGCTAATGCACAAGCAACTGCACTAAAAACTGCACTTGAAGCAGATGAAGATGTAAATGCTACTTATACTATTACACGTAATAATGGTACATTAACATTTACTGAAAAGTCAGGACATTATGGTGCAGGCGCACCTGAAGTTGATGATAGTGATTTAGTAACAGGGGTTGTTGCAGAAGAAACAACAACTGCAGGTGTTACACCATCATCACCAATTACAGTTACTGCTACAAGTATTTATGATAGTAATGAATCAGATACTGCAAGCATCACTGTGGCTTAATATATTTTAAAATAATATGGGATAAGGGAAATATTACTATATATCCCTTACCCTTTTATTTTATAGAAAGGATAGATAATAATGAAACGTAAATTATTAAATTCACAATTATCTAATATGTCTACATACTTAAAATATAAACGTGAATTAATTGCACTTGCACAAAATGTTTTTAACTATGAAAATATGCCTGAATTTATAGATATTTCATATTTAAATAGAACATTACTTGTTAAAGGTGCTATTGCATTTTTCAAAGATGAAGTTTTAGGTGTTTTGGCATTACCGTTTATAAATTCAGGTAAACTTGATTTATACGGTAGACCTACAACGATTCAAGTATATGGACAAAATGGATATACAAAAAGACTTGATGTAGGTGAATATGTTATAATGTATGATAATGATGGTAGATACCCATTATATATTGATTTATTACAATCTATTGAAAGAATTGCTAATATAAAAAGAATTATTGATGTCAATTTAAGTCAACAAAAAACACCTAGAATATGGAAAACGTCAACAGAATCAGAAAAAACAGTAAAAGATTTACTTAATAGTTATGATGGTGATGTTGAATCAGTTGTTGCATACAAATCTGCAGTACTTGATGATCTTGAAAGTGTAGTTGCACCTGCACCATTTGTTGCAGATAAATTAAATGATGCACTTGATAAAGAATATTCTGAATATTGTAGACTTATAGGAATTGCAAATGTTGAAATAAAGAAAAAAGAAAGACTTATTACTGATGAGGTTAAACAGTCTATGGGTGGTACTATAGCAAGCAGATTTAACAGATTTAACCCACGTAAAAAAGCAGTTGATGAAATCAACAAAAAATGGGGTTTAAATATTGAGGTTGCATATTATGATGGTCTACCTACAAGTATGAAATCAGTAATTGAAAATAGTGAGGGGGTTGATTCTGATGTGGATATTTCCGACAATGAGAAACTTGAACAATGATCCACCTACTATTTATGCACTACTTAATTCATATGTAAATTATGATGTAGAAGAAAAAACTAAAATAAAAAATCTTGCTAGTGAGGGTAGAGGTGCAATTTTTGATTTTGACTACCCACTTTCTGATAAAATTGATAAAGAAGATTTTGAAACTTTAATACTTAATCATTATATGATGAGAAGAATAGGTTTTGATACACCTACTGCATTTAAAATAGGTTTAAACGCTAAGTTAAATGAAATCATGCCTAATTACAATAAACTTTTTGATGCTTTAGATGGATGGGATATTTTTACAGATGGTGAAGTTGAATCACGTGAAGTAGAAAGAAGTGAAAGCACTAATACTAGTACACAATCTACAGAATATAGTGCATCAGATTTAAGAAATTCTAACATGCCACAGAATAAACTTGATGATATTAGAGATGGTAAGTATGTTTCTGATTATAATTACAATCAGAATAATAGTAATGCAAATGCTAATATTGATGGTGCAAGTAGTGGCAGTGAATCAGAAACTATTACACGTACACCAAGTGATAAAATAAGGATCTATAAAGAATTTATTGAAAATCGTGATAATATAATGACTTTAATTTTTAAAGACTTAGACATATTATTTTATGGTTTAGCATAGAAAGGATGTGATATGTATGTCTAATATAAACCCAAATATGAAACCTTATAAAAAATTACCACCATTTAAATTTTTTACATTAACAAATTTCCCTTATATTGATGAAGATTTTGATGCACTTACAAATTATGAATTAATGTGTAAAATAGTAGAATATTTAAATGAAGTTGGTAGTGATACAAATATTGCAAATGAAAATGTACAAGAATTATATAGTGCATTTATGTCATTACAATCTGATGTACAAGCACAAATTGAACAAGGTTTCTCAGAATTAAATGTACAAAATGAAGTAAATAATAAACTTGATGAAATGGCAAGTAGTGGTCAACTTGATGCATTAATTTTAGATGCTATTGAAGAATTAAACCCTGATGTACTTGATACTACATCACGTATAAATGTAGTAAATTTTGATTCTGCATTAATAAATGTTACTAAACCTTATACATTTGATACAACTGCATTACTTAATACAACAAATAAAGCATTATTAATAGAAATATTAAATTACATGATAACAAACGAAAAAGAAAATTATTATTTTGTAAACCCTAATGATGTAAATAGAGTTATATATTATCAATTAAATATTTACAATATTTTAAATAATGTATCAAATATAATTGATATATCAGTTAAAATGAATATGCCTGCACTTAATTTAAGTTTTGGTGATCAATATTCAGATCATGCAACTCTAAATGTAACTTTAACAGATGGACTTGTAACAGAACTTACATTTAATACAGATTCACCTAGAAGTTATAATCTTATAAGAACTAATAATATTAATAGTTATACACCACTAACAGATTATGCACCTGCAACAAAGAAATATGTTGATGATAATGCAGGTGGTGGGGGTGGTAGTTACCCTTATTATGAAATGGATGCAGAAGATAATGGTACTTTAATAGGTTTTGGTGAATATTATGGTGTAAATTTTGCAGGAAATGATTTTGACACTTTTAAAGGTATAGTAACTGATGCAATTAATAATAATCAAAGAAAATTCTTTTTAAATTTTCTAAATAAAACTGAAAATTACCCTGTTTTATTATTAGTAGATGTAAATTCAGTAGATCTTACTTCTAATATGGGTGAAATAAAAATGATAGGTTATTTAAGCACTTATAATTACCCTGATATATTAATATACGGTCAAAATAACACAGGATCTAGTTATAGTCAATTATCATTTATTGTAAGTATAACAGATGGTGCTATAGATAGTTTCTTATATATGTCAAGTAGTCCACAATCTAATAGAACAATGGCACGTGCAGAAGATGTTATGATGCAAGATGTTAGTAGTGATTTAACAATAGATGGTACATATCTAACTAATAGTAGTACTGATCCTGTACGTTTCTTGAAAGAGGGTAAAACATTTAATTTAACAGGAACAGTTGAAACAACTGCGTCTACAACGTGGTCTAATGCAAAAATAACATTTTCTTTAATTAATGCCCCTATAGTAGGTGTAAGTGGATCTACAGTAACATGTTGTTATGCTACTGCAATACTATATAAACCTAGTACAAGTACTTACTATTATATTTATTCTAATATTGGTGTTAATTTTGATACTGATACTGCATATTTATCTTTTAGTCCTGTAGATGGTAGTTTAAGTTTATCACAGGGTGATGCTATTAGATTTAATATAACTTATATTAAAAATTGGTAAAATAAAAAGACTAGTTAATTCTAGTCTTTTTATTTTAGAAAGAAAGTAATACCGTTTGTGTACTTATGACACAATCGTATTATTTAAACTGAAGTTACCTATATTACTATGATTATGCCATATAGTAGTGCCTGCCCTCATGACTTCATTAATTTTTGACATAGCATCTGCAGGTATATTACCATGACCAATTACTTCAGATGCACCTATTTTAATATAATTCCAATATGTCCTGCCTGTTAAGTTAGGACTTTTACATGTATTTACCTTATAACCAAAACGATCAAAATATTGATCTATAATAGATGCATATTCATATTTTATTGACATTTGATAATATCTTAAACCGTTTTCATGCATGCCATTTAAAACATCTGCAGTATTTATTGATCCCCTTACACCAAGTGGTGTTAAAGTGTTCTGATACATTTGTTTCATTTCAGTAAATAAACCACCTACACCTGATCCCATCTGTTCAAAATTATTTCTATTCCATCCCATTAAAGCAGTCATAGTATTTCCTATAATTGCAGATTCAGAGTGTGTTAGTTCTAAACCTAAGACATTTACACCATTTTGTGTTTGCCAATTAGTGTATAGATCACCACCCCATGCAAGTTCAGGAAATTTACCAATACTTACAGATTCTTCTAAATATGATCCTATTTCTTTATTATAACTAATAGGTACTGCACGTATAGAACAACCACCTGTTAAAGCACCGTACATACGTACTAACATTTTATTAGATGTTTGTTGTAGTAACCAATTTTCTTGTCTATAAATACCATATTGACCCACAGAGTTAGAAAGTGCTATAAAACAATATGGATAACAAAGCAGTTTATTATTGTGTGGTGTTAGACCATCTACAGTTGTCATACGTGAAATTTCAAGATCTGATGAAAGTACACTAGTGCCTGTACTACCATCAATACCATTTATAATATGTGTATCAATACTACTATCCCATAAAGGACATAACCATGTAGGCGCTAAAAACATTGATACTAAATAATCTAATTTACCTTTTGAAGATAAATTATTTAAAAAAGTTGAAAGTTCAGATAAATTATCCCATCTACAATATACAAGTGGTGTAGGTATACCATTATAAATATTACATCTAACAGGTGTATTACTTAAATTTACTTCTGATGGTGTAATTAAACTACCTGTTACAACTGTTACCTCATCATTTACTGTATCCATAGAAGAATAATTTACTACATATTCACCAAGTTCAAGTCCCTCAGGTATTGTGTGTAAACCTAATGTATCATCATTTACATGTTCCCTTTCAATAAAGCATTTATCAATAGTAACATTTCTAAACCATGTAGAAAATACGTCTACTGTATAATTAATAATAGTTGTTGCATCTGATACATATTCAACAGAATCAATAAAAGCAAAAAACCATTTGTTACTATATTCAGAATTTTGAAATGCAATATAATTAGCACGTAAACAGTCTGAATATGTAAAATCTACCCTTATACGATTTTCACCATGTTTTATAAATGAATATGTACTTGCAACTGCAATTTTATTAGTATTACATAAACTAATCATATCAGTTTGTGTATAATTAATAATGTTTTTATATGTCTTATCTAATTTTATGCCATTGCATAAATATATTGTACTCTGTCTATCGTTCATTACTTATCATCCCCTATCTTTAGACATGCATATATAAATATTATAACACATATGAATATAATAAACACTAGTATTATTTTATCTATCAATCAGATCACTTCCTTATATCAAAATTTATTGCTTGTTTAAAATCTGTACCTGTCATATCACTTGCGTAAAAGATGTTTGATTCTTTAAAAGTCTTTAGTAATAATTTTATGCGTTCAGATTTTATTAATGGGTTATAAATATCTGTTTGATAAAAACTTGATTCTTTTATATCATCAGAGAAGATAAGTTCATTTTCACCAATTTCCTTAGTAAATGGTGCAATAAACCAACATTCAGAATAGTTTTCTTTATCTTTCAAATAATAACAGATAAATTTAAACCCTTTATAAATGAAAAACATATGAAATAATTGATCGTAACAGTTAAATGATTTTGACAACTTAGGTTGTCTTTCTGCTTGCCAATCACCTTTATTTAACATTTCTTTATGTTCACCAATTATAAAACTAGTATTACCTGTTGATTCACAATATTCAATAGCAAGTTTGACTTCTATTAAATTACCTGCATCATCATAATCACCTGTAGAGATCCATTTTGTTTTTATTTCACCCTGTTTCATATGTCTTACTATATCCAAAATACCCCACTCTGTAAGATAAGGACATACTTTTGATATTGTATTACCTACAAGCCAAAGTCTTACAATACCACGTTTACGGTCAACTGTTGAATATAAATTCATTAATTTTGCAGATTCATGAGGTAAATATAAACCTCTTGACATAAATTCTTCAAATATAATATCAGTTACTTTTAAAAAACTACTACCTGCATATTTCTGTTCAGTTGAAAGTGCTACTACATAACCAATTTTCTTTACTCTTTTAGCACGTTTTTTGTCATTATCCCATACTGATAAATAAATTTCACCACGATAAA
This sequence comes from Methanobrevibacter sp., assembly GCA_017652345.1. The sequence goes on from JAGCBE010000243.1 coordinate 7,849, forward strand.
CTGTGATCATGTCATACTGACCGTTTGAAATTTTTTCAATATCTACATCATCAAAATATTTTTCTACTAAAGCAGGTGAAATTTCTTCACGCCATCTTCTAACTAACATAAATTCACGATCTGTAGTCATACAAGTTTTAATAACTTCATTTTTATTTAAATAACTTGCATGATAATTAGTCATTTCTTCAAATTGTGGTAATATTCCTTTTTTATGTTTTACTTGATAACTTTTACCGTTTGATCTTTCACCAAATATTAAATTAATAGTTGCACCTAATTTATCAATAGTATCAATATTATAGTGTTTTATCTTTCCCATAATCTTGTTACATCCTCAACTATAATATCTATTATCTTATCTAAATTTTTATCAGATAATGTTTCCATATAGACTGATTGTCTTGACACCCCTGCACGTTCACAAACACTTTTTAAACTTAATTTTCTAAAACGTTTAATTACTTTAAATTTTTCTTTACGTGTCATTTCTTTCATATTATTTCCTCACTTTCTTTAAACATACTTCTTTTACTAGAAGAATCACTTATTAAATTAGTATAGTCAAGTGCTTTATCTAATGTATATGTGTTCGGTAACAAACAAGCACCTGAAATATCTGTTACTAAATATTCTTTACCTAAATAATCGGTTAATAATGTGGGTGATTGATTTTCTACATAAAATAGTAAACTTTTTTCTGTATCTTTAAATGTAAAAACATAACCATCCCTAAAATCATTTAATGTTTTTAAACTTGCACCTGCTTTTTTAGGTACACCTGCAACTGTTATACTAATTTTATCACCTTTTTTAAATGCATATTTTTTTGCACCCTGCGTTATAAATTCATCATATGTTACACCCTCACTATATCCTTTTAAATGTTCATGTTCAAACAGTCCTAACATGTGTTCATTACCTTTTATATCTTTAGGTGCAAATAAACTTTTATCAAAACCTAACATTTCAGATACATTATTTATTCTTTCAACAACTGACTCATTGTATTTTTCAATAACAGTTTTATCATACCCTCTAGCAAGTTTAATTGAATCAGTATCACAATAAATAACATATTCATCCAAGTCCATTACCCTACGTATTAAATTATTTCTTGCGTATGCAGTTACCCATACACCGTATGCAAATGATAAAAATGCTTTCTTTTTTTCTGCGTTTAATTTTTCAATAATTTCATCATTTGTAAGTTCCACTTCACTAAATAACTTAGTGTCATCATCAAATATTACATTATCCCTGATGGTGTTAGTAACACTCATACCATAAAGTGCATTGAATTTTGCTTTCTCTAACTGATATTCTAACTCTTTACCTTCAAGATCTTTATATTCAGTTTTAATTACATATTTATCTAAAATAAATTTAATAAACTGTTTAGGTAAATATGCATAAATTGAGAAATAACTTTCAATTATTTCATATTCACATTTATATGCATCTAATATTAATTTAAAATCAATATCAGTTAAAGTTGTTTCAAGTTCATCACACTCAATAATTCTACCATTATCATATTTACCACCTTTAATATGTCTGCACTTACTACTTGAAAGAAAATTGTTATAATATTTACTTCTAACATTTTTTAATTTTACTACAAGTATATATGCTAATTTACTTGACATCTGACTAACATTTTTTACTAATGATTTTCTAAATTCTGTTGATGGATATTTATAGGTGGTCATTACATAAGGATATGCACTTGTTTCATCATATGAATCAACATTTCTTATTATTTCATCAGTGTACATATAATTAGCATGTGTATAACCACCTGCAAATGCCTGTACCATTAAATTATAAACATGTGGATCTGTATTTATTGCACGCCTTACTTTACTTTTATATCTATAGTCTTTCATTACAAGTTCACTAAATTCACGCCTTACATGACCTGTAGATGTGTTCGGTATTTTATTTACTGTTTCATATACTTCTAATTCTCTTAATATGTAATAATAAACAACTAAACAGTCATATTCACAATATTTCAATTCTTGTTCAGTAAGTTCAGTTTCAGAGTGTCTTAACTTAGAATAATCTAAATTTCCTACTTGTTTTTCAACAGGTAAGTTATAAACACTTGAAAGTTTTTCTAAACCTACATTTGACATAAAATAACTACATTTAAATGTTATATTATAATCAGATAATATTGCACTCATAACTTTATGACTTTTTCTTGCAACTACTTCACTAAAACTGAAATAACTTTTTAAATACTGAAATTCAAATGCTAAATTGTGTACAAATATTATCTTTTTATAAGGTGCGTTCATTTCTACACGTTTTAAAAACTCTTGAAATTCTTGCCATGTTCTACCGTAATATACGGTGTCATTTATTCCAAATTGCCACACGTACATACAACTTTTTTTAATTGCATCATGTTTTTCATCATCACTTAATTTATCATATTCTAATGGTGGATATACTCTACCGTTTAATTCAAAATAACTTGTAGTTTCAATATCAAAGGTGTAAATAGTATTATCAAATTTTTTGTTTTTACCTCTTATATCAGACACATGACTTCTATATTTTGTCCAATATATCACGATAACACCTCAAATCTATATTACAAATTTTTCATATAATCTTGTAGCACGTTCTAACAAGTCATCATCATTTATTTCAGTTAAATGTACTTGAAAACGCATCAAAAAGTCTACCTGTGAATCATTTTCCTCAATAGCAGTTTCTATTAAAGCCCATACTTCAGATGCAGTATATTTATCACTGAAAAATGTAAAGTCTTTATCACCTAACATATTATAAAGTGTTTCTGCATCTTCATAACTCATAGGTTTTTCAGGATCACCCATTGTTTTTGCAAGTGATTTTATAGTACGTTCCCTAACATCATTTATTCCCTTAGGTGTTGATGTTTCACTCTTTAAAAAGTTATCTAATACTTTATTAATCATCCTGCGTTGTGATGCCTTTAAATGTGATTTAATATCAATTTTACCTGTTTTTTCGTCAACTACTTTTAACAAATCACCACTTAAACGGTCAATTAATTTTCTACTTGCCCATGTACCACTTTTAAAACCTGCCCTTTTTAACATTGTTAAACGTTGATTTACTTTTGATGCTTTACGTGATAATACAGTTTTAGGTGTTACCTTTTTTGCAACTAATCTTCTTTTTCTTGACATTTTATTGACACCCCCTAACTTTTACTTGACAATCTCAAGATACCACAGTATAGACAAAATGTCAATAACAAAATTTTGTTTGTGTCGGACTTGTTAAGTGTGTCGGATCGTTAAAATCGTTAAATATGTCAAATTGTGTAAAGTTGTTAGATCGT
>JAGCBE010000244.1 GCA_017652345.1 Methanobrevibacter sp.
CATAATTGATCACCTAAAAGCCACTCATTCCATACTTCACCTTATGGCCATGTGGGTCAAGATACAGAATCTCATTCAATCCATTTTCACTGTTGTAGATGACTTCAAGTCCTGAATAAATGTCATCACTGAATATGACATGGTCTGATCCGCATGCTGACACACGGTCAGTTTCATTTGTCTTTTGAGGATTTATAAATGTTTCAAAGCCGTAATGCTCACATCCACATTTACCTTCAAGTCTGCATAGATAACATGCCCCATCTCTGCTTTCATGATAATATCCATTGTCCCTGCAGTTTTTCATAACCTTTCCATTGTCATCCCCATGATGCTTGTAAGGGTCATATGGACATTTCCTTATAATCAAGGGAGAGTTGGCGTTGATATAACAAGAGTAATTCCCAACATCCTTTTTCCTTAAGAATTCTGACAAGGACTCTCCATAACTGTAAGAGCTGTCGTTGTAGGAAAGGCCAGGATGATCTTTCAAGTAAAGAAGAGGAACAGGATCCTTTAAATTGATGCAATCCACATCAGATGATACAATCCTTTCAAATGAATAATCCCCTTTCATGCAAAAGACATAGGTCTTGAATTTGTATGAGAATGGATTTGTTGTATTTTCAATAGCTATCAATGATGAATTGATTTGGATATTGTAGTTATCATAGTATTCCTGATTTTTTACATTCAGCTTTTCATCAATGATTTCCTTCAAGTCCCTTTTGGAATCCAAACATGGCCTTTTGTTTTTAATAACCTCTTCGCTTAGCTCTTCCAAGGCCTCATGTTCAATAAGCGGAATGTTTCTTATATAGTCATTTACAATGTATTGGTAATTATTGGAGGAAATCATCTCTTTGTTTTCACACCTCTCATTAATTGCAGAATTTAAGACGATCATTGACAATAACAGGAAGCCAATGAGAATCAAGCTTGTCATGATAATTGAAAAATTCCCTTTCTCATCATCTAAAAATTTCTTTTTTATAGGGACATTTTCAAGTTTTTTATCCTCTGTATATTCTTTATTTTTATTGTTAATCTTCATTGATGGATTTATTATTAAAAATAATATTTAAATCTTTCTCAATTTCAATTTTAACCTTTTAAAATCATTATAATTTAATAAAAAGAGTGTAAATTTCTTTTTGATTATAATTTTTCATTTTTGCTATAATTTATTGTTAATTAAAGACTTTATTTGGTAAAGGATAAGCCCTTTAACTTAAAACTGTATTATAGATGAATTATAAATAAAATAGTATTATATGTAAAGATAATATTTATTAACTAAAAAATTAATAAATAAATAAAAACTAAAAACAAAAATCGTGAATTTTTAATCATTTTTACATGCTTATTATATTAGGAGGAATTCAATGTCTGATACTGTAAGAACCTGGCGTCACATCCAGCAAAGATATAACCTTGTTGGATCCAAATGTACTACTTGTGGTCAAGTGTTTTTCCCACAAAGAGTTATCTGTCCTGATTGTAGAAGAAAAGGAAACATCGAAGATATCCAATTTTCAGGAAAAGGAAAAATATTTACTTATTCTGTAATTAGAACACCTACTTCTGACTTTAAGAAAATAGCTCCTTATGCTGTAGCTATCATTGAGCTTGAAGAAGGTGCAAAAGTAACTGCACAAATCGTTGACGCAGATGTTGATGATATTCAAATCGGAGACCCAGTGGAAATGGTCTTCAGAAAGATTCGTGAAGATGGCCCTGATGGTGTAATTTCATACGGATTCAAATTTAAGATTGTAAAATAAATTGTTTTTAAAATAGCTCTTTAGCTATTTTATTTTTTATGAATCTATAGTAATACTTTTTTTAATGTTTTTCTTAAAATATTATTACTTAGAAATTATCTTAATTTTAATTTAATTAATTATTAACAAAGTTTATTAACTATAAAGCAATAATTTATAGTATAAAACAATTTAAGTAAAATTCACGAGGAATTTTCAATTTTATGATGGTTTTATTAGAGTATTACTAATCATGGAATATGGAATATATTGATAATATTTATATGTGATTATTATGAGTTATGAAGATACTGCTGTATTGTTATTAAGTCATGGAAGTACTTTACCATATGCAGAAGAAGTGTTTAAAGATATATGCGCTAAATTCAAGGCAAAGACAGAATTTGATGCTGAAGTAGGCTACATGAAAGTGGCAAAGCCAAACTTGCCACAGGCAATTGAAATATTGAAAGAACGCAATCCTAATTTAAAACGCATTATAGCCACTCCTGTATTTTTAGCTGCAGGAATTCACACTAACATTGACATTCCTATCATTCTTGGTCTTGAACCTAAGGAAGTAGATCCAAGACAGCCAGACGGCAATTATCCTGAAGGTCATTATCTTGTCGGTCTTGAAGAAGTGGACTTTGATGGGGAATTAGACTTATTAGGTCCAATAGGCCCTAATCCAAAACTTTTAGATATCATAAACAATAAGATTTCCACTGCACTTGAGGAATCAGAGCTTGACGATGATGCAAAGACCGGAGTCTTATTGGTGGTCCACGGCAGCAGATTGAATTACAGCAAGGAATTCATTACAGACCTATTCGGACAATTTGAAGCTCAAACCGATTATCCATGTGACTTTGGATTCATGGAACTTGTAGACCCTAATATTCCTACTTCAATCAACAAGCTTACAAGCGAGAATGAAGTGGACAGATTGGTAGTGGTTCCAGTGTTCATCGCTCCTGGAGCACACACTACAAGAGACATTCCAACCATTTTAGGATTCATTGAAGATGATGGAAGTGGCCATCACCATCACCATCATCATGATCACGACCATGAACACACTCATGACCATGATCACGGCCATAGTCATTCTCATGGACATCATCACCATCATCATGGCCATGATGATGTGAAAATGGAATTTGAAGGGGAAATATTGTACCCAGACCCAATCTGTGATGATGACATCTTAATCGAAATCCTTGAAGATATGGTTAAAGATGCTCTTTAGATAGATTCTTTAATCTTCTTCTTTTTTTCTTTTTTTCAAACACTTTAGTAAAATTATTATCCTTCTTTTTTTAAACATAATAATATTAAACATAATAATAAATGATTTTCAATTTTTTAAACACTGCTAGAGGTATCTTATGCATAAGAAGTTTATGGATGAAGCAATCAAGGAGGCCGAAATATCATTGTCTGAGGGTGGAATACCTATTGGTGCAGTCCTTGTCAAGGATGATGAAGTAATATCCAGAGGCCATAACAGACTCATACAGAACGATTCAGTAATTCTTCATGGTGAAATGGATGCAATTGAAAATGCAAAGGGCCTTGATTATGACGATTATAGAAAATGCACACTTTACACAACCCTTTCACCTTGCCCAATGTGTTCTGGAGCTGTGCTCTTATACAATATTCCAAAAGTGGTTATAGGTGACAACACAACCTTGATGGGTGCTGAGAATCTATTGAAAGACAATGATGTTGAAATCATCGTTCTAAACGATTCAAGATGCAAGGAGCTATTTGAAAGCTTTGTTAGTGAAAATCCTGGAGTTTGGGAAAAGGAACTTGCCAAGGTGGGAAACACTACAGAATTAAAGAAATGATGAAGTGATAATAATGGAATCAGTCATTACAAATGAAAAGGATGAAAGGTTCATTGAGCTTACAAGGGAACTGGACAATGAATACTTTTTCAAGCTTGGGGATGTTGTTGAAAGATATTTGGACTACAATGCCTTGACAGATCCACATATCGTAATCCTTGCCTTGAATTGGGGAAAGCCGATTGCTTGTGCAAGCTTCAGATTGATTGACAAGGACACAATTGAAATCAGAAGGGTCTATGTCAAAAAGAGATACAGAAGAAAAGGAATTGCATACAAGCTTATAAAGCAGCTTGAGAAATTGGCTATGGAAGAGAACTTCAAGTACTCTGTTATCGAAACAGGCAAGAGTAACGAGGCAGCAATCAATCTATACAGGAAACTGGATTATGAAATAATCGATAATTTCGGTATCTTTGAAGGAGACGATTTGTGCATATGCATGAAAAAACAGTTTAAGAGTTTAATTTTCTAATTTTTAATAATCTTTTTTTAATAATTTTCATGATTTAAGAATATATTTTTTATATTAAAAAAATCAAATATCTTCATATGAAATCAAGCCAAATAAAAGTCTCTGAAATTGGTGAGAAAGGCCTTATAGAAAGAATCATAGAAAAATCCAAAACATGCTCCATTTACGGATTTGACAATGACATTTCCAATTTTGCAACATCAATAGGAGACGATTCTGCACTTACAAGCATTGACATAGATGACAATAGCTATTTGGTCACTACAACAGACATGCTGATTCAATCAAGCCACTTCCCAAAAGGCATGACTTATTTTCAAATGGGATACAAGTCAGTTGTAGTCAATGTAAGCGACCTTGCCAGCATGGGTGCAGATAACATTGGATTCTTATTGAACATAGCCATTCCTAAAGACATGCTGTTGGATGACTTTGATGATTTGATATGCGACGTCATTAGGGCCTGTGACAATTACAATATTCCTCTTATAGGTGGCGACACAAACGAGGCAAATGAGATAATAATTTCCGGAACAGCCATTGGTCAGGTGAATAAGGACAAGGCCTTGATGAAATA
>JAGCBE010000245.1 GCA_017652345.1 Methanobrevibacter sp.
ATTTTGTTAATTTGTGAAAGTTTTTAAAATAAAATAAAAAAAACCGCTTCAGGTGAAGCGGTTACTAAGTGTCTTTTTCCCTCTAAAATTTATTGAGCAGGGGCAGTTTCCGCTTCGGCAGCCGGTTCTTCGGCGGCAGGTGCGGTTTCTTCTGCTTCTGCTTCAGCTGCAGGAGCTGCTGCTGCAGGAGCTGCTGCCATAGCGGTAGTTTCCATAGCTTCTTCAATATCAACATCTTCTAATGCTGCGATTAAAGCTTTTACTCTGGATTCATCTACATCAGCGCCAGCTGCTTCTAAGATTTTAGTTACATTTTCTTCATTAATATCTTGTTCTGTGGTGTGCAAAATCATTGCCGCATAAATATATTCCATGTTATCACCGTTTTTTGTTATAATAATTTATTTTTTAAAAATCCAATACATATTAGTTTTTTATATTGAATCTTGTGTTTTTTTAAATTAAAAAGTATAAATTTTAAATTTTATCTAACCGAACAAAGCACCTAATCCAAGTGCTGCAGTTTCTTCACTTTTATCTTCTTCCTCTTCGACTTCCTCTTCCTCTTCTTCTTCAGCTTCTTCAACGACAGGAGCTGCTGCTACTGCAACATTTGCTAATTTATTAGCGATTTCGTCATCGATTGCATCAGAAGATAATTCACCAGCTAATGCTAACATCTTAGCGTTTGCAAGTGCAATTAACATATCAGAAGTTTTGTCTGTTGGAATAGCTGCTTCAATAGCAACATTATATGCTTTGGTATGAGCAGTACTGATAATAGTTGAAATAGTTTGGCTAGTTGGGAAAGCACTAAATACAGATAAGTTAAATGCTTTAGTGAATGCAGTTTGAATATCTGCAATAGTTTCTTCTTCATCAATAGCTAATACATCTGCTTTAAAGATAGAACCTTCTTCATATACAGCTTTAAGATCCATACCTACTTCCATAGGTTTGATATCCATTCTGGTTAAAGCAGCTGCTACTTGTTTAGAAACTTCTTCTCCAGCTTCTACTACAACAGTATCTTTAGAAACTACAATTTTTCCTTTGTCGATTTTAGCAGGTACACCTATTTGTTGTAAGTCACCAAGGAACGGACCTGGTGGGAATCCAGTGTCTCCAGCAGGTACAACAATATCTTCAGGAGCAGTTGCCCCAGCTTTTGCAGGAGCGGAAGTTTTACTGTCTTCTAATATTTTGTACAATCTGAAAGGATTCATGTCAGTACATACAAGTGCAGGTTGACCTTCCATAAAATCAGAAAGCCCAGTAATGTTAGCTTTCTCAGCATCACAATCTTCTAAAGCTAATTTCATAAGGTTAATTTTAGATAATCTGATAGTTGCTTTTCCTGCAAGAGTTTTTCTCATTTCTTGTAATTGTCTAGCAGGAATGTTTAATAAGTTAACAATACCTACAACTTCTGCAGATTCGATTAAACCTTTAAGTTCATTAACTTCTTCTTTTTTCCATTCAGCAACGTGAGCCATCTTAAATCACCCTCACTACTGAACCCATTGTCGCTTTAATATACATGGATTTTATTTGGTTTCTTCCTTTTTCTAAATTGCGGTC
>JAGCBE010000246.1 GCA_017652345.1 Methanobrevibacter sp.
CGTAGCTGGAGAAATCGGTACATTAATGGGTGTAAGAATTATCGAAAGTTCTTTCGTACAGACTTTCACTTCAACTGTGACTGTATATCCAACATACGTATTTGGAGAGGGAGCTTATGGAACTTCTCAATTGCAAGCATATGAAACAACATTCATTTCTAGAAATAACAAGGATAGCTATAATCCATTAGGATTATTCTCTATCGTTGGATGGAAAATGGCTATTGCTTCAATTATCTTGCAACAAGACGCTCTTGTAAGAATTGAATCTGCAAGTACTCTATCTTACGCTTGGTAGTAAGAACCTAAAGAGGTGGAGAAATCTACCTCTTTATCTCGTATTATCAGGAAAAAACCTCTCCCTACCCTCTCCTATTAGGAGAGGAGGATATTAAAAGATTTTATTCATAAAAATATAAATCATGCCAGCTACAACAATGTCCATGAGATTTGATGAATGGAGAACTTCTAGAACAAGATCAGGAAAACAAATATCTGACTCTCTAGGAGCTATCTGGATGAAAGAATGATACAATGAGCTAAAGAAAAAGCTAATCAGTATCTGAAGAAATAATCTATTTAGTGACCAGATCTGAATAAATACAGTAGCTGGACAGAATGTGTATACTTTACCAATGGGTACTACTGATACTCGTCCAACTGGAGGATTCAAAGATTTTGTATCAGTAATACAACTGGAAGTAGCATACAAGCTAGATCCACGTACTAATCTACCTGTATATCATGTATGTGAGCAGGTAATGGCTGAAGAATTTAGTGATAGAAAGTGGAGTAGACAGCCACAATGTAAACCTAGATTTGAATTTTTGTGAAAAAATCAGATTGTAATATTTCCAACTCCAAAGATATGAATTACTAATGGAATAAAACTACGCTATAATTACTGGGAAGAAGATATAGATGGAACTACAAAAGAATCTGAAATAAACTTACCATTCTATCTAATAGATACGCTAGATATGTATCTAGATTTTAGATTAAAACGACATGAAACAGATAGAGCAAATGCTCAGGTGGAATATGAAATGTGGGAAAAAGAAATTTTGACTGCTCTAGGAATGCTGAATACTAGAGATAGTAGACCTGTAAAAGAAGTATTTTTAGATACTAGACCATTACAATAATGAGTTTACCTGATGGAATAATTAGAGAGAGAACTCGACAAAAAGGAATTACTGATGATCCATTTGTAGGAATGGCTGGGAGTTTTCAATATGCTGAGAATCTAAATGTATTTGATGATCCTAGAGGTATAAAACTGACTACTGCATGGAGAAAATCTACAAGCTATAAATCATGTAAACTAGTAAGTGGATGAGATTATATAATTAGAATACCTACTACATGAAGTGTACAAAAAGTCACTCCAGAAAATCGACCTAACTGAACAACTATAGGATCTGTAAGTAATAGTATGACACCATTTGATGCTACAATATTTGCATGATATGTAAATGTGATAGCTAGTCTGAGTGATAGATTTTGAGCTATTTTTGCATATCCAATAAGTGCATGAAGTCAAAAGGTATACGTACCAACAGATACAACATGAAACTGGGAAAATATATTTCCTAATACTCCTACTATCGTACTATGAATAAATACTCCTAACTACTGTAGCTGTATATGTAATTTTAATAATTCTATGATGCTAGTAGGAAACTGAAATATTCTACGAGCATATAATCCAGCAGATGATACATGAGCTACTTCTCAAAGTCCAACATATGGAGATGTACATACTGAATGATGGAAAATAGTAAAGATATATGATGCTGATACAACAATATTTGATATCTCTCCAAAGGCTGACTACGTAGAAATTTTCCTAAGAGATGGAGCAGGTAATACAAAAATTCACTACTATCCATGAATTTTTGATATGGAAGATAGTGGACTGATGAAAAGTGTAGAATTACCTAATACAAGAGTAAACAGAGTATATCCACATATGACAAAGGAAATGATCGTGACAACATATGATGGAAGTAATAATAATGTAAGTCTAAGAGAAGTAATAGGATATGATACATATCCAGTAATGAGAAGTCACAGAGCTGGACTAAGTCCACTAGATGTACAACATAAACTAGGATTCTTTACGTGACCATGTAGTGAAGATATGGCTCGATATGAGCAACGTGCATATATTGCAGATGTGGAATGAATATGGGAACTAAACTGGTATGATGTCAAAAAAATGCCTGTAGCAAATCTCAGATGGAAATTTCATGATGAAAGTGACAATAAAACTCCAAAGTGACTAGCAGTAGCGAAAGATTTCATATTTGCTAGTTATGATGATGGAGAATACTGTGCTAGAATATACGATACTGCAAATCCTGCATGATATGCAGAGCAAGGAACTCTAATATCTAGAGCTATCGAAACTGAATACGGTGGAGAATTTACAAAAAATCTAGTAAGATGGATGGTACAATTCGAAATGAATAATCTGACTGATGATAATGGTACAATAGATATATACGTATGCTGAAATAGAGAACGAAATAGTATGAATGATGATGCGTGGGTACATATAGCTCAGATAACTCAGGATGATGCAGATTTTGGAAGTCAAACAAGTGGCTGATGATACAGTATAGGAACATGTGTACACTGGTTCGATAATGCTGGAGATTGGAGCTTCATGCAGGATCGACAAGTAATAGAATATAAAGTGGTAATAACTAGAGGGGATGAAGACGATGCAAGTCCTGTATTACGTGGATTGCTAATGGAGTATGATGTGAAGAATAAAACTAATTACTTTTAGTCCATAAAATAATAAAAAGATGGCAGAAGACAAAAAACAAGGAAAAAAACTTTCTTTACAAAGTGGTGGAAGATTAGGAGATAGGATAGACGACCAATGATCCACACAAACGCAATGAGCAAAATTATCTACATGAAAAATAGAGGATACTCTAGGAGGATGAGAAACTGGAGGAAATTTCTATTTTGCAGATAATGAAAAACAATGAAGATTAAATGCTCAGGTATGAACAGGAGCAATGGCTGGATTACCTATTAAAGAAGAACCTAATGAGGAACAAACTAAAGGGAAAAGAATGGATACTTCTCGCAATGTAAGGCAATTACCAGAAAAAACTACAACACCAGTAGATACTGATAGTCAAAAAGATGTAGTAGTACAAAAAAGAGTAAATGTAAATAAAATAGAAGAACCAGCTCCTGAAGAAGATCTACAAGCAAACGCAACTCCATCTGAATTTGGATGACTTACTGATAAATTTAAGGACGAAGAAATAACAAAGGAGGAAGTAGTAGATACTCAAAAAGAAGAACCAAAAGGACAAAATGTAAATGTAAATACATTTTTACAAGGAAGTACTACGGAGCTTTTTGGTAAGATGATAACATGAGCAGATACTGCTCCATATGATCACAACTCTACTGAATGGCTACAAGCTGAAGCTAGACTAAAGCAATATGAGAGAATAAACGCTCTAACAGTAGACCAATTAGCAAGTAATATAAAATCATGAAGCATACTAGCTGGCTGACAAGCTATGAGAGATCTACAGACTTATAATCCAGAAAAATATCAGATGCTTCAAGAGTATCAGAAAAAGCAGGAAGCTCTAGATCAGATAAACATGATAGCGAGTGGAAATTTTACAGATGGAAATACAAATCTACAAGACCAGACAGGAAACTCTATAAATAACTATCTAAACGAAACCGTAGCAAATGCTGGACTAGATGCAAACGCAAGAATGGATTTAGATACTGCTCTATCTCAAAATCAGTGAATAATAAACTATGCTGAAAAAATGAGCTATTACCAAGCTCAGATAAATCAACTGGATCAGACAATAGGAAATCTAGCAGAAGATGCAAGAAGACAACTATCAAAAAGTATGGGAGAAAATGTGCCAGAGTATATGATCCAGAACTACATAAATAATAGGAGTAAAAAATTATACAAACAGAGAGATAATCTCATGAATCAGTACAATTACTACAAAGGAGTATATGAAGCTCAGGTAGAGCAAGAAGCTACTGCATGGGAGAGAGATTATAAAGAAAGACAACTCAAACTTCAAGAAAGTAAAGCTCTATGGGATCAAAAAATGGATGAAGCTAATCTAAGCTATAAAAATGACCAACTAAATTATGACTACTATAAACTAAATGCTCAAAATCCTATCTCAGAATCTAGTATGCAATGATGAATGACAAGCTACATAGATTCAATACAGGATAAAATAGCAAATCACGCAAAAATTAGATCATGATGATGTGGAACAGTAGTAAATGACTATCTATCTAGTCTAGGAATAAAGTTTCAATATGATAATGATAAAGCAACTAAACTAAATAGTATCACTCCATGAGCATGACCAAAAGTATGAAGTATAGCAGTATGGAATAGTACATGAACTCCTGCATGAGATAAATACTGACATGTAGCAATCGTGACAGATATAAATAATAAAAATGGTACTATTACAGTACTAGAAAGTAATGAAGATACATGACTGAGATATCATACATATAAACAGTCTAACGTGACTGGATACTATGATCCAAGTGCATGAAGTAAAAGCAGTACAACTACAAAATCTACAAGTAATAAGGATGAAAAAACCTATACGAATGATGAATTATTTACACAATTACGTGGAGGAAAAATTGACTATAAAAATTTTCTGAAAAATTGGAATGGAGAAGAACCTCAAAGTGAAATAGACGACTGGATCTGAAAAACATATTTTGAGAAAAATCCTATGATGACTCTAAGTGATATGTGAGATAGTGTAAAGGAACTATGAAAAATGCTATGAGATGATGTAGTAGCTGAACATTATACTCTAGATCATTTGAATCAGAATAAGAATATATCGAATGATAAAGTAGTAAAAATCGTAAGTGAATACGTTACTGATACAAATAAATGACTGAAAGAAGCTGATAAAATATCTATATCTGAATATCTAGCAGAAGCTCTAGCATGAAGATATGGAACATATGATGAAGTCAAAAAAGCTCTAGATAATTCAAAAATAGACTACAAAGAATTGACTGGTAAAAAATCTAAGCAAATAGCAAAGGAGATAATAGCAGAGTGGGGAATAGAAGATTAAGAAAAAGAGGAATTATTTCCTCTTTTTTCTTTTATTTCTCTTTTCTAATTTTTCTGAGATTTCTCGTGGATATATTCATGTATAACCAATATAATCGTCAATAATAGCATTAGATCATTCTTTTTCTTCTTCTAATTTTTCTATATCCTCATATAATTTTCATTTCGACTTTCAAAATTTATTTTCTCGAGATTCATGATTTCTCCATTTTTTTGCATCTCTTATATAACTTCATATAGTAGTACCTATCCATACTAATAATATCCAAAAAACAATTGGGATAATAATAGCCAGTATATGTTCTCGCCATGCCATCAGAACATAAAAAAAGTCGATAAAAATTTGACAGAAAAATATTTTCGATTATAATTATAGCAACAAATAGAAGTGTAGAGGGAGTGAACCTCGCTAAAGAAACACCCTCTATCCTCTACACTCATGTAGAGAATACACTTCCATTTGTGGATGTCAAGACA
>JAGCBE010000247.1 GCA_017652345.1 Methanobrevibacter sp.
ACATATAATATTGACCAAACACTCCAGATTCGAACACATCGAAACCAAGTAAATTATTAAGAGTATTCTTATAGCCAATACTAGCATCGCTAAAACTTTTTGCTTTTTGTTCATCTAGACCTCGGCTAAGAAAATAGTTGTAGCGATGCTATTATTGGCTATAAGAATACTCTTAATAATTTACTTGGTTTCGATGTGTTCGAATCTGGAGTGTTTGGTCAATATTATATGTGCTATTTTGGAATAAAAAGACAAAATTGTAAAATTATTAACAGTTTCTCCGATGCTGTAACGCAATGGATGAGACGATACCGTGAACCACAAACATTGGAGGATATAAAAGAAAATGAAAGAATAAATTATCAAACATGGCAAGCAATTCAAAACGTCTGTTCTATGATTCTTGGAGCAAATACTTTCTGTAATATGAATCTTGAACTTCAACAATATAAAACAGCTAAATTAAACAAAAAAATCACAGATTATTTTAACAATGTATTAAAAGGATTAATATAATATGCCGTTTAGATTAAGACAAAAATATGTTCCTGCATTTGGTGAAACTGTTTATGAACCAGAAGAAACAACTTTACCAAGTGGAGAAATTCAAACAATTATGGTTGACTTAACAGAGAAAACTCTTCCAGAACCAGAACTTTTTGACCTTAAAAATCAACTTGAAGCTGGTATTGACCTTGAAGAAGTAAATTCTAAAGTCCTATCAAGTAAAACAGTAAATGCTGAAAAAGTTATTAGAAAATACACAAAGAAAACAAAATCAACAGAGGAATAATATATGAAAGCTAATAAACAATCCAAAATTAAAATTAACAAATCTGGTTATAAACGTGCTCGTTTTAACTGGTCACACGATGTTAATACAACTTTTACATGGGGTGAAATTCAGCCTACACAATGTAAAATGTTGGTTCCTGGCTCTAAAACAACAATGCAGGCTCAAAACCTCATTCGTTTAGCTCCAATGGTAGCTCCTACTTTTGGTAGAGTAAAATATAAAACATTTAACCAGTTCGTTCCATGTGCCGAAGTTTTTCCAAACTTTGAACAGATGCTTGCTCAAGAACCAATCACACGTAATGGTGTTAAAATGGTTCCACAATCTATTCCAAGTATTACTCTTGGTCAATTGAGTGCATACGTTCTTTTTGGTGCTCGTGCTAATCTTTATTGGGCAGATGATGCAAGTTCTGCTACTGATGGTTATTATAAGACTCGTTATCGTAAAGTAGCTTCTAATACCGCTACTAGTTGGTTGATAGATGACCAAATGAGTGCTATTATTAGTGATTTGCAGTCTAAAAATGTTTTTGGATTGGTTAATAATGGTATCTACCAAAATGATACAAATGGTATCCTTCCTCACGTATCTGGTTTCGCAGCTTCTGCTTCAAATCAAGACCGTGTAGTATTCTTCCCTAGAGGATGTAATTCCTTTATGAAAGATGCTTTTGATGGTGATGGTACTCGTACAGCTACAGCTCGTTCTTATGGTATTCCACTCTCTAACAAATCATTAGTATCATTGTTCCCAATTGATCGTTCTATAGATTATAACGTTACTCCTCGTCCACCTGTATTTAATACAGTAGATGATACTGATTACGAAGTTACAATGGAAAGTGCTG
>JAGCBE010000248.1 GCA_017652345.1 Methanobrevibacter sp.
GCACTACTTGTGCGAATCCCGAAGTTAATGGTAATACGGCAGATGCGGCTTGGAAACAAGTGCCGATGTATAAACCTAGTTTATGGAATAGATTTATTTGGTGGTTAAAAGATAAGTTTGGTATTGTGTGATATGAGTGAAAGAGTGATTGTATCAATGACCAGTTATCCTGGTAGAATAAGTAATGTGGGTAAATCCATATACTTGTTACTTAACTATCAAAGAAGAAAACCAGACGAAATTCATTTATGGTTATCAGTAGAAGAATTTGCAAATAAAGAAAAAGATTTACCTGCAGATTTACTCGCTATGTTAAATCATAATAAAGTAACTTTACATTGGTTACAAAAAAATACTTATGTACACAAAAGACACGAAATTTTTAAATATACTACAGACGAAGATTGTGTATTTTTGATTGATGATGATGTTAGATATTCTGATGATTTAATTCAAAGAGTTATGGAAACTCATACAAAATTTCCGAATTGTATAGTTTGTTATAACCAGTATTCAAAGCATCAGTATAATGGTAAAAGAATTATATATGGAAACTCTTTACCTGAAAAAGAGCCTAAAGTAAACTGGAATAGATGGTGTGGTCAGTCAATGATACCTTCTAAATTATATCCAAAAGAAATTTTAGACGAATCACATCAGGAAGTTAGAAATAGGACTTCTCCTATTAGTGATGAATGTTGGTTTCAACCTTGGACTGTTTTTTATGATATACCAATTTTTCATTTGTGGTATGGTTGGGGTATAGATATAGACCCAAAGAAAGGTAAGAATACTGGAATAGTAGCTTTTAGTCATCAAAAAGAAGCAAATGGATATGAGAAGAGAGATAATTGGATGTATGCAGTGATTACAAGTTATCCTGAAGTTTTTGAAAAGTATAAGAGGTTGTTTAGATATGGATAATTTAACTATTTTAACAGTAAATTTTAATACGCCAGAATACATTTTCGCATTATCTAAATCATTAAAAAAATTTTTCCCTGAATATAAAAATTCACTTATAGTGGTTGATAATTCAACCAAAAAAGTTTATACTGAAGGAACTTACAACGATTTAAAAATTGTGTATTTTGATAACAATAACTATAATGAATTGGAACAATTAAAACCATCTAAATACCCAGCAGCTGGAAATTATAATTCTGCACATCATTGTTTAACATTAGATTGGGCAATAAAGAACTTGGTAAAAACTGACTATCTGTTATTATTAGATAGTGATATAGTTTTTACAAAACAAGTTAAACCATACTTTGATGAATTTGTTAAAAATGATTATGCTCTATATGGTTTTAAAAGAACAACATATAAATGCCCAGCCATAGCACCGTGGTGTTGTTTTATAAATGTTAAAAAAATGAGAGAATTAAATATAAATTATTATGACTTTAATCGCATACTTTATGTGAATGATAACTTAACATACGATACCGGTGCTTCACTATATGAAGATTTTATAAAAGCTGGATGTAAAATTAAAGAAACACCAGATAATTATTTTTGGCTACATTTTAAAGGTGGTTCTGTTTTTAAAGATAGAGGATTGATGTGGCTTAAACAACATAGTCAATACTGGTCATAAATTCATTATTATTTAATACTTCATTACAAATTTCTAATGTTCTACCATTTGAATAATTTAATGTGTTTTTGTCAGAAATTTTAATTATTTTTGCCAAATTGTTATGTTTAAGTTCAGTATTAGTTAATGCTATTACTGAATTTTTTGTTTCTAAACAAATTTTTTCTAACCATTGTTTCGTATAACCGAAACTTAAATTTTCTGTAATTAAAAATTTAGGTGGAATGTTTAATTGTTGCATTCTTTTTAATCGTTTTATATAGTTATCATAAGTTAATTTGTAAGCATATCTATAATACAAATCACCACCTACTTTTCTAACTATATTATCTGTCATTGATAATTTATTGTGAATATAATGTATTCTCAATTTAGATTCTATAATTATATCAAATGTATTTTTGGCCGTAGACCATTCTTTTGTTTTTGAAGATTTATCAACATCTATATTGTTAAAATTTATTTCATTAAAATGTGTACACAAAAATAACATATCTTTGGGTTCAATTACACACCAAAAAAATGGATGGTTATGCTTTATATTTAATTGTTTATATAAATGTCCACCAGTACAATCATTTGAAATTATAAACATTTTAAAATCCTGTTGTAATAAGTAATATAATTTTTATTATTTAATAAATCGTGTAATGGTTTTATTTTTGTATGAAATATATAGAACGATTTTTTATGTAAATCAATATATTTAATGTTGTATTTTTTACAAATAGTTCCATAAAAAGAATCATCTTCATAGTATTTAATGGTTTTAATAACATTTAATATGTTTAATTTATCACATATAAAATTGAATTTTAATGAATATAAAGTATTCGGTCCTCTACCCCAAGCCATTTTATTTTTATAATATGGCATACCGTCATTAGTTATATTACATTCTGGATTTTTAATCCATTCGTCATAAAGCATTTGAGCATAATTACAAGTATAGATACAATCATCATCTGCCGAAATAACAGGAACAGTTCTATACTTATCCATAGTAAACAAAACTTTCTTAAATGATTTATAGTTCTTATACACCCACAAGATTTCAATAAGTTCATTCTCAGCAAACATTTTCAAATGCTCTGGCAATTCATCCATCATTTTCGGAAATTCTTCTTCGCTCAATACCAAGACAATATGAAAACCAGGACACTGTTTTAATAAACTAAACAATGTTTTTGAAACTGTATTGATTCTAGCCTTCCAGCTCGTCAATGAAATTATTGCTTTTTCGCCATTGTATTTTTTCCCAAATGAAGGGTAATTTTCTGCTGTATATTCTTCGTGTTCCATATCATTGTATTTATATTGTAAAGAAATTATTTACATAAAAATAAGTATATACACTTGACAAATAAGTTTAAACTTACTATATTATGAATATCAAAACAACAAAGAGGAAACAACAATATGAAAAAACTTATCATTTATTTGACTATGCTCACTACCTTAGTTTTTGCAGATGTAAATTATGGTGTGACTATTGGTGGTGGTGTTGGAATTGGTATTCCTTTTACTGATTCTTATGATTATAGTCTTGACCCAGAATATATTGCTACGATTCGCCCTGCATTAATTTTGGGTGACGACCAAGTTTTCACTATTGGTTTGGATTATACATTTAGACAACAAAATTATACAATTGGTGAAGATGCCCAACGGGTAGTTACAAAAACAAATTATGGTGTATTTGATAATAAGCCATATACTTATTCATATACTGAATATTACACGGAATATAAAACATATAATTCATATTCACACAACATTGGTATTTCTATGGGTATGAACTTAAACAGAAACCCGGTTTGGTGGTCTATTGGTTATGATACTTATAGCAAGGGTGCTTATTTTCAATCTACAATAGGTTTACTTGCTGGACCTAAAGAATCAAATAATGGTGTTTTGTTCGCTTTGAATACTTATGTTTCTGCCAAGAAAGTTTCAGCAGGTATTACGGTTAATTTACATTGGTTTGGTGATTCTTATACTAGAGATGATGATTATGAAAAAGGTGGTGCTATTGCAGGTGTTTCTTCATCTATTATTATGTTAGCTGTTCTTGCTGCAGCCGCAGGTGGTAGTGGGGATGATAGTGAAGGTAGTGGAAATGTTGAAATAAATAGTGGAACTTGTTCAATTTATGGTTGTTTGTGTAATGATGGAACAATTTCTTATGCCAAACATAGACAAGGTGCTTGTTCTTGGCACGGTGGAATTTATAAGTAATCAAAAATTTACAAAACCATAGATTGACGAAAATCTATGGTTATTCTATATTTGAGTTGTTTAACTTATGGAGTATTGATATGATACCAGTAATAAATTTTAAATCTGAAACTTATGATATAGAAAAAATAGAAAAATTCTTTAATGATAAAATGAAAGAATTGGAATATTTGGTTAATCCTAAAAAAGATTATATTTTATTTGGAGATAAACACCATTCTTTGTGGATATTTCTTAACTGTTGCAGTTATATTGATACTTTGGCAAAATTAATTTATCCAAATTTAAAAGTAACTAACCGTAATATTAAATTCATAAATGAATACATTTACCCAAATTATAAAAATAGAAGATTAAAAATTTTTAATAATACTAATGAAGAAGTTTTGTTTAATAATCAAATTTATTATATTTTAAGATGTGGGATTACACACTCTCTTGCTATGATAAACACAAATTATATTAAAAACGGGGTTAGATTTGCTTATGAAAAAAGTATTATTATCGGATATAAATCTGATAACAAATACAGAAATTTAAAACATTTACAAAAAGTACATTTAATTTTAAACAATATAAAGCAAGAATCTGTAATGTTATTTGCCGAAGATTTTATTAACGATATTAAAAAAGCAACTGAAAAATTATTAAATGAAGCCAAACAAAATAATTCTGTATTAAATACTATAATAAACTCTATGAATGATATACAACCTGTTAAAACATTAGAACCAGATGAAACTACATTAAAAATTAAAAAGTTTTCAGACAAAATAAAATATATAAAATTAAAAATTAAGAGATTTTTAAAACATAAATTTGGTATTGGTAAATAAATCAAAATTTATAGGTGAATTATGAAAGAACATTACGATATATTGTTAGTTGGAGCCGGTCTTTTTAATGCTACATTGGCTTATCATTTCATTAAAAAGGGAAAATCGGTTTTGGTGGTTGAAAAAAGAAATCATATTGCGGGAAATTGTTATGATGAAGATGGATATGGTGGTGACCGAGTTCACAGATATGGTTGTCATGTGTTCCACACCTCCAACAAAGAGGTTTGGGATTTTGTAAACAAATTCACAACATTCAATAACTACATAAACACCCCGATAGCA
>JAGCBE010000249.1 GCA_017652345.1 Methanobrevibacter sp.
ATTTTTTAAGATTTGTAAAAAATTTAAATATTTTTAAAACAAATAGAAAACTATGAAAATTTTAGCTATTGATGTAGGAACTGGCACTGAAGACATTTTATTGTATGACAGTGAAAAAGAGATTGAAAATTCAATGAAACTTGTTATTCCCTCTCCTCATTTAACTATCGGCCAAATGATATCCGAATGCGAAAGCGACATTTACTTTGACGGAGTCATCATGGGTGGAGGAAAGATCAAGGACAGATGTCTTGAGCATATGGAAAAAGGATATAAGGTTGCTTTCGAGGATTTGGCAGCAAGAACAATCCGTGACAATATAGATCAGGTAAAGTCATATGGATTTGAAATAGCAGAGGATAATGCATATGAAAACGACTCAAAATACTGCGATTATGCAAAGATATCCTTAAAGGATGTGGATGTAAACCATTTAATCGATATATTCTCTTCATTTGACCTTGACTTGGAAGTGGATGAGCTCATTGTAGCTGTTCAAGATCATGGATACAGTGAAGATATGGGGGACAGGGACTTCAGGTTTGAGAAAATCAAGGAAAAGCTCCCAGTACCTATGGAACCTGAAACATTTGCAATGGAAGCTGAAGAAGTCCCTGAATACTTTACAAGAATGCAATCTGTCATCAAGTCATTAGCTAAAGAGAATCCGCAGTTCAAGCCGGTTCTTATGGATACCAAGTTCGCATCAATCGCTGGAGTATGCTACGATAAGGAAGTTCTAAAGCTAAACAGCTTTGTTGTTATGGATATAGGCAATGGACATACTACTGTAGCGTCTATTGAAGATGGTAAAATACAAGGTGTATTCGAGCACCACACAAGAGATTTAAGCTCTCAGAGACTTGAAGAGCTTGTTTTAGCCCTTGCTGACGGAACAATTAAACATGAGGATGTCCATGGTGAAGGAGGCCATGGCGCATTTGCATTGAATCCTATTTCCAAATTGGAAAAGGTAATTGTTGCAGGTCCAAAAAGAGCATTGATTGAAGGCACCAATCTTGACTATTATCATGCTGCACCAGGTGGAGATGTGATGATGACCGGCACTATTGGGCTTGTAAAGTCAATGGAATTCTTAAGAAAAAAATAAAATAAAAATAAAATTAAAATAAATTATAATATTTTTATTTTTCTTATACTTTTACATACATTTTTCCTTATTTTTTTAATTTTTTCAGTTACTTTTATCCTTTATTCAGTAATTTTTTTCTAAAATTTCATCATTTCCCAGTTACTTTTTCATTTTTCCTTGCAACTTTTTTTGAATATACAGTAAATTTTTTTACAAATTTTTTCAAGTGTCAGTGAACTATTGTCTTTAATTTTATGGATATATAAAAAAAGTTTATAATGGATTAATACTAATATAACAATTGATAATATTAATTAATAGCAATTTTATTTTATACAATAGACGAGGCATAATATGAAATTTGATCCACATATCCATAGTGTTTATTCAGGCGATTCCCGTTCAGAAGTTATAGACATTCTAATAGAAGCTGAAAAGAAAGGGCTAGATGCTATTGCAATCAGTGATCATAATGAGATAGAAGGTTCAAGACTTGCAAGGTCTTATGGCGGCAACATCATTGTAGTTCCATCTATTGAGATATCATCTGACAAAGGCCATATTTTAGGATTAGGTGTAGATGAAATCATTCCTAAGGGATTGTCTGCTGTAGAGACTGTAGATAGAATTCATGATGCAGGGGGACTTGCTATTGTACCTCATCCATTTTCATATTATAGGCATGGCCTCTTCTGCAATGTTGACAAGAACCTTGTTGTCGATGGTGTGGAAACCAAAAATGCAAGGTATATTTTCGGATACTCAAACAAGCAGGCAGAAACATTGGCATACAATAAAAGGCTTGCAACCTTAGGTGCAAGTGACTCCCATTTCCTTAAATCAGTTGGA
>JAGCBE010000250.1 GCA_017652345.1 Methanobrevibacter sp.
AAGCCTCTTTTACTTAATAACTACGATTTTTGCGTATAATTAAGGCTCTATAATAATTTTAAATTTTTCGCGCGGCTTGGATAAATATTGGGGCCATGTTTCTAAATCTTTTTTTCCAGCTTGTTTTTCTTTTAAAGGTATTCCATAAGATTCAAATTGAGCTATACATTTTTTAAATGTATCAATAGAATGCCGTTGATTATCTGTAATTCCGGCATTTTTAAAATCTTGTAATAGCTCATCTTGCGCGGGCCCTTTAAGGGGAATTCCGCACCATCTGGTCGCAATTTCTTTTATTTGTGATTCTAAATTGAAATTGCGCACATCTTCATTATAATCTAAAATTTGCGGCATTCCGTTTAAGAGGGGATAGCTATAGGTTAAACGCACAGTCTCTTCTGTATTATTAATAAGGCGAGTATATAAATGAAATTCATTCTCCGTATTTAATCGGGCGGGTGTATTAGGATAATAAAATGAAATTCCAGTTTCTGGATTAATTTTTTTAATTAAAAATGAAATTGTAGATTTAGCGGCTTTCTGGCGGCCATAAAATTCAGCTAAAGCAACTTGATTTCCTTCATTATATAATTGTTGTAATTGTTCAAATATTTTTAATTTGTCAAGTGTTTGACTTCGCGCAGAACTTGGATTAAAGATTATATATAATAAATCTAAATTACCGCGAAAACGTCCTAATTTTTGTCGCACTTCAACTTCTGTATAGCCTTCAATAACTATATAATGAATGGGTGATTTAATACTTATACCTTCTTGAATGGTGTCTGTAGCTAACAAAATATCAATATCATCTGGTAATCGTTCGTGGTTAATTGCTTCTCTAATACCTTCTTTTCCTTGTCGTATACGAACCGCATCATAGAGTTCGCACAAGTCTGCCATTGTTAATCCAGTTTGTCCATTACTTATATTAATCGCGGCGTCTTGGGCTTGCTTAGCTTGATAAGTGGTTAAAGAGGCGACTGTTTCATTAGCTTGGGAAACTATCATACCTACTTGTTTATTTTCATGTAATAAACGAAAAAACCAGTCTTTAACATCACTGGCTTTTTTTAAAAAAATAATTCCTTTTTGTCCATTCATTTTTGTTGATAATGATAATAAAACATTATCAACACGATTAGTTTTAATAAATTGTATTTCTTTTACATATGTATGGCTAACGTAATGAGTAAAATCGGGAAATAAATAAATAAAGTTAAAGTTACCAGGGAAATATTTGCGCGAAAGTTCTTCAAAATATTCATCATTTGCAGTTACAAATATGACGTGAGTATTTTTTCGAGTATTACGTATCCAGCTTGCTATAAATTCTGCATCTTCTGCGAAACTAGCTTCACTAAATAATCCGTGACATTCATCAATAACTATCCAATCATAATTGATTGTATCTTTATTAATTTTATGCATAAAAGCAAGGCGTTGACAAACATCAATGCCATTAATTCTTTCAATTTCATCTGTATATTGAGTATTGATTTGGTCTACGGTGGCTGTGCGGCTTTCTACTACAAGCATAGATTGTGTTTTATTTAATTTTTTTTCCAGCTCTGCCTGTACTTGACTCATTACGCTGGAAGTTTTTCCAACACCTGTGCCGCCGTTTAATACAAGAAAAGTATTGTAATCAGTTAGGTCATTATCCCAAATTAATTTTTGTATATCTTGCCAAGCAAAAGTATCACGTTTTTCAAGAGTTCTCATATTTAAACACCTTTGCTTGATAGGTTATACACTTTCCATTCCCAAGTATATGAACTTGTGCTTCTGGATTAATAGCGCCAACTGTATATAATTGTTCTTCAATGCGTCCGCGGGTGCTGGCTTCATTTAAATCTTTAAATAATTCAACTATTAAAATTTTTGCGCGGCCTTCATTAACAGCTTTTTCGCACTGAATTAATATATTATCATATTCTTTCGCTTCTTCTGATGTATGTGAATTATGAATCCAGCTATAGAATGGGTCATATTTATCACCAACATTTAAAAATAATCCGTTTATATAATTATCAAATGGTGTAATAAAAATTAATGCGGGCTGCCATGTGCGCGCAATAAAATCTTCTACAATTGTGTGATACTTTGATGAAATTGAAGTTTTAAAATTTAACCAATTTGACACAACCGCGGCGGAAGTTCCAATTTCTTGTGCCAAATAATTATTTGATAAATGATAATTTGTTTTTACAGCTTTCAATTCGCCAGCTAATTCTTTGGCGTTTGGATACGTGAATTTAAAATTCATAGTATCACCTCCAGCTTATATGTAGAGAGATTAAAAATTTTTATTTTATTTTGTTCTTAAATTAAAAAAATTTCCAGCTTCCTCAAATCCAGCTTTCCAGCTTGTCAAATATTTGACTGCGCCCGTATCTCCCTTCCTTCTATAATAATTATATCGTAATTTTATACAAAAGTCAAATATTTTCACACGT